>DBZV01000157.1:0-15720 GCA_002311865.1 Dehalococcoidia bacterium UBA1151
AGTTGTTCCACGAGCAGGTGTTGCACTTCAAATGTGAACCCATCCCCCGGCCTTCGCTGGAAAGCCGGATGGCGTGGGGCGGCGGGATCAGAATCCGAATTGGCCGGTTGGAGGGCCTGTAACGTCGGTCCAGTCTGTTGGGGTGCCGAGGATTTCGGTTTGGGGATGGAAATCGGCCCAGCCGTACCACTCGGTTATGAACGAGCTCACCCAGTCCAGTTGTGAGCCGGCAAGCGGGCCTGAGATGGCTCGACCCTGCGAATCCCAGGTTGAGCCGGTCTGCTCATCGATTGCTGTCCAGTTCGGCTCGGTGGTTGCCAAATTGAACGTAAGTAGTTGGCCGTTAAGCGATCGTGCGTAGGCGAGTCCGCCGCCGGTGATCTCATCGTGGAATACGGCAATGGGCTGTCCTCCCACGACGTCGTTGACGACGGCTCTGGCTCCGGTCATCAACTCCTGCGGATACGCCTTGTAATCTTCTCCGGATTCGACGCCTATCACCAGCGCATTTACCGGTAGACGCAGGTCCTCGAAGTTGTGGGGAGCACCGACCCGACTGCCGGGAACGAACTCCCGGTATCGAGACTCGAATCCCGTTTCACCACTCAGCACGACGGCGTAGGGGTGGCGGCGTTTCCACTCCCCAAATGTCAGCATTTCGAGCGACACAAGCTCCATTCGGACGCCGTCCAGCGGACCTTTTATCGCTTTGCCGTCGAAGTGGTTCCACGTTGTGCCCGTCTCACGGTCGAACATTGTGAAGACGCCGCGCACCAACCCGGCGACTTCAAACGTATGCTGCCGCCCCTGAACCATAGAGTCGAACCCGACCCCTGAATTGCAGAGAATTCAGTAGGTGATGAGAGTTGGGTTGCCGCCCACCGTATCGTTGACGATGTGATGGTAGGCCATCATCTGGAGCGGATACGCCCGCTGCTCACCGGCGAGGTCGAGGCCCAGAACGAACGCTGAGTCTGGAAGGTTCGTCCGCTGATCGGCTCGGGCGAAAACAGGGTCGTCGAGCGGCACGAACTGTGTGGGCCGTCTCAATGGCGTCGCTGGCGGCGGCGTGCTCACGGGCGCTGGGCTCTGGGGGGCTCTGACTGGGTTGGCGTTTACCTGTTCTGATGTGGCGACTGTTGATTCCACTTGCGTTGCACCTGGTGGGACTTGAGTGGACGCGGCAGGTGTTGATACGTCTGCGGCACACGCGATGAGGAACGCTATCGCGAAAAGCGATGCGAGCGCCTTGAGCTTTCCGGTGAGGTTCAGCATCACCTAGAAGGGTATCGCGGAGCCGCGTGCCGCCGCCTCGGCGGCTTTGATCAGACCGTGTAGAGGTCCACCGTCTCCATGACGGGCGCGATCTCGGTCTCCGTGAGGGGGTAGGCCTCTTTTTTGTAGACCTGGATTCGGTGCGATCCGAAGTCCGGAATGAGGAGGCGGTTTTCGCTGTCCATCAGGCAGGAGCGCGGGGCACGAAGGACTTCTAACTCTTCCAATTTGCCCATTTCACGGATACGGAGGACTCGAGGGCTGGTTTCGATGTAGCGGCGGCCCATTTTGGAGAGTGTTGAGTTGCCGGTGAATTTGTAGACGTAGCGACCGTTCTGGTCGAACTGCACTACGCGGTTGTTGCCCCAATCGGCTACGTATACATCGCCGTCGGAATCAACACAGATGCCCGCGGGGCGGTTTAGCTCGCCATCGACGCTGCCGTGTTTGCCCATGGTCTGCTTGAACGTGCCGTCCGCGGTGAACTGCGAGACGCGGTGGTTGCCCCAGTCGGCCACATAGATATCGCCGCGCTCGTCAACTGCCAGGCCGGCGGGGCTATCGAGCTCACCATCGCCCGAACCCTGCGAGCCGATCGTCTGGAGGAGTTCTCCATCACGCGTGTATCGCTGGACACGGCCGTTGATGGCGTCTGAAACCACTACATTGCCATCGTTGTCAAAGGTGATGCCGCCGGGGCGGTCGAATTGGCCTTCGTCGGAGCCTTTTTCGCCCCACGACTTAAGGAGAGTGCCTTCACGATCGATCACGATGACCTGGTTCTTGGCCTCATCTGTGATCCAGAAGTTTTCGTCTTCATCGACCACGAATGACGATGGCCAGGTCAGCTCACTGCCGCCGAATGCGCCCAGATCTTCATCGTCCCAGTTGATGCAGCGTATGTATCCGCCGGTGTTCTGTGTGCGGTCGAGTGTGTAGACGCGGCCCTCTTTGCCGACTGCGACGTCGACCGGAAACCACGTTACCCGGCGCATGCCGATGGTTGTCAGGTACGGGAATCCTGCGCGCAGGAGCGCGTGTGGGCGCGTGTCGGTTGTGTTTTCAGGTTTGGCTGCAATTACCATGATCGCCTCCTATGCCGCCACGAACGGCTTGATCTGCTCGTATTTGCCGCGGACTATGTCTTGCGACTCCACGCCAATCCACTGTTCGAGGATGGTGGCGTAGATGCTGCGGAAGTCAATTGTGTGTCTCATGTCTTCAGCATTGAGCCAGTCGGCAGGGTCGATGGACGGATACTCGGAGTACAGGCCACCGGATACGGGGTCACCGATCAGGAATGCGCCGCCGCCTGAGCCGTGGTCGGTTCCGCTGCCATTATCCTTCATTCGTCGTCCAAACTCCGTGAAAACTAGGATGATCACGTTGTCCGCTGCATCGTGCTGGCGCAGGTCGTCGAGGAAGTCCTTGATTGCGCCACTCAACTCAGCAAGTAGTTTCTCGTGTGCTGGCAGTCCCTGGGCGTGGTGATCGTAGCCGCCGTGCTGCGTGTAGAAGATGCGCGTGCCTAACCCTGCCAGGTGTACGCGGGCGACGTCTCGCAGCGCCTGGGCGATGGAGTTATCTTCGTACTCGACCGTCGACTGGTACATCTCGGGCGCCTGCTTGAGGATATCAGCGCCGGCCAGCGAGTCGCGGCCTGTCTGGCCCAGATAGTTCATCACCACGCCGGAGCCGAATGCGGGGGTGTACATGCGCTTGAAGATATCGAGGTCCTTGATGCGCTCTTCTTCGACCTCGACGGGGGTCATGATGCCGTAGTTGTCGAGGTTGCCGACGGAGGCGACGGGGACGCCGGGGGCGGCCATTGCGCGGGGGAGACCGCGGCCGAAGCTTACGCCGGTGAGAACGTTCTTCTTGTCCGGGTCGATCTGACGGATCACCTGGCCGAGCCAGCCTTCCGTACCGACTCCGGTGGGCTCTGCGGTGTGCCAGATGTCCATGCCGCGGAAGTGCGAGCGGCTGGAGTTCTCATAACCAATGCCCTGGATGATGGCCATATCGCCAGCGTCGTAAATTTCTTTGAACGGGGCCAGTGAGCCGTGGAATGCGAGGTCGTCGGTGAACGGAATCATGTTGTCTCGCTCGATGCGTATGGTCTCGCGTGAGTCCCAGTAGTGGCCGTTCTCAAACGGAATGACCGTGTTGAGGAAGTCGTTGCCACCCGATTGTTGGATGACTACCAATACCGGATCTTTTTTCTTGCCGTTAGCGCCGTTTGAGGCCATCTTTATCTCCCAGCCATCCAGCCAGATTCGCTAGACTACTTTTTCTGGACTAATTTGCGAACAGTGATTTTTTATTATCCGAACTGGTATTCAGGGGCTGCGACGATGAGGCGGAGCATATGGCTTACGTTTGCCATTATGGCGTCACGGTCCGCGCCAGCGCCAAAGTTGGTGTCTCCGATGGAAGTAGCGAACTCCAGCAGGCCCTCACGAGTCTCATCGCTGACTGTAAGAGGGCCAACGAGATCGAGGCATCCATCGAGCAGCTCTTCCGGTGATAGCGAGTCGCCCAGCTCTGCTAGCCGGTCAGAGATATAGATCACACCGGGAGCGTCCATCTTCTGAACGTGCTCGACTGCGAAGTTAACGCGCTCGTTGAGCGTGCCGCCGTCGATCCACTCCTTGCCGGTGTGCCAGCCTTCAACCGTGGCGGGGTTCAGGAGTTCCTGCCCCATCGCGGTTGATGCCGCTCCCAGCTCGCCGAGTCCGGGATCCGGGTTTGTGTACTCGCCAGAGAGCTTTATCACCCCAGTTACAAACTCAACAGGGCTCTTCACCCGCTGGTAGGCGGAGGCCTTGAAGAAGTCTGAGTTGAACATGGTTCGAAGTACGCTGCGAATCTCGTGACCAGACTCAAAGTAGGCGTTGACCATGATGTCGATCGCCTCGGTGTCCTGTGGCGGCTCGATGCTCCATGCGGGTACCTGCGGCTCATCGGCGACGAAGAAGTTGTAGAGATGTCGGCAGATGAAGCGCGCGGCTGACTCCTCTTCGACGATTATTCCAACGATGTCCTGGCCGTTGAAGTTACCTATGTGGCCAAGGAACGTCTTCTCGCCATCATCATGATCGTCTGGATCGTAGCTGTAGTCCGCCTCCCAGGCGCCGTAGGGGTAGAGCGGCATTGGCTGGCGGTAGGTCCATCCGGTGAAGGACCGGGCGGCCTCCTTGATATCGTGTTCAGAGTACGCGCCGATGCCCAGGGAGAAGAGCTCCATGAGCTCGCGGCCATAGTTTTCATTGATGCGATAGGAGTGATTCTGGTTGTTGTCCAGCCAGTGAATCATCGCCGGATCTCTGGAGAGGTCAAGAAGGATGTCCTCGAACTTGCCGAGTCCATTCTGGCGGAACAGCTCAATCTGGCGAATGATGGTTGGCGAGTGCTCAGTTTTATGCCATGCGGTGGCGAAGACGTGATGCCAGAACAGCGCGATCTTCTCCTGAAGCTGACGCTCAGAATTGATCATCCGATAGTACCAGCGACCGCCTCCGGCACCGTTGTAGTTATCAATGCTGCCGTAGTGCGGGTAGTACCGCTTAAGAAGATCCTCATCGATCTCCGGCTTGTCCTGCGGATTCAGAAGTTCTTCAACGACCTCTTCGTACGGTCGATTGGCGTAATCCTCAAGCTGGGCGCGACTGGCTGAAAAGCCTGCCCGACGCAGCAGATGGGCGTAGAGGGCGATGCCAGTTGCAACTTCGCCACGTGATTTGGATATGGTCGTCACAGTTGGTCCTCCGGGAGCGATAACCCTGTCTCTAATTGCAGGGTGTCATGCGCATTCTAGGGTGACCCCCTTGGGGGGTCAAACGGAACACGGGTGTTCTGCTACTCAGCCGATAGCCTGTGTGGGCCCGGACCGCTTGCGGCAAGACCATCGCCGGGATTGAAGAGGCTGAGTGGCTCAAGTGAATTGCTGCTCCCAACAACCTGCTCCTGCGTCCAGAGATCGTCGAAACCGAGCGCCTCGGCTTTAAGCGCGATGTTGCGAATCTCATCTAGGTCGATAGTCCCATCAGGGAATACCTGCGGAATAGCGAATCCGGTGTTCATACTTGTCTCGCCTTACTCCATCCTAGGAACGGTAAAGTCCAGAACTTCATTTGCAATTTGGACAGCACGTACGCCATCTGACTCATCAAAGGCGTCGGCTGGAATACCGCCTGGCAGTCCGGTCGGGTAGCGGGTCATCTCAAAGTACTTGTCCAGCAGCGCCGCGGTTGCCTTCAAGGCGTCGAAGCCGGGGTCAAAAGCCATGGCGTCCTCACAGAGATCACTCAGGGAGTGGCCCCAAACGTCATCCGCGCCACGGAAGTAGAGGTAGGAAGTGACGATCTTCTCTCCAGCCTGCTGCGCGAGGAAACAGCCAACGGAATATCGGCCACCCTCTACATTGAACTTGGCGTCCTCAATATCGCGTCTGGCCTGGTTTAGCCAGCGTTGGGCGTCATCACCTGCTCGGTCAGGCGGCATAGATCTCCTCTCCGTAGTTCATTGCGCGGGCGACAGGCCCATCTTGGCTGCTGAGCGTTTCAAACTCTTTCGCGGTATATACGTACCAGGTGCAACCAGCACGGGGCAGGATGTGACTGGTGAAGAAGTCCGCCCGTGAGATGTAAGGAGCATCGGTATTGTGGACCACCAGGAACTCCAGACCGGTGGTAGGTTTCACCAAACCTTTGGCGAAATCGCCAATCAGATAGGCGCGTTCGATACCAAGAGTTGGTAACTCCGCCCTAATGCGCTCGACCTCAGACTCAAGCAGCTGACGTCGATGCTCACCAAAGCCAAAGATCATCGGCATAGGTTCCTCGCATTTCAATAGTGTGCGAGGCGCAGGTTATCGAACGACGAGGAAGCGTGCAGAAAGGAACTGCGCGCTGGCTACTCCGGTGAGATGTCCTTGAGTCGGGAGCGCGGTTCTCCGGCGGCCTCAATATTCTGCTGCTGGGCAAGAAATTGATCAGAGAGTTCTGACACCGTGCCTCCCGTGGACGATTGAAGATGCAAGATCGGCGTTGGATCAAAATTCAATGTCCACAATCTCCGCAAATGATGATGCACCCATAAGTGATGGGTAACTAATGACGGGCTATGGCGTAATACTCCGACCTACCCTGCGCGAAAAGATCAAGCACTTCCTTGCGATGGGAATCGGTGTAAAACTTGGCGCCGGTATTGATCCACGATAATGATGTGTCGATTTGCTCTAAGAAATATCGCGCTGAGTCGATTGCCGCACTCGATTTGATTCCGCCAACTTCAACGTAAACCGGGCTTGTGTGCGCCCACATAGCCTGCGCAAAGCTGTCCCGGGCGCTGCTTCCGAGGCGTGCAGCGACCCACCCGTCCGATTCCACCGAGATGCCGGTCTCAAGCTTTCCATCCGTAGAGCCAGCCGGGAGGTCCTGCGATTTCACGACTTCGCCGTTTTGAATCAATTCCACGCGATCAATCGCGTAGTGAGAGTTCCACGTCACTTCAACCACAAGTTTCTCGTTGTTGCTTGCGCTGATCGTCGCTCCCGGCGGCTGGCCATTTACGCTGATGCCTATTGCCGCGCCGTTTGTGATGAATGTGTTGCCGTCGCGCAGGCCCTGAAGCCAATCGGCGTACTCAAAATCTGGGCTAGAGTGCGTGTAAACGCGATTAGCTGATGAGACGAACCAGTCGGAGCCAGTGGAGGCTGGGAGCCTTATTCCGCAGTTGAGCATGTGATACCAGAGGTCGTACTCGACATCACTCCACCACGGATCGAAGAGGTTCATCGCGTCGACCTTGCCCAGCGCGGCCGCAACTGGCGCCTCCATGCCTTGGCCGTTGTGGCACCAGATGACGATACCGCCCTGCGTCTTTGTATCGTCGCAGGCGTAAGAAAGCGGCGGGTAGTCCGGTGCAAACGCATCGACTAGCAGCCCGCGGCTCATTGGCTCGACCAGGTTCTTGATATTGAGCAGCATCACATGGCCGTAGCCAATACCGTGTGACGCGCCGGCATTGTGCCTGGTCTCTTCGCCGTTCTGGACGTAGTGGTGCGTGTCTGTGAACTGCGTCAGCATTCCCGGCGGATACTTGTTGGTGGCGTACTCTAACTCCCATCGCTTCAGTACGCTGATGGCGGTCATCCGCAAGTCTTCCACGCGCGAGTCATAGGCGAGTCGCCGGTCTGGATCCCCCTCCTTCTCATCGTAGTGAATGTGGGTGTTTCCGGGATGCCACCCCTGCTCTGGAAGCGAACTCCAGCGGGAAAGATCGACGTCCAGTGCGATGGTGCCGTTCTTATCGGCCTCAACGGTGCTCTTCCACGGCGTGAACTCCGTACCGCGCTCGACGACGATCTGGGAGCAACCGCGGGGGATATCCAGCGCGAACTCACCATCTGAGTAGAAGAACGGATCACCCGGACCCACTTTGAACATGGCGTCACCCGGCGCCAACACCTGGCCGCCGGGGCCGATGACCTGAACCCTCGCCTCAATCTGATCCCCGGTTGCCGAATCGGTTATCTTGCCTGTGAGTGTTGCCATGTCAGCGCCATTCCTATGAACTAGCTGTTCGCGATGGGTGAAAGCGATCATGATCCTACTCCGACTTATGGCCATTGCCACGCCATAGAAGACCGCCGACAGGGAATTAATCTCGGCCCCGCCTGTGGTAGATTCCCGCGTACTTCAGAATTACACAGGAGCTACCGATGCAAGAACTTCACATTGATGATCAAGTCGAGGGCCCAATTGAACCCAGAGTGGTCAACACCGTCTCTCCCAATATGCTGCGCACGCGCGTGTCGGAGGTTTGCGAAGAGATGGGGGAGCCGAACTGGTCCAAACTGATAATTGCTGACGAGCGGAATTTTGTGACGCTCATCGCCAATAAGCCGGGGACCGGGAACAGGCCTCATTGGCACCGCGAATTCGATGAGTACTGGGTGGTGATGGAAGGCACGTTACAGTGGGAGCTGACCGGCGGGACCACCATCGTGGCGGAGAAGGACGATATCGTGTTTGTGCCGCGCGGCTCTGTCCACCATATCCAGAACATCGGCGATGGGCGTTCGCTGAGGCTCGCAATTGCGTTGCCACCAGCAGAACATGTGTGGACCGACTGTGCTGAGTGCGGATTCAAAGCGTAGGTATTCAGACGAGGACCAGTAGCGAACCCCGTAAAGTGACGAAGGTTGACCGTGGCTAACTCCAGCCGGATTACACAGATCGAAACTCTCACACACCCTGATTATCCAAAGGTGGTGTGGGTCAACCTGACAACGGACGATGGCGTAACCGGGCACGGGGAGACGTCGTTTGGGCCGGAGGCGGTTGAGGCGTTCATCCACAATGACGTTGCACCCTATCTCCTTGGCAAGGATCCAGATCGGCTGGATCGCCACTGGCGTGAAATCAACCGGCTGGGAATGACGCACCGCTCGCGTGGCGTTGAGATGCGGGTGCTTTCGGGCGTGGACATGGCCCTCTGGGATCTCTTCGCCCGGCGCAATCACTTGCCACTTTACCAGGTGCTGGGCGGCCTGACGCGCGAGAAGATTCGTGTCTACAACACATGCGCCGGCTACGCGTACGGTGTGAAGAGATTGGGACGCGGTGAGCCGGGTTCGATCGAGCATCGGCCTGATCAGCCATACGAAGATCATCACGCGTTTATGACCGACGCTGGCAAGCTGGCCGAGGACCTTCTCGGCGAGGGCGTTACGGCGATGAAGATCTGGCCCTTCGACCAGTTCGTTAGCAAAACCAACGGCCAGTACATCTCGCTGGAGGAGGTAGATGAGGGTCTGGAGCCATTCCGGAAGATCAGAGCTGCCGTTGGTGACCGGATGGATATTGCGCTGGAGATGCACTCTCTTTGGAACCTGCCCAGCGCAATTCGAATTGCTCAAGCTGTGGAGCCGTATCAGCCCATGTGGTACGAGGATCCGGTGCGTATGGACAACATCGATACCCTGGCCGACTTCCGCAAACAGGTGCGTGAGCCGGTTACAGCGTCGGAGATGATCTCCACGCGCTGGCACTTCCGCGAAATGTTCGAACGAAAAGCGATGGACATCTGCATGTTCGATATCTCATGGGTCGGCGGCATTTCCGAGGCCCGGCGAATCGCCTCCATGGCAGAGGTATACAACCTGCCAACCGCGCCGCACGACTGCGTTGGACCCATAACTCTGATGTTCAGCATCCACCTGAGCCTGAACATGCCGAACTCGTTCCTGCAGGAGACGGTGCGGGCGTACAACGCAACGTGGTACCGGGAGATTGTGCAGAGACTGGCGCCAATGGATAACGGCCACTTCCTGCCACCGGAAGGCGACGGCATTGGCACAGAATTCCTGCCATCGTTCCTTGCAGACAGCAACCTGATCAGAGAGGTGTCGACACTGTGAAGATCACCTCAATTGATACGATTCTGAACGCTGAGTACCCGGCGCTTACCTGGGTGCAGATTCACACCGATGACGGGGTCACTGGACTTGGTGAAACATCGTTTGGTGTGGAGGCCGTTGAGGCGCTGATACACGCTGACTTTGCTCCCTATCTGATTGGCAAAGATCCACTCCACATCGAGGCGCACTGGACCAATATCCGGAACATGACGGGCGCCGATCTGACACGAAGCGCCGAGATGCGGGCAATATCGGCGATCGACGTAGCACTGTGGGACATCTTCGGTCAGGCGACGGGCCAACCCATTCACCAACTGCTGGGCGGTCCGTCACGTGAGCGCGTGATGATCTACAACACTTGCGCTGGCTATCGGTACGGCATGCGCACCTCGGGATCTGGCGAGGATTACACCGCGGATTCTGGTGAGACCGCCTTGAACCTGTCCGGGAACGTCGCTCAATCCGGAGACGAGGGTCCGTATGAGGACATGCGGGCGTTCCTGAACAACGCCGACGACCTTGCGGAAAGCCTCCTTTCGGAGGGCATCACCGCGATGAAAATTTGGCCGTTCGACCAGTTCTACGATGAAACAGATGGCCAGCGTATATCGCTGGAGAATCTAAAGAAGGGCATTGAGCCGTTCGACAAAATTCGCAAGCGCGTCGGGAACAAGATTCAGATTGCGGCGGAGATGCACTCGCTATGGTCGATGCCTGCGATATTGCGCATCGCACACGCCCTTGAAGAGTACGATTTGATGTGGATTGAGGACGCCATCCCCATGAACAACATGGATGCGCTGGCCGACTTCCGCTCAAAGGTCAACATTCCGATCTGCGCCAGTGAGACCATCGCCACCCGTGAGGCATTTCGGGAGATGTTCGAGCGCCGTGCAACCGACATCTGCATGCTAGATATCACGTGGTGCGGCGGAATATCCGAGGCGAAGAAGATAGCCACTATGGCGGAGTCATACAAGCTCCCCGTGGCCCCGCACGACTGCACCGGCCCGGTGACGCTGATGGCCGGGGTGCACCTGACGATCAACCTGCCCAACGGCTTCATCCAGGAGACGGTACGGGCTTACAACTCCGGCTGGTACCCAACCATCGTGGACCGCATGCCAGATATCGAGTTTGGTGAGGTAGCTGCGCCGACGGAACCCGGCCTGGGAATGGCACTGAGGCCTGAAGTCTTCACCGACCCACGCACGTCAATAAGAAAGTCAGACGCGAAGACGATCGTGTGATTCGGTTTGCCCCTTCTCCCCATGGAGAGTGGGCGGGCAAAGCTAAAACCGCAGATTCAGCGCGGCCAGCCTGCTGCCCAGCAACTTCATCAGCTCATCTTCTTCCGCTTCGCCATCGGCGTCGTAGGTGGCGGAGAAGCGGAGGAATGCTCCGGCGTCATCCCAGGGGACTGTGAGGATTCCGGCTTCGCTGATGAAGTGGTTCGTAGCCTCTTCTGCCGATGCGAACTTCACTGAGTCACCCGCACCGACGGGGTTCTGTGCGTATAAGAAGTAGGTTCCGCCGGGCATCTTGCAGTCGAAACCAGCCGCGTTGAGAACTGTCACCAACTTCTCGAGGCGTCGTTGGTACTTCGCCTGGACGTCCTGGTAGATGGACGCATCACCAAGCGCGACTGCGGCGGCTTTCTGGATTGGGATGAACTGCCCTGAGTCTGTATTGTCTTTGATATCGGCGAACGCGCTGACTACCGTTGAGTTTCCGCAGACCCAGCCAATTCTCCAACCGATCATGTTGAAGCCCTTGGAGAGCGAATGGACCTCAACGCCCACCTCTTTCGCACCATCCACCGCAAGGAAGCTCAGCGGCTCTTGCTCATAACTCAGGAGCCCGTGAGCCGCGTCGTGAACTATGGTGATATTGTTCTGCAGCGCGAACTCGATGACATCCTTGAACCATCCTTCCGTGGCGATCGCACCGGTGGGGCTGTTGGGGTAGTTGAGCACCATCATCTTGGCGCGTTTGAGGACGTCGGCAGGGATCGATGCCAGGTCTGGGAGGAAGGCGTTCTCCACCAATAGCGGCAGCTTGTGGACCTCACCGCCCAGGTAGGCCGAGTAGGTGCCGGCCACCGGGTACCCGGGCACTGTCATGAGAGTCACGTCACCGGGATTGATAAACGCCATTGGCAGCATAGCCAGCGCAGGCTTGGAGCCGATGGAGTGGTTGATCTCTGAGTCGGGGTAGATATCCACGCCGTACGCCGCCGACATGAAACTGGCAGCCGCAGTCTTGAACTCATCGATGCCGTTATCGGCATAGCCGCGATTTTCCGGCTGGCTCGCCTCATGAGTCAGCGTTGCACGCACAGATGGCGCTGCCATTTCGTCGTTCTCGCCAACGCCAAGGTTGATCAGGAGCCGGTCCGGCTTATCCCGCTCAGCGGCCTGCCGGGCGCGTTTAATCTTTTCGAACTTGTAAATCTCGTCTGAAAGTCCGTACTGTTCACCGCCTATACGGTCGGCGAAAAGGCTGCGTACGTGGGCATCATTGTTATTTGGGATATTTGGCATCCAAGGATTTTAGCGCAGTGATCAGCGGCGGATGAAGTCCCCTATTCTGTGTGGCTCAATAATTGCTCGCCGAGTGCGATGGTCTTGACTGCGTCGGATATGTCACATCCCGGGCTGAAATCCGCACCAGAGCGCAGACAGTCGGCGAAGTGCCGATTTTGCAATTCCCAGCTTCGGGCCTCCGAGTCCGGCTTCAATTCCTGGCGCTCGCCATCCACCAGTAACCACCCCTCAGACACACCTTCGAGGTAGGCCGATATGCCATCGCCATGAATCTCGTACCGCTCCAGCCGTCCGCCGGTTGTGTAGTTGGCGGTGAACTGAGCAACGATGCCGTTCTCGAACATGATCATCGCTGCGTGAACGTCCCGATATTGAATTCGTCGCCTGGCAGCGTGGGCAGATACGGTGGCTACCTCCGAGTCGGCAATATGGCGAAGGATATCGAAGGTGTGAATCGGCGATTCAAACACGAGCGCATCGAGCATATCCTCGCTGAGTCCACGGCCAAAAAACTCGGCCGGGTCCTTGTGAAACTCACCGACAAGCTGCCGAATGGGGCCTCGCCCTCTTACGGCCCTGACACCGGCAGTAATCCAGGGATTGAATCGCCGATCGAGCCCCACCATTACGCGAGCTCCACTTTTTGCGGCCAAATCTGCCAACTCAGAAACCTCTTCCGTTGTGATGCCTGGTGGCTTCTCGACGAGAGTATCGATCCCGCGCTCAACCGAGGGTTTGGCTGCCACCACGTTGAGGTGAGGAGGCGCAGCAACCACTATAGCCTCGAGGTCGTGTTGGTCGAGCATCATCTCGGTGTCGGCATATCCATGGTCGATTCCAAATTCCTCCATCACGCTCTGCCGAGCCAATTCGACAGGATCCGAAACCGCTACTAGTTCGACACCGTCAATTTCATGGAATGCTCGGACGTGATGAACCGCCCGTCTGCCTGCGCCTACGAACCCAACACGCAAATTCTGGACTCCCCTCAAGCTGGATAGCTCCGCAGCAGTATTATGGGCGAGATGGCCATCACTGTCCCGGGCTGACTGGGGGATACGCGATTAGGCCCGGAATGGTTACTCCATGCCGGACCCGAATATACTGCATTTGAGGGCTACGCGAGGGCCGGGATCAACACCGCATTGTCCCTTAGCTGGCATGAATGCAATCTCCACAGGGAGAATAAACCAGCAGATTGTCCGTGGCAAACAGGGGCGCACCCAATGTTGCGAATCAACGCGATACACGCATAGTGGCTGAGCCAGCTCGAATTATGAACGGCCCACCTTCGAGGACCTCAGGACGCCTAATCGAGAATCGCGACGACGCAAGGGAGCCTCGCCACACCCGCTCCAGAGTGATTTCCTAATCGAAGAAGTCAGCGTCCTCCGGGCGCAGGTACTGCTTTGCAGCATCCACGTCGAAGTGGATTCCGAGGCCGGGGGTGTCCCAGACCTCGATGTGCGAGTCCTTCACGATGGGGTTGGGTAGGCCAACGATGATGTCGTTCCACCACGATGGTTTGCCCGACGGTAGTTCAAATGCGATGTAGTTGTCTGGCATTGTTGCGGAGACTTGTACCAGTGCTGCAAGACCGATCAGCCCATCGCCAGTGCCGTGTGGCGCCATGAGAATTCCGTGCATGTCTGCGAACTCTGCGATCCACTTGAGCTCAGCGATACCGCCGACGTCAAACGGGTCAGGACCAAGCACGTCAACTGCATGCTGCTCGACCAGTTCCTTGAAGTTGTTGCGCAGGTAGATCTGCTCGCCCGTGTGGATGGGTGTGGACGTGTTCGGTGTGACCTGAAGGAACAGCTCTGGCGTAACGTACGGGGTATAGTCGCCGGTCATGGTGTCTTCCATCCACATCAGGTTGAACGGCTCCAACGCCTGTGCAAGTTTTAGCGTATCCGGCACGGTGAGGCCGGGGCCGCAGTCGAGCGCGAGGCCAACCTCATCGCCCAAAACCTCTTTCATCGCGGCCACGCACTCGATGGTGAAGTTCAGACCACTCTCGGTTAGCTTGCCCCGGTTGGGGTAGCGACCGTCGAACTCATACTCCCCAGACTTCTCCCGCTCCTGGTACTCGCCGTAGTAGTAGTTCGGAATATCCCGCGGCATGCGGCTGTGGAACGTGACGCCTTGCTTGATGATCGAGAAGTTTTCCGGCTGGTCCTTCATCCACTGCATGTTTTCGGCGAAAGACTCCGGAGAATAGTTAATGACCTCTTTACGCTTGCTGCCGTTGTAGACCCTCACTCGATCTCGAATCTTGCCGCCAAGCAGCTTGTGAATGGGTAGGCCTGCGGCCTTGCCAGCAATGTCCCACAGCGCGACCTCAATGGCACTCACCGCCGAACCCCATGGCTTGAAGGCGCCCATGCGCCGGATGTTTAGCATCACCCGCTCGACGTTAGTGGGGTCCATGCCGATGATGGCGCCCTTGTAAAACTCGATATGCCACTTGAGGTAGTGCTTGGCCGTCTCAGCCGCGCCCAGTCCGTCGATGCCTTCGTCGGTAATGATCCGAACCACCGGGTTCTGCCCGATGATTGCAACTTTCATATCGGTGATCTTCATGGAGGGTGCTCCGCAGATTGCGTTGTTGAGATAGCGACTTTGCGTGGGCGGAATGATGGGCGCATGGGGCGTGATTGGCAAGTGGGAGTGTGGTTGGTTCTGTACACTCACGCTCGAACGCAACCGACGCAGCCATCTCGCAAACAGCGTCATTCTGAGCGGAGTGGAGGCGATAGCCGGAACGAAGTCGAAGAATCTCAGTGGCGCATGACGGTGGGCGCGTCGATGAGGCATACCGGCGAGCAACGCTGAGATCCTTCGCGGGGCCTCAGGATGACATTGCGGCGGTACGATTGATGACATCGACAAGAGGGAGAATCGACCACGTTGAAGAGCATCAAAGGCGGAACTGAACAGCCATTCCGGCTCATGCTGGACCGCATGACTCCCATGCGAGACGGCGTGGGCCTGTCCGCAGACCTCTATCTGCCCAATGGCCATGGGCCACATGGTGATGGCTCGTTTCCGGTGGCGCTGCTCCGCACGATCTACGGCAAGCAAGAGCCACGTTACGTCGCATGGACCCGGGCATTCATGGAGCGCGGCTATGCGGTGGTGCTGCAGGACTGCCGAGGTCGATACGACTCCGATGGCGAGTGGGTGCCGTACGTGTGCGAGATCCCGGATGGCTTCGATACGCACGAATGGATTGGAGAGCAGGAGTGGTGCGACAGCAACATCGGCACGTTCGGCCTCTCCTACCCTGGCTTCACGCAGAGCGCGCCCGCAACGCTCAGGAGCAAGTACCTGAAGGCCCTCGTACCCATTGCCTCGCAACAGGACAACTACGGTCACCACCGCGTCGACGGCGTGATTGCGCTGGCCACGAGCATGTTCTTCGTGGCAATTCTGCGTAAATCACTGCAGACGGAGGCCATCGCACAGCTC
>DBZV01000157.1:15831-17585 GCA_002311865.1 Dehalococcoidia bacterium UBA1151
GTACTACCGGGACGTCATTGCGCATGAGAAGTACGATGATTTCTGGTCGTCGTACAGCCTGCGTGACAAGTACTCCGAAGTAGAAGTGCCCAGCTACTTCATAACCGGCTGGTACGACTCACTACTCCACGAAACGATCACCGTGTTCAACGGCTGGCAGGCGAACGCTCGTACGTCTGACGCCCGCGAAAAGACGAAGCTGCTGATTGGGCCGTGGAGCCACCAGGTATCGCCGTGGGGCAAGGCGCAACTTGGCTCGAACGGTGAGTTCGAGGACCGTTCGTTCGGTCCAGACGCGCCCGGAGACGCAGTTGCTGAGCACCTGCGCTGGTACGACACCCGCCTGAAAAACATCGACACCGGCATGGACGATGAGCCGCCAATCAAGCTCTTCGTAATGGGCGCGAACGAGTGGCGATTCGAGAAAGAGTGGCCGCTCGCTCGTACGCAGTGGACAGACTTCTACATGAGCGAGGATGGCGGCTTGAGTACCGAGGCACCGGACAACAAAGGCGCAATCTCGTTCGATTACGACCCCAACGACCCGGTGCCAAGCTGGGGCGCCCAGTACCAGTCGATGGACCTCACCGGCCCGCGTGACCGCAGTGAGATTGAGACGCGTGACGATGTGCTCGTGTTCGAGACTGACGTACTTAAAGAAGGCATCGAAGTAACCGGACCAATCAAGGCCACGATCTTCGGCTCGTCCGACTGCGTGGATACCGACTTCACGGCGGCATTGATCGACGTGGAGCCAGACGGCAAGGCCATCATCCTCTGCGAAGGAATCTGCCGCGCACGATTCCGCAACGGCACCGACGAGCCGCAACTTATGAACCCCGGCGAGGTCTACGAATTCACCATCGACATGTGGGACACCAGCAACCGCTTCCAACCCGGCCACCGCATCCGCATGGAAGTCTCCTCCAGCAACTTCCCACGCTACGATCGCAACCTCAACTCCGGCGGCCCAATTGGCTACGAGGGTCCAGAGGCCATCAAGGTTGCGCGGAACGCGGTGCATGTTGGCGGTGCGACGCCGAGTCGGTTGATTCTGCCGGTGATTCCGGCACGCTGACTTCTGACTCCTTCCGCTACCATTAGCCGACTATGCCTACCCAGATCCCCATCTATCAGGTCGACGCCTTCGCCGATCGCGTCTTCACCGGCAACCCTGCCGCGGTTTGCCCGCTTGAGGAGTGGTTGCCGGATGAGGTGATGCAGGCTATTGCAGCGGAGAATAATCTTTCCGAGACGGCGTTCTTCGTTCAGCGGCCTGATGGTGAGTATGATCTGCGATGGTTCACGCCCAGGATTGAGGTCGATCTGTGCGGCCATGCAACGCTGGCATCGGGGCATGTGGTGTTGACCAAGCTGACGCCTGATGAGGAGTCGGTGGCGTTCCATACCCGGAGCGGTCGGCTTACGGTGCTGCGCGATGGCGACCGGCTTGAGATGGATTTTCCTGCGCAAGAGGCGCCGCTGGTCACCGACCCGGAGTTGCTGGCGGCGGTAGGCAGCGCCCTGGGTAAGACGCCGAGTGCGCTGCATGCGACGCACACGATCATGGCGGTGTTCGACCACCACAGCCAGGTGGCATCGCTGAAGCCCGACTTCGCCGCGATCAACCGACTGGATATCCCATACATCATCGCCACAGCACCGGGCGACGAGACGGATTTTGTCTCGCGATTTTTCGCTCCCGGCGCAGGCATCGACGAGGATCCGGTGACAGGCTCCGCACACACGATCAT
>DBZV01000157.1:17646-25669 GCA_002311865.1 Dehalococcoidia bacterium UBA1151
CAGGCTCCGCACACACGATCATGACGCCGTACTGGGTGGGGCGGCTCAATAAAAATCCGCTCACCGCCCGACAACTCTCCGAACGGGGAGGTAACCTCTGGTGCAGGCTCGCCGACGATCGTGTGATCATCTCTGGATACGCCCGTGATTACATGCAAGGCCAGATTGGAATATAGCGCGTGAATTTTCTCAAACAACACCTCAAACAGGTTCCATTCGCGGTCGCGATAATCCTTCTGCTCCTGAACCAGCACATCGCTGCTGTCGTCGTGTTTGGAATCGGACTCGGTCTCGCCATCTGGCATGCTGTCGAGAAGGTCAAGCGCGAGGACCCGTAGCACCTCATAGCGAGTTGACTGCTACGATTCCCGTCCGCTAGACATTCAGGAGGGGAGTGAAATGCCATTTTTCATGGTGCAGGCAAGTTACACATCTGAGTCGTGGGCAATGCAGATCAAGAATCCGCAAGACCGACTCGCTGCAATTTCGTCGATGGCGAAAGCCAATGGTTCAGAGGTTCATAGCGCTTACTACGCATTTGGCGAATACGACGTTGTGATTATCATTGAATCTCCAAACAACGTGGATGCAGCGGCATTCCTGATTGCTGCCGCTGGCGGCGGGGCGATCGCCAACCTCAAGACTACGGTTCTCCTCACCAGCGAAGAGGGATTGAATTCCATCAAGGCTGCCGGGGGCCAGGGATACGCGCCTCCAGCATAAATATAAGATTCGCTCACCAGACATCACGAGTACCACCCGAATCCGGGTGGTACTCCCGCGCTAAGACCCTACCGAACACCCGGAGACCACCATAGCGAATAAGACCGAAGCGACGACAGAGGAGCCCTCCCGTCAGGGCATCTACCGCGGCTGGCCCATAGCCGTTGTCTCGTTTCTGACTCTCGCCGCTTCTATCGGCATGGGGCAGTTCGCATTTGGCGTTTTTATAACGCCGCTTGAGGAAGAGTTTGGGTGGACCCGAACCCAGATCAATATCTCGCTCACCCTGGGTGTGATCACGGCGTTCATCTCTCCGTTCACTGGTCGACTACTTGATATGTACGGTTCGCGATGGATCATGGCAATCTCACTGGCGTCGATCGCACTCGGATTTTTCTTGCGGGCGATCATGACGGATCTGTGGCAGTTCTATCTCTTCTCGATCCTCATCGTTCTTGGCGTGCCGGGCACTACGATGATGCCGGTCGGGCGCCTGGTTGGCCTGTGGTTCCCTACCACTCGCGGTCGGATGATGGGTGTTGTCACCGCGGGCAACAATTTTGGCGGAATGGTGACGATACCTCTCGCGGCGGGAATGATTGCACTCGCCGGGTGGCGATGGAGCTTCGCTGCGATGGGATTTGTGGTCCTTCTGGTTATGGTGCTAATCGTACTGGTCATCCGCGACGATCCAGATGAGATAGACCGCGAAGCTGGCAAGCGGTGGGCGCCGAAGGGACAACCCGGGCAGCAGGCCCGGTCGCTGCTATCAGGGTTTACAACCAATCAGGCCTTCCGCATGCGAACGTTTTGGTTCCTGATGATCGCCATGGGACTTCAGCAGTTCGCTAGAACGGCCGTATCTACCCAGTTGTTCCCACACCTGGAGCAGAAAGGTTTTGGGATTGGCACCGCGGCCGCCATGGTGTCAGTCGTTTCATTTTTCGCCGTTGCAAGCAAGGTCATTTCAGGCCGCGTTAGCGAGTCCCTCACAGCCCGCTACACCTACGTAATCATCATTGCCCTGCAGATGGTGAGCATGGGGCTGCTGATCCTCTTTGGCGGCTCGGCGGCAGTGTGGATTGCGCTCGTGATCTTTGGGTTGGGCATGGGCGGTGTTGGAACGCTTGGACCGCTCGTCATCGTTGAGAATTTTGGCCTGCGTAACTTCGGAGGCATTCTTGGGCTCACCCGGCCTATGCAATTCCTTCCAGAAGTTGCTGGCCCACTGCTCGCGGGCCTGACGTTCGATGCCACACATGAGTACGACCTTGCATTTGGCATTGTGATCGGAATACTGGGCGTCTCAATCGTCAGCTTCCTGCTGGCAAAGCCGGTGGATTTGAGCGAGGCGGCGGGTACGGATAAGTCGTGATCATGTGTGCAAAACGAGTCCGGTAGCCGAGGGGCTTGCGACTCTCCACATGATATCAACCACACCAGGTGATCAAGGCGCTCACCCACGCCTACGGTGGGGCCGGGCAAGCCCGGCGGCTACCGGGGATCAGCGGGGCCGATCAATCAACCGTGTCGTGATCGATGCTCCGATGACCGACGGTTCTCCACAATTGTCGGCAGCGGCCGGCCATCGCCGCTGGACTGCCATTCCGTGAGCCACGGACGGCCACCTGGCAGGATCCAGCGGGCGCGCATGGGTGTGTAGCGATCACGCTCCCGCATGGCGCCGGACCGTCTGACGCGATCCACTTCAAACTCTGTGACGCCGTGGTGGACGATGGCGTGGAACACCATCACCGCGGCGAACTCCAGCGGTAGCTCCACCGCCGGTCCCGGCAGGCAGAGTGTGCATGAGAGCCGAACGTGTTCCATCTGCTGAGCATATGGGCGACTATGAGTAGACCGTCCAGCCCCAAATGTCACAGCATAGCTGTTACTCAAGGACGATTAGCAGCCAGGAGTACAACGTGAAGACTGATCGCCACGCGGTGGTAGCGGTTGCTTCCCCCGCCTACGCAATCACCCTCTGCAAATTCGGCGCGAAGCTAGCTTCGTAGAAGTTGGCTTCGTGGCCTCCGGGTGGGTTGAGGGCGTCGATCGTGACGCGATCTTCATCGGTGATCTCGACGTCTATTGCGCCTAAGTTGTCTTCCAGCTGCTCAAGCGTTCGCGGGCCTACCAGCGGTGCTGTTACGCCGGGTTGTTGCATCACCCAGGCCAGCGATAGTTGGGCGATGGTGCAGCCCTTCGCCTCGGCCATCGGCCGCAGCCCGTCTACGATGTCCAGCACGCCGTCGCTGAATCGGGTCAGCTTGCCAGCGTCGGTCTCATCGCCAAATCGCGTGCCTGACGCCTGTTTCACTGTGCGTTCGTACTTGCCGGTTAGCCCGCCGCCCGCCATCGGGCTCCATGGAATGACCGCCAGCCCGTACGTCTGGCACATTGGGATCTGCTCACGCTCCATGCGACGGTCCGCCATGTTGTACGGCGACTGATCAGAGACGAACCTGTTGAGTCCAAGCTCTTTGGAGGCCCAGAGGGACTCCACCACCTGCCATGAGCCAAAGTTGCTTGTGCCGATGTAGTTCACCTTGCCTGATGTGATCAGGTCATCGAATGCCCGCAGCGTCTCGTCGATTGCGATGTGCCGGTCGGCTCGGTGGAGTTGGTAGAGATCGATGCGGTCGGTCTGGAGTCGCCGAAGGCTTGCCTCGCACTGTTGAATGATGTGGAGGCGGGAGTTACCCAGGTCGTTTGGCGCGTCTCCCGTTCGGCCGTGGACTTTGGTTGCCAGAAACACGGAGTCACGAGAGCCGTTGCGAACGAGTGCCTCGCCCACGGCCTCCTCGCTCCGACCACCGTTGTAGACGTTTGCGGTGTCCAAGAAGTTGAGGCCCGCATCCAACGCTCGGTCGATAATCGCATACGAATCTTCTGGAGAAGTCCGGCCACCAAACATCATGCAGCCCAGCACCAGTGGACTTACATTCACCCCGGTTCGACCAAAACTCTTGTAGTTCACGATTGCACTCTTCCTGTTCCGATGCACCTTTGAGACAAACCTTATGGTGAGACAGACCTTATGGGCTATATCTTTCAGGTGTTTTTATCAGGAAATGGCAATCACAGACGGACGCGGGTGGGTTACGCTTGCGCATCATGCCAATTAATCACACAGATTCGCCCACACGCCACGCCACATGTTGAAGCGTCGATTCAACATTCATCCTAGGTGGATTGTAGTTATTGGCGTGGCCGTGATCTTATTTGGTACTGCGGGTAGTCGGTTCTCTTTCGGCATATTCCTGAAGCCGCTCACAGAAGACTTTGGCTGGTCCCGCGGCTCGCTTTCTGGAGCGCTCGCTATCGCCGGGCTTTCGACCGGCCTCCTGCGCCCGTTTGCCGGATGGATCGCGGACCGCTACGACCCGGTGCGCGTCGCTCTCATTGGAGTAGGTCTCGGCGGCATCGCTCTCCTGGGCCTCTCCAGAGTTCAGAACCTGTGGCAGCTCTACGCGCTGTTCATCGTCATGGGCATTGGCTTCACGCTGGCATCCCCCGCCACCCTCACCAAGCTCGTCAGCGTTCGCTTCACCCGGAGGCGCAGTCTGGCGCTCTCCCTTGCCGGCAGCGGTTCAGCAGTCGGCGAGACGGCGCTTGTGCCACTATCAGCCGTCATCCTGGTACTCAGCGGATGGCGTTCTGCCTACATGGTGCTGGCGGCGATACTGCTGCTCGGCATCATCCCCATCGCGCTCATGCTGCTACGGGCAAGACCCGGGGCCGAGGAGGGTGAAGAGCCTGCTGCTCAGAGTAGGAACACGTCGGCATGCTACTGGGCGCCAGACGACGGCATGTCCCTGCGAGAGGCGGCGAAGACGCCAATATTCTGGGCTTTGACCGCCGGATTCTTCACCTGAGGCTACACCATGGGCTTCGTGAATGCCCACTTTGTGGCCTACACCACCGGCCTCGGCGCCTCCGGAATTGCAGCAGCAGGTGGCCTGGCAACCGTGGGGGCGATGAGCATTCTCGGCGCCTTCATATTTGGGACTCTCGCTGATCGCCGCGGTACTCGTCCCATCCTCGCAATTGCGTACGGTATGAGGGGACTCGGGTACGGTGTATTACTACTGGCGAACGGGCTGCCGATGGCCATCGCCGGAGTAATGCTCATTGGTGTGGCGTGGACATCTGTGATCTCACTCACCGGCGCAGTAAGCGCGGACCAGTTCGGGCTGCGGCGATTAGGAACGGTCTACGGTGCGCTATTCGGAGTGATGCCGCTGGGAGCATCTCTGGGCGTCTGGATCGCAGGCCGGGTCTTCGACGATAGTGGCTCTTACGAGTTGGCACTGCAGATCAGCATGGCGCTGGGCATTGGTGCAGCGCTGCTAATTGGACTGCCACGCTACCGAGAGCTAGCGCCGAAACAGCCGCAAGAGGCGTCTTCAGTAGCTGACTAGGCGACAGCGGATGATTTTCGGTAGCCGAGGGGCTTGCCCCTCCCGCTTTCGATTTCCGTTTCACTTTGGGACGCGAACAGGCCGGGCAAGCCCGGCAGCTACCTGTCAGCAGTCACCCGGCCCAGCAGGTCCAGCTTCTCCTGGCTCAGGTAGCCGTAGCCGTTGACCCACATTCCGTGTTTGCCGCCTTTCCATCCCATTCGCCACCTGCGCTCAACGTCGTCAAGCGGACCGTACCCGTGCACAGAAGGCAGTATTGGCATGCCTTCGGCCGCCAGCGTGGCCTGTTTGACCTTACGTAGTTGCGCTTGAGTTCCGGCGCGATGCGGTGTGTCAGGCTCCGGGTAGGCGTAATCGTCGATGATGCTGGACGACTCATCTTCCATATCGAACAGTGTGGATACAGCACGGGCGACGAGGCCAGAGTCGAGCACCGGGTTGATTGCGACAATCGACTGGCTCCAGTAGGTCACGATCATGGGGTAGTGCATGGTAAGGAACTTGATCATCACGGAATCGGCATGACGAAAGTATTTGCCGAAGTCAACTCCGGTGAGCAGCGACATGGGCGGCGGAAATGCGATCGGCACAAGTTCCACTCCGGACCTGACCCTGTCCGCAGCTTGCCTGAAACACAGCAGATAGTCCCCTGCCACGGTCGACCGGAATGCGAGCACATCTGCGATTGCAGGATTGTCCCGGAACGCCGACGCCATTGTGAACGGGACGTCTCGGCCACCCGCGAATTCGACCAGGTGCGCGTTGGTGAGTGAACCAATTACATCGAGTATCGCCTGCGTGGTGGACCTCATTGCTTCGAAGTCGAACCCCGCATCGGTTGCTGCACGTTCCGCATGCGGGCCAAAGTCTACGAATGCGTCTGGAAGCGAGTAGAAACTTTGCTCCATGCGGTCGAGCAGTAGGCCATCCGCGTTGGGGTACGCGATCAGGACGTCTCGGGCCTGAGCGGCGAAGAACTCCTGCACGCTGGGGCTTGCGATTGCGGCGAAATTCACCATGCGCTCGCCTGGCAACGATCCGTCCGGCATGCGGGGCATATCCTCCATCCGCTCCGATTAATCCAGCCCGGCTCGCAGTTTTGGTAGATGCGATGGGGCCATCTGGACGTAGGTCTTCATTTCACGCCGGTGCGCTTCGTCTATGAAGTTGCCGACCACTTCGCCCTGGCTCGCGGTCAGATCGTTTGGTTCTGACGGTGCGTACTTCATGCCTTTGTACAACTCAACGTTCGGCGCGAAACTCGGACCGCTGCGAAGGTACTGCTCACGCTTGCTTCACAGTGGCCGATCGACGATTCTGACCATTCCCTTGCTGCCATCGTCGGGCGGTTCACGTCGATCGTAGTTAGCCAAATCTGTCGGCTCTGCCACGTACGCAACAGTCGAAACCGTATTGACCCCAGCCTGCTGAAGGTTGTCCAGCACAGTGTTCACACTTTCAGCTTGAACATGCGGAGGCCAGCAGTAGACGGCCATGGTTTTCTGCATCAGGTCTTGTCACTTCTTTCACTTCGTGGAACGGTAGAGCGAGTACCGGAGGGACGATAACCTTCAATTCGTGCAATACTTGCGCATTGTTGCGCTGACGACACTATTTACAGGCAGTATCAAGCGGAAGTTCGAGTTGAATCCTGAGAACGTTCGAGATTGGCTGAGAGGCCCCATGGTGGCTGTGGCCACGCCGTTTACAGAAGATTTCAAACTGGATCTGGATGCTCTCAAGAGCAACATCAGGGTCATGATCGATCGCGGCGTCACCACTGGAAACGGCACGCTTCTGGTCGGTGGCGCGGGTGGCGAGCATCCCACACTGAGTATTCAGGAGCGCAAGGACGTGATGTCAGCCGCTCTAGAGGCTGCAAACGGCGAGACTCCGGTGCTCAGCAGCATTCAGCACACGGACTTCCGGTCAATCATCGACATGGCGCAGCATGCTGAGTCGATTGGGCTGGCGGGCGCGCAACTTGGCCCCACGTACTACTACGAACCAACGGAAGACGACGCCTACAGGCTCTTCGAACTGGTCGCCAAAGAGTCAGACGTCACATTGATGCTCTACCACACGTGGTGGGAGGGCCTGACCATGAGCCAGGAGCTGGTGGAGCGGATTGTTGCGATTCCGTCGGTTCGATCAGTGAAATGGTCGTCACCGGACCCTACGCATTATCGGACGGTGATCCTAGCGCTGGCTGATAAAGCCGCGTTCATCGACAACTCCAACTCGCACATCCAGAGCCACATCTACGGGGCTCTGGGTTTCATCACGCACCTCTCCGGTTTCTGGCCGGAGTATCCGCTGAAGATATGGCAACAGCTTGAAGCCCACGATTACAACGGTGCCGAAGAAACGCTCGCAGCGTTCAAGTGGAAGTGGGCGAAGTGGCGGTCGCAGGTGACCGCTCTCACTGGGGGCGAAGGACCGTTCATCAAGGCCGCGATGGAAGAAGTAGGACTACCGGCCGGACCGCCACGACCGCCATCGATTCGGCCCCCGGCACACCTGTTGCAGTCGCTCAAAGAGCTGTTCGACGAGTGCGGGGTGCCCAGGGTCTGAACGGGAGGGCACTGATCGCGTTGTAAAGTGCGAATCCGCCGCCGCACGCGCTCAGTAGGCATAGTAGGGGATACTAAACGAATTCGAGTAACAGAAGGCGTGCTCCCATCAGCCCTAGAGATCATGAGCGCCTCTCGAATTTGGTGCGTTAATTTCAAGTTCAAACGTGTCCACCTATACTGAGGAACTTCGCAACTGTGAGAGGAGTCATAAGTGAGTTCTCGCCCCAATATTCTCTTCATCATGTCGGACGATCACGCTGCCCACGCTATCTCGGCGTATGGAAGCCAGGTGAATCACAC
>DBZV01000157.1:25819-26029 GCA_002311865.1 Dehalococcoidia bacterium UBA1151
AACGCACTCTGCACGCCTAGTCGGGCGACGATTCTGACGGGGCAGTACAGCCACGTTAATGAGGTGAAAACGCTCGATGATGAAATCGACAGCTCGCGTCCAATCCAGTCGCAAAAGCTGTTGAAGCAAGCGGGTTACGAGACTGCGATCGTTGGAAAGTGGCACCTGGGCAACAACGAGGCGAGCAATCCACAGGGATTCGACTACTGG
>DBZV01000186.1:0-9021 GCA_002311865.1 Dehalococcoidia bacterium UBA1151
GATAGGACCGCAACGGCTGAAGCGCTCACACCGGCAAATCCTCCAACTGCCATACCAATCCCAAACACGCCACTCCCTGATCCAACCGCAACGCCCGAGCCGGTGCCATCTACAACCGCCGTGGGTGTTGCCATAACGGCCACGGCTGTCAAAGATCCGATGCCTATATCAGGTACATCGGACGCGACTGCAACCGCGGAAGCTTCTCAAACCCCCAATGATAAGGAGACTGTTGTTCCAGACCTTACCGCTACCGCAGTTCCGGTTGCCACATTTGGCCTGTTTCTTGAAGTGGTTGGTCTGAGCGAGGAGAACATTGTCCGTGGTGACAGCCTCTTCCTGACAGGCCGCGCCAGTCCAGACGCCGTGATGAGCGTAAACGGCGTGATCATCCCCATTGCCCCGGACGGCAGCTTTGGCGTCAGCCTGGTCTTAAATCCCGGCCCTAACCTGATCGAAGTCGTGGCATCAGACCTTTCGGGCGCGACAGAAAGCAGGGTGATTACGGTCATCTCGCTGGATGAAGAGAGCTAATCGTGATTGGTAACACAACAGTAACCCGCAAAGCTGGAACATTAACTCTGGGAATCCGCGAGGAATTCCACGGGAGGTTCAAGGACTGGGATCCGCTGGCAGTATCCGGCGATGTCCTACCGATTCGAATGATCGCCAAGCAGCGGCGTTTTTTGACGCCAAGACATCTACTCGCCACCGTGATGGCTATGGTGGTTCTGGTTAGCGTTGCCTTCGGCGGATCCGCCAGAGCTGACGAGACCAACTCGCTAAGTTCAACCGCACTATTTGGGACCGTGCTCGGTGTGGGCGAATCGTCACTATCCATCGCGACAGATGATGGAATTGTGGAACTTTTCGTGACAAACGCCACCACAATTACGTCAGGACAGCATGAGATCGCCCTCTCTGAGGTGAGAGAGGGTGACAGGATTGCGACAACCGCTTTTGAGGGACCTTCCGGCAACCTGATATCTCAGAATCTGCTGATCCGACCCCGGAGCGGCCTGGAAACCCGACATATCGTTGGAGTGGTGATTAAGCTCGGAGACTCTCAGCTAACTCTTGTCGACCGCGACGACAACACGTTGACAGTTGACCTGTCTACCGATGTTGCCCAACCAACCATCGGCGATGCACTGACCATCGTGGTCCGCAAGAACACCCTCACCGACGGCTTGACGGCGATTGCCACAGAGAATCTGGAGATCTCCATTGCCCGCCTTGAGTCGCTTTTGGCCCAGGCCGAGAGTTCCGGGGAGACCGACGCCAGCCTGAGGGTGGAAGAGCTTCGAGTTCTCCTGCAAGAGAATGGCCGGAGGCATCTTACTGTGCTGCAGCGGGCTTTTGAGCGCACGCAGGGTGTTGAACGGGAGATTATTCGTGCCAATCTGCTGCGGCTCCACTCCCAGTATTCGTTGACAGCCGATCGCGAGGGGCTGAGCGCACCCGGAATCAGCACTGCGGGCCTGGTTGTAAGCGTGGATTCAACCCGTCTGATCATGAACAACGAGAGCGGCAGGCAGGTCGTCTTCTCGCTGTCGCCGTCAACCAGATACTTCCTGGAAAACGATTCAAAAACCCGGACCTACGGACCAGTCCAGGAGCCGTCAATTAGTGCTGGTGACAGGGTGCTCATTGAATACAGTCCGCTTGATGATTCATCTTCCCCTCAGGCAATTAGGGTTCGAATTGAGCAGCCCATCCTGACCATTGAGGAAATTGACGCCCTCCAGCAGACAGATCGAACGCAGTTTGTCGGCGTAATTACTCGCCTGGATGAGATCGTAGATCAGGACGTTGTTACTGCAGCGCTAACGCTGACAGATCAATCAACCGGCGAAAAAATTGTTCTCAAAACAACAACTGAAACAGGAATTCTTCTCAATGGGAATGAAACGACCAGTGATGCTCTGGTCCCCGGCCTTGGTGTTGCAATTGATATCGATGTAGATGGGCTGATCGCAATCCGAATCGATGCATTCCAGCGGGTAGACCGAGAGCAACACGTCAGAGGCGTTGTGCGCAGAGTTGATTCGGAGCACGGCGTGCTGGTTATCGCTCCTGAACGAGGTGAATTAATCATCTTGACCGTCGCTGAAGAAGCATCCGTACAGAAAGACGGAATCAGAACGCGACTCGCGGGTTTGCAGGTCGGAGACTACGTTCTGAACTCAACCAGATTCGATACAGAAGCTGGCTCAATCACCAACCTGGTGGTGAGATCTCCAGAAGTCGAATTTACCGGAACCGTTCGTGGAATCGACCCGGCGAGCCACAAGCTAACGGTAGAACTTGCAGATGGTGAAACAGTCCTTCTCTCCATCCTCGCGGGCACAGAGTTTGCTGGCGGAAACGAGCTCCGGGCCGGGTTTGGTGAAATAATCGTTGGGGATATTGTGCGACAGGGCGAGTTCAGAACTGCTTTGGTTGATGGTGTACCCCGCAGCGTAGCCAGCCTGCTGGTGGTTCAGCCCGCCAAATTGATAAGGACAAGGGGAGTCGTTGTTGGCGTCGATTCAGACGGTGGGCTGCTGGTTGTCGACTCAATATCAGGCAATATTCTCAACCTGATCCTGCCAGCAGCCGATATACGCGTCAGCCTTGTCAAAGATGGCCAGTCAATCCAGTCGCTTGAGTCGGTGAATGTCGGCGATATCGTTGGGTTAGTGGTGTATCGGGAAAAGTCTGACTCCATAGTCAGCCTTTCCGTTGTCACCGCCGGGGCACGGTCAGCACACGGTCGCATAGCTGCAGTCAGTGAGACCGGCGAGGTTGTCACCTTTGTGACCAGCGATCTCCAGCGACTGGCGCTAAGGATTGTGGGTACATCGCGTCTGTTGCGGAATGGTGAATCGGCGTTGCCACGACAGTACAACTCTTCCGATCTGGTCCAACAGATTCTCTACCGGGTTGATCCCGAGGGCACCATCGATGGCGAACTGATTCTCCTACAGGTGCTGGGAGGCAAGGCTGCGCAGCTAATCACCAGTGGTCAGGTGACTCAGGCTCAGCCCCCACAGCCGGTATTCGCGGAGATTCGGTTGGATGGCACGGCCAAGCTGATCAACGGCAACACCTGGGAGGTCGAAGGCAAGACCTTGATTCTCTCTCCCAGGACTGAAGTTTCGGGTCTCCTTGAAGATGGGGTGTTTGTCAGTGTCGTGGCAAGAGGGCTTGGCGATGGCCGGTTTGAAGCCTTGACGATCAAGGTCACAGCACCGCCTTCGCAAGCAGACAGCGGTGGCGATGATGGCGGTATCTCAATCGCAAGCAGTGGGATCAGTGAGGTCCAGGGCGTGATCGAGTTCATTGAGATACGATCTTTATGGACGGCCGTCGGCTGCTGATCACCCCTGACTCTTTGATCACCGGAAAATTGGAGCGGGGCGTCGAAATATTCGCAAGTGTCACCCGGGCGGACGATGGCTCAATCGAAATCCTCTCCCTAACCGTCCTCGCCCGTTAAACTTCACCGCTGAAATCAGATCCCGGTGACAACGCCCGCTCAGGCGTGAAACAATTTGAACTTACCCAAAGTTGGATATGTGCAATGTCAGCTCTCCCAAAGATTTTCATAGACGGCTCTTCAGGTACCACCGGTCTCAGAATCAGAGACTGGCTGGCCCCGCGCGACGATATCGATATCCTGGCTATCGATCCTGATAAGCGCAGGAATGAGTCTGAACGGCAGGCGCTATACGAAGACGCGGACCTGGTTATCCTCTGTCTTCCAGATGATGCCGCACACGAAGCAGCGCACTGGGCGATCGATATTGGCACGAGGGTTATCGACGCCAGTTCCGCCCACCGGGTGACCGAGGGATGGACGTACGGCATGCCAGAGCTGTCCCCTGAGCAGCGAGAGGCGATCCGGGAAGAGCGGACGGTTTCCAACCCCGGCTGCTATCCAACCGGTGTGATCCTTGGCATTGGACCGCTGGTGACCGAGGGTTTTGTATCGGCTGACGTACCAATCACGGTTCATGCACTTTCCGGTTACTCCGGCGGTGGCAAATCGATGATTGCAGACTGGAGCGACGAGTCATCGGAACTCGACGATCTACCGTTTGAGTCCCCTTACGCCCTTCATACCATGCACAAGCACGTTCCCGAGATGACGCACTACTCCGGCTTCACATATGAGCCGCAGTTCACGCCGTCGGTTGGACCGTTCATCACGGGGATGCGGCTTGAGATACCGCTCCACAACACCATCCTCCGAGAGGATACGACAGCCGAGGGGATCCGAGAACTCCTAAACGAGCGGTACAAAGACGAGAAGTTCATCCGAATTTTGACCGTTGATGATGCGATGAGCTACTCCCACCCTGCCTTCGACCCGCGTGGAGCGAACGATACCAACCGAATTGACTTCGCGGTGTTGCCGAACGAACTGGGACACATCATGGTGATCGCGATCTACGACAACCTTGGCAAAGGCGCGTCCGGCGCAGCAATCCAGAACATGAACCTCATGCTCGGCCTGCCAGAAGACGCAGGCCTGCCCACCTAGCGCCGCCCTGACCGGAAGTCAGGCACCTCAATCGCCGCGCCGTTGCTCGCTACAGACTCGGCTGAAAGCGGTGTGATGGAGCTCCATGTCACCGCATCGTAGACGTCGATGGGTGATGGCTGTTCGCCCAGAACTGCGCGTGCGAAATCTTCCAGCACAAAGAAGTCGCCGCCACCGTGGCCAGACGCTCTCGCCTCATCGCCGCGAGCCTTCCAGCGGGGATGCTCCCATTCGTCAGCGAACTCCCAGAGCGATTGCCACTCGGGCAGTATTTCGCTGCCGGGCAGGTTTGAGCCGGGGCTAACGCCTTCAATCCAGACCAGCGGTTCCTCCCCATCGTGACGTGCCGACATAAACGCGCCGGCGTTGCCCTGGAGGCCGTAATGGACCATGTTGTGCGGGCGTGGGCTTGCCGAGTCCTTGCGAAGCGAGATCACCCGCCCCTTCGCCGTCTCGATGAGCGTTGACGCCGAATCGGTCGCATCCTCCCACGCATGCGGTGACGCTTCCGGGTGCCCCTCGCCAAACAGCGCGACCGCATAGCCGTGTCGGCTGGCCGACTGAGTTACGTAGGTTGATGTGCGTACCAATCGATCGTCACGATTGATGCCGAGCCACTGCGATACCGGTCCAAGCGAATGGGTTGGATAGCCGTTGGACCGGCTAATCTGAAGCCCCTCAGCCGCCTTCCCGCGCCAGGTGCGCGAGCCGTCCTCGTGAAAGAGCAAATGGCGGCAATCGTGGATATACGCGCCCTCGGCGAACGTCATCTCGCCAAATACGCCGTGGTCGGCCATATTTCGGATCATCATCGTTTCGCGGCGGTAGCAGTAGTTCTCAGCCATCATGTACGTCAGGCCGGTCGACTCAACGGCCTCCACCAGATCCCAGCAATCTGCAATTGACGTAGCAGCGATGACTTCGCTCAGCACATGCTTGCCAGCGTTCAGCGCCTCGATCGCCTGCCGGGAGTGGAGCATCATCGGCGTTGCCAGAAGTACCGCGTCCACCGATTGCTCGTTCAACACGTCTTCGTACCTGGCAAATGCCTTCACTCCAGGCCGCTCTGACTTCCACTTCTCACGCACGCCTTCGTCGATATCGCATACCGCCGTCAACTCGATCAAATCTCTTAAGGCCTGAAGCGCGGTATTGAAGCTCCCGCCGCGGCGACCGCCAACTATCGCCAGTCGTATTGGCGCGCTCATACAAAACATCCTTTGGTCGAGGCTGGATTGAGGAGAAGGTTTCCTGAGGCGCTTGTCCTGAGCCTGTCGAAGGGCTCGAAGCGAACCTTCTCCTCAATACACGGGGATTAGAAAGTGAAGTCGTAACGATTATCTCTCTCCCTTCTTATCGCCTTACGACTTATTCGTAAACCACTGCTATACTGCCGTCATTTCCCAGAATCAGGGAAACCGTGTTTGTACTCTGAATTCGGAGGTTAGTTGGAATGGCTACATTCACCACCGATCAGCTTCGAAACATCGCGCTGTTGGCTCATCAGGGCGCTGGCAAGACTTCTCTGGCTGACGCCTTATTTTTCAAGTCCGGCGTTGTAGACCGTCTTGGCAGCGTGAACGATCAGACAAGTAGCTCAGATTTCGAGCCAGAGGAACAGTCCAAGGGCGCCAGTATCCAGACGGCCATCTTGCCCTGTCCATGGAACGGGCACAAGGTCAATGTGCTGGACACGCCGGGCTACGCAGACTTTAAGGGCGACATGCTCTCCGCGCTGCAAGTCGCCGATGTTGGCGTCATTGTTATTTCCGCCGTATCAGGCGTTGAAGTTGGCGCCAGCCAGGCATGGCAGCAGTGCAACAATCGCGATCTTCCCCGCATGATTGTGGTCAACAAGTTAGATCGTGAAAACACAGATTATCGGCAGACGCTGGATATCATTACTACCGCCTGGGGCCGAGAGTGCGTGGCGGTAAACGCACCCAACGGACTTGAATCAGATTTCACGGACACGATTGATCTAGTGTCACCAGACGCAGAATCTACAGACGCCGCTGATCTCCGAGAGAGGCTAATTGAAGCGGTAGCGGAGGCAGACGACGACCTCGCAGAGAAGTATCTGGAGACCCTCACCCTCAGCCAGGAAGATCTCACCGCCGGCCTCAAAGCAGGAATCGGAAGCGGCAACCTGGTACCGATTGTTGCAGCCGCGGCAACATCAGAAGTCGGCATTGAAGGCTTCCTGAACGCGGTTTGCAGCTACCTTCCTTCGCCGGAAGATCAGACATCCGCCAAAAAGCCTGAAGTGGCAGCTAACGCAAGCGCCAACTTCATCTTCAAGACCAGTGCCGACCCGTTTGTTGGGAAGATCTCATTCTTCCGCGTATACGGTGAGCCAATGAAAGGCGACCAGCAAGTCTGGAACGATGCCCGCGGCGAGACTGAGCGCGTGGGACAGATCTACGAGCCAAAAGCCAAAGAACAGGTGAGCGTCTCAGAGATCATTACGGGCGACATTGGAATCATTCCAAAGCTGACCGTAACTCAAACCGGTGACACTCTTTCTCAGAAAGACAACCCGTCGGCGCTCCCGCGTATTGAGTTCCCGGAGCCAGTATTTGGATTGGCTGTTACGCCACGGACGCAGGCTGATCTGGACAAGATGGCAGAGGCGCTGAACCGTATCGCTGAAGAGGACCCAAGCCTGATCATTCACCGCGATCCTGAAACCTCTCAGACGGTGATTCGCGGACTTGGTGATGTGCATGTTGAGACGGCAGTTGCCCGCATTGAACGTAAGTTCAGCGTAGGTCTCGATACGGCCCTGCCCAAGATTGCATACCGGGAGACAATCTCCGCGGTCGCCAAGTCGGAGTACCGGCACAAGAAGCAGTCCGGCGGGCACGGCCAGTATGGCCATGTGGTCGTTGAACTGGCGCCAAGAGCGCGCGGTGAGGGATTCGCCTTTACCAGCAAAGTAGTGGGCGGAAACGTGCCCAAGGAGTACATTCCCGCGGTTGAAAAGGGCGTCAGAAACGCCATGGATGGCGGCGTACTAGCGGGCTTCCCGGTGGTGGACGTTGGAGTAACGCTGCTGGATGGTAGTTCGCACTCCGTTGACTCTTCCGGCATGGCCTTCGAGATTGCCGGATCGTTCGCACTCCGCAATGGCGTCTCCAATGCCCGTCCTGTCCTGCTCGAACCAGTCATGAAAGTGACCATCACAACGCCAGACAACACGCAGGGTGAGGTGATGAGCGACCTCAATAGCAGGCGTGCCCAGATCGTGGGCATGACGCCGCTGGGTGATGGCACAACGGAGATTGAGGCCACAATACCGCTTGCCAGTATGCAGCGTTATGCCGCAGACCTCCGATCCATCACGCAGGCCCAGGCCGTCTTCTCAGCCACGCTGAGCGAGTACGCCGTTGTGCCCCACATGGAAGCAGGGAAAGTCATAGACCAGTACAAAGGCACAGACGAAGAAGAGTAGGGTTCATGGTCGCGCTTCGCGACGCGACTAATTAAAGCTGTCAGCCGTGCTTAGGGCTGGCAGCTTGTTGTTGGTGGCTGGGCAAACTTCTGCGATGTGCTCCTCGATACATGGCCACTAATCTGGCGTATCATTCCGCCCGCACCGTGCATTTCATTTCTGGACGGAGGTACAAGCAGTGGCCGATAAGCCAAAGATCAAGATGGCCCAGTGGGGCACGAAACACGGCCACGCGCGCTCGGTGCTAAACGTGATGCTAGGTAACGAATCAGTTGATTTCGTTGGCGTATACGAAGAAGATTCGGCTCGGGTTGAATCGATCAAAGACGCCCCCGTGTGGTCACAGGTTCACTGGTTCTCCAGCCCGTTTGAGATGCTCGATGACCCGGACATCGCGTGCATCGCCTCTGAAGGTCTGAACGCTGAAAGCCTCGACCAGTCTGAAGCCATCGTCGAATCCGGCAAGCATCTCTGGTATGACAAGCCCGCTGGCGACGACTACCCGCAGTGGGAGCGTGTCGTAGCAAAGGCACGAGCGAATAGCCAACTTATCCAGATGGGGTTCATGTTCAGGGAGAGTTGGGCGTTTGAGTACGTGTCGGAGTGGGTGCATTCCGGGGTTCTGGGGGAGGTCTTCAGCATTCGGGCGCACATGTCAACGGATATTGGCGTGCCGATGCAGAAAGCAATCTCCGTCCACACAGGCGGCATCATGTACGACCTTGGCGCGCACATGCTGGATCAGATCGTCTGGCTGCTGGGTCGCCCCAACAATATCACATCGATCATGCGGCGCGAACATAGTGAAGTGCCCAACTTTGCCGACAACACTGTGGCTATCTATGAGTTCGACAAGGCGATGGCTATCCTCGATATCGCCTCCATGGAGCCAAAGCCCATGGCGCGTCGGTTTGAGGTTTACGGCACAAACGGATCCGCCATTCTCGGCCCGTTCGATCCGCCTGAGTACTTGCGACTGGCACTCAATGAAGCGGCTGGCGGCTACCCGGCTGGCGTCACCGATATGCCCGCCCAGCCA
>DBZV01000186.1:9028-16222 GCA_002311865.1 Dehalococcoidia bacterium UBA1151
CCCCCCCCAATCCCCCCGCCCAGCCATACACCCGCCACATCGAAAGCCTGGTACGTCTAATCGCTTGCATCCGAGGCGAACGGGAACCAGATCGCTCGTATGATCACGATCTTCTTGTCCAGGAAACACTCATGCGCACCGTCGGCAATTACGATCCTGACGGCACAGTTACCACCAGCTTTAGCCTTTAGGCCCGGAGAACATATTTGGCAGACAAACTCAGGGTAGGTGTCATCGGTTGCGGCTCCATGACCACGAACCACACCTACGGCTACCTCAACTCAACCCGCTATGAAGTGGTTGGCATCTCTGATCTCAGCCCGCAGGCGATGAAGGACTTTGATGACAAGTTCACGGAGTATTCCGACTATAAAGCTGAGCACTTCACAGACTTCCGAGAGATGCTCGTGAAGGCGATGCCAGACATCGTATCCGTAGGGGTGTGGCACAAGGGCCACTCGCCAATGACCATCGCCGCCGCCGCTGCACCGGGCGTGAAAGCTGTGCTCTGCGAGAAGCCGATGGCCGATAGCCTGGGCGCGGCTCGAGAGATGCTGATCAAGGTCGCCACGAACGATGTGAAGCTGGTCATCGGCCATCAGCGTCGATTCCTCCCGGCCTACACGCTCGCCAGGCAGATGATTGAGGATGGCGAGGTTGGCGATGTTCAGCTGATCACCAGCATTGCGGGTGACGGCCTCCCCAACTACGCGACCCACCAGACCGATATGTTCCGCTATCTGCTGGGCGATATCGAGTGCACCTGGGTGACCGGCCAGGTGGAGCGCCAGACCGACCACTGGGAGCGAGCTACTCGCATCGAGGACAAGGCGCTAGCCGTATTCGGATTCGAGAACGGTGCACAGGCAATGATCGTGTCAGACCTGACGCCCGTTCGCTGGCAGGGTGCCCGCATCTATGGCTCTGAGGGCATGATCGAGATCACGGTGGATGATCTCAAGATTATGAACGCCAACTCAAACGGCTGGGCGGTACATGAGCCCGACGGCGAGTTCCTGAAATTTGGTGAAGACCGATTCGAGTGGTTCGAGGCTGGTGCAGCTCAAGCCCGTGAACTGGCGGACTGGGTTGAGGGCCGCTCTGACTACCATCGCAACAACGGCGAAAACGGCTACAAGGCACTTGAGATGATCCACGGCGTGTACGAGTCGGCTCGTCTGCATGAGCAGGTGTTCATGCCAGTCAAGACCATGGTCAATCCGCTTGAAGTGATGATCGATGACGGCCACCTCAAGGTACGCTACCCGGGCCAACACGACATCCGAGCAAAGCAACTCCGAGGCGAAAACCTCGGGGACGATACCCAGAACGTTTAGTCAGGAGGGAAATCGCAATGGCCACACAGGTGGATGTGAATCAGTTCGTAAACCAGCCCGTCGCCAGACTGGCGGACAGCCTCGCACGCAACGAGGGAAAGGACGGCTGGTCTGAGAAACTCATTCTCGATGGCCGTAATCGCGCCGCTATCATCTCAACTCTTCCGGGCATGCCCGGTGACCCGCACCTTCATCCAGACTTCAACGAGTTCTGGCTGGAGATGGGCGGCCAAACCGCCTGGCAGATTGGCGAATACGAGCCTGTCATCGCTGAGTTCGGAGACCTCGTCATTGCACCCTGCGGCCAGCGTCACGATATCTATGCAGTTGGTGAAGGACCGGGGAGGCGACTCCGCGTTGGATTTGAAGACAGCAACCACGAACTCAAGGGCGTAGCTCCATCACGGCAGCTCAAGCCAGACGACTCACTTCCGCCGCCGAACCGGATTCACACCTCGTTCAAGTACATGCTGGCGCGCCATGGCACCGACGCTGACTGGTCGGAAGAGATCCTGTTGGACCAACGCAACCGGGTGAACATGATTTACACACTGCCCGGAAGCTCCAATCGGCCGCACTGGCATCCTGATATGGATGAGTGGTGGGCCGTGCTGAAGGGCGAGATCGAGTGGAAGATTGGCGATGGCGAGCCGTTCACCGCAGGTGTCGGAGATCTGGTGTTCGTTGAAGCTGGCAACGCACACGCAATCCGGACAGTGGGCGATGAGTCCTCCGTCCGACTCGCGGTAACATCGCCAGACGTCGTCCACCATTTCCTGGACGACCCCGACGCGCCAACCCCTCCCAAATCCTGAAACTCACCCTAAACCCACCAGTAGCCCAACAAATAACGGGAGAATCCCAATGGTCACAGCAACGGAAAAGAACCACGAAATCCTTCGCCATGGCGACATCATGGGTCGCCACGCTGTGGGCGCTAATTGGGCCGAGCAGGTCATCGAAGATGGCCACAATCGCGCTGTCTGGATCTGTGGCAAAGAGGGAACCCCTCCCGACTCGCACATCCACCCTAACTTCAACGAATGGTGGATTGTGCTGGATGGTAAGACGCGGTGGCAGATTGGTCAGTACGAGCCAGTAGTCGCCGAGTGGGGGGACATCATCATGGCGCCCGCCGGATTTGCCCATGACATTCGCCCCTGGGAAGGCGAGACCTGCGTCCGGTTTGGTGTGACACATCCCGATGGAAACCACGATATTAAAGGCATCGCTCCGGCTCGATTCATCCCCGTTGAAACCGATCTGAGCGAGCCCAATCTGATCCACACGCGTCTGAGCGCGCTGAAAGAGGAGTATGGAACGGACAGCAGCTGGAAGCACATCGCTATCTTGGATGAGCGTAATCGCGCACTCATCACGCACGAACTGCCTGGCACCGTGAATCGCCGCTACTGGCATCCCGGTATGGACAAGTGGTGGGTGGTGATTCAGGGTGAGTTGGAGTGGAGTATCGCTGACCATGCAACGGTAACCGCAGGTCCCGGCGACGTTGTATTTGTCCCCCAAGGTACGTCGCATGAGATCAAGACAATTGGTGATGATCCATCCGTCCGAATAACCATCACTGCACCCGATATCGTCCATCACTACACTGACGACCCAGACGCTCCGAAGGCACCCAACGGGTAGCCCGTGAGACCCTGATCGGCAACGCGTGAAATAAGGGCTGAATTGGATTACACCGCCGCTTGGACCGGAACCGGCCATAGGTCTAACCTGTCTGTCATGGCCGCAAACCGAAGGATAGCCAGTCGCGATATTGCGACTGAGAGGTCTCGCGTGTCCTCATCGTTGGACAGGCAGCGTCACGCTGTGTATCACGCTGAAGATTCCACCGCGTGGTGGCAGCAAGGCGAATACATGAGCTTTGGCGAGATTGGCGATCTGGTGGAGCGGATCAGCGCGTGGGCGGAGATTGATGCTCCCACCGTATCGGACGGAGATGGCGTCCGTGTTGCGCGCGGTAACAAAGACTCACTGGTGCTGCCACCGTTCGCGCGGAACGTCAGCTATATCTGCCATGAGATCTGCCACACGATCGCCAAGCAGCGCGATATCGATGACTACCACGGGCCAATATTTGCGCGAATGATGGTGGACATTACCCGCGGATTCATGGGCGATGCTCAAGCGGATGAACTATCCCAGAAGTTCGCGGAGCGCGAAGTTGAGATATCGACGACTGACTGGCGGGCGGTCGCGCCTTTCGGGGGGTTCCGTAGCTGAACTCTCGGTCGGCTAAATAACCGCCCTGCCAGTTGCAAGGGCAGGTGCAAGCGGCCAGATCTCCAGGCCTTCGACCCGCTCCATCTCTGCCGGGCTCAAGACTATCTGTGAGGTGTCTGAGTATCGAATTTCGGCCCGCTCTTTTATGTGCTTCAGCCATCTGGTGATACCGCCCAGATCCGCTGTATTAGCCGTGATACCTTCCTGGAAGTAGTGAATCGGAAGCACAACTTTTGGCGATATCATGTCAATGAGCTGATCGACCTCTGCAAACGTGAAAATGTGCTCGCTATCGTCCACTGGCATCGCCAACACATCAATCCTGCCCAGCTCATTAAGCGCTCCCGATGAGATGTCGGCCCGATTGTCGCCCAGGTGACAGGTCCGCACCCCGTGGGATTCCACCATCACCAGGTTATTGACCATCTGAGTGCCGGAAGATGCCTTTTTATGAAGATACTCTGAGTGAATCTCTGGAGTCAGTCTCACCTCCACATCGTTTAGTTTTAGAGAGCCGCGTTTCTTGAGAATCGCAGGAAGTCCGCTGATAAATTTGATGGCGTTATGGTCGAAATGATCGTGTGTACTCACAACCACCTGGGCTTTCAACACCGGAAATCTCTTCGTGAACCAGCGCGGCCCACCACGGGGGTTCTGAAACGGATCAATCACCACTCTGACCCGCCCAGGACTAGAAAAAAAGAGAGCGGCGTGACCCAGATACTGCACCACCATCCCTAGAGTGGAAGACTCGATGCCTTTCTGGCTCTCGGTGCGATGTGGACTTTGCCTGATTGTTTCATTACTGTCTGCCAAGGTACGTGCATGGTACCGCGGTTCTACCGGTCCGAAAACTCGTTGACGCCCCGGTGTTAGCCGGGGCGTCTTAGAAGAAATGCCCTGTATATCCGCCAGGGCCATGTCAGGCAATTGCCTTATCAAGCAGCTCTTTGCTGGAATCCACTGAACGTTGAAGTGCGGTTCAGGCGCTCAGAGAACGGCGTGGGAGCTGGCTGCTCCTCCGGCTCGGCAACCCTGTGCAAGTCATGCGCCTGGAGAGGCAACTGGCCGGTTGCATCAAGGTACGTAAGCACTGCGTGGACCCGACCGGGATATTCGCCGTCAGCGTTAAATCCCAGCTCGCAAGGATGCTGCTGATGTGGTGCTCCACAGTTCTTGGCTGAATGTAGAGAATCTCTGCAATTGCACGATTGCTGTGGGCCTTGGCCATCAAAGCAATTACCTGCAACTCACGATTCGTGAGCCCCTTGAGTTCTGATCCGACTCGCACGTTGGTGCTTGTCGTCAACTTGGAGACCATTGCCGGGTCAAGAACGGTTCGGCCAACACAAACATCTTGGATCGTACGAATCAGGTCGCGTGTTGAGTTGAGCGTAGCCTTTAATAGATATGCCTTGCCTGCGGAGTCATCTTTCAGGAATTCCTTCATGTACTCCGCACGATCATGCGATGAGATGAGGACAATTCCTGCCTCAGGGAGAGTTTCGCGAATCTTGGATGAGACCTCAATTCCGTTGATCTTGGGCAGTCCAATATCAACGATAATCGCGTCCGGGCGGTTCTCAGAGGCCGCTGCCAGAGCCGCCGGTCCATCGGCTACCGCGGCCACAACTTCTACGGAATCTTCCCTGCCAAGGAGGAGCGAAAGGCTCTCCCGCATCAGTTCGTGACCATCAGCAATAACAATTCGTGGTATGTCAACCATTGTGATCCCCTTTGGCCTGTGGAGCGAGCGATCCAGACCCCTCAGCCACTTGCTTATCGGCTACACAATCAATACTGCGATGAGTCCCGCTGAGACGGAAGGTAGGCGTTTACGCAACCTCTGGACTGAGCTTGCACACATGCCTGATTGGGGTCTCCCCGTGGGCGGCGAGGTTATCGCAAAAAATACGCGCGTTCAGCCATTCTCACGGCAGCTTGCACCTCACTATTAAGTTCAGACAGTCGGAAACTTCGTCCGATGGAGCAGCGCAATAGTGGCTTGATGCATTCCGGATATCTTGCGTGGGTGAATTACCCCATTTTGATAGAGCGTTTTCTCTAGGTCATCAGATGGATGGATACGCCATGGAAGAGGGCGTTGAACCCGCATGTGGCTCAGGAAACGAGGAAATATGGTGGTTATTACGGAGAAGTGCCGTGCGAACGGCGTGGCAGATGGTTTATTGAACCGACTCAATGGTTCAACGGGAAGAGGAGTCGTAAAACTATGCACAAGCAAGTGCAGGCGTCCACCCCTGGGCAGCAGGGAATTACAGGCCTCGAGACCGCGATCATTTTGATCGCATTCGTAGTTGTCGCTTCGGTGTTCGCATTCACCGTGCTTTCAACAGGCATATTCGCATCAGAGAGGAGCAAAGAGACGGTCTTCTCCGGTATCCAGGAAGCGCAGAGCTCCATTGAACCACGAGGAAGCGTCATTGCTTACAAGGGTATCCAGTCCGGTACCACGTCCACCATATACAAGCTCACATTCATCGTCTCGAACGCGATCGCTGGTGAACCGGTTGACCTGACACCTGACTACACAGCCAACGGTTCAGGTACGGACCCGGATGTCTCTTCAGGCGCCGAGTCAGTCACGCTCATCTCTTACTCAGATAAGAACCAGTTCCTGAACGACCTGCCCTGGACCGTCTCATGGCTGGGGAACAATGATGGCGACAATATGCTCGAAAACAATGAGAAGGCAGAGATCACCGTGTGGCTCATGCACCGCATAAACGGTACCGCAATCACGGCGGCCGGTGGTATTGACTGGAGTTCCACGGGTGGAATCACCGCCTCGGGGACTACGCTCACTACTAACGATGAGTTCACCCTTGAGATGAAGCCACCAACGGGCGCAGTGTTGAACATTCAACGCTCAACGCCGTCTCAGTTTGACCTGGTGATGGATCTAAACTAATACGTTGCTAACGTACACGCGACAACGGCCTCCGGGATTTCCAGGAGGCCGTTGTTATTTCAGGTCCAATTGGTCCGCAGTATGCAGTGTGGGGGGCGGTTAGCACGCACTTCAGGCCGGGTTGATTTAACCATTCCAAATTGGTTGGTATCTCACTGTCTCGCCGCCGAGCCGTTCACTAACGTAGACCTATCAATCGCGCCATGAGCGTAAAGACCATATCGCACGACTGAATATAGTTGTGTGGATTGGGGAAGGACCAAATCAATGGAATCCAGAAGGTTCCCAGAGGCTAAGACCCAGCGGGGGATTACTGGCCTTGAGACCGCGATCATCTTGATCGCATTCGTAGTTGTGGCATCGGTGTTTGCTTTCACCGTGCTTTCAACGGGCATATTTGCATCAGAGAGAAGCAAAGAGACAGTGTTCGCCGGCATCGAGGAAGCCCAGAGTTCGATTGAGCCGCGTGGCAGCGTCGTTGCTTACAAAGGCATCCAGTCCGGCACGACCTCAACCGTGTACAAAATCACTTTTGTTGTGTCTAACGCGATCGCTGGCGAGCCGTGACCTGCCCCCCAAAAACCGATCCAACTCTAGAGTTAGAGTTCTGGAAACGGAGAAAAGGGAGATATGGCACGCAGGAAGTACACACCTGAGCAGATCATCAGCAAGTTGCGC
>DBZV01000160.1 GCA_002311865.1 Dehalococcoidia bacterium UBA1151
TTGTTGCTGTGTGATTCAAACGCAGCTCAACAGGAGGTCCCCCGATGTTGCATAGTAACGCCCGAGTGACGATTCGTGCCCGCCTTGAGATGGTCCGGCAGGTCGAGTCTGGCTGGCCTCAGACTGAGGTTGCCAGACAGTTCCGAGTTTCCCGTGCCACGGTCTCAAAGTGGGTTAGAAGGTACAGAGCAGAAGGCGAGTCTGGACTTCTTGACCGCAGTTCCAGGCCCCGGCATAGTCCGCGTATGACACCTTCTCGGCTCGTCCGTGCCATCTGCGCACTCAGGCTCAAACGCAACTGGGGACCGCATCGCATCAGTTGGGATCTTAATATCGCTCGTTCCACTGTCTACGCAGTACTCAGGCGCAAGGGCTTGAGCCGTCTGGCATGGATGCATAGGACGACACGGGAGATCGTCCGCTACGAACACGCTTCACCCGGAGACTTGCTGCACCTGGACGTGAAGAAGCTTGGACGTGTGCCGGATGGTGGTGGCAAGCGCTTCGCACCGGGGTTCAGGGAGACCGGTGTAGGGCCTCATTCGAAGCGGCCACTCGGCATCGAGTGTGTGCATATTGCAATAGATGACCATTCCCGGATCGAGTACGTCGAAGCCCTGGACGATGAGAGAGGAGTTACCACGGCCGACTTTCTTGAGCGGGCTCTTACCTTCTTCAACGCAAGAGGAATCAGGGTCAAGCGCATACTCACCGACAATGGAGGGAACTACCGATCACGGGTCTTTGCCGAGGTCGCAGATGCCCACTCGATTCGACTCAAACGGACGCGGCCATACCGGCCTCAGACGAATGGAAAGGCCGAGCGATTCATCAGGATCTTGCAAAACGAGTGGGCCTATTCCAGAGAGTTCATCTCAAACGCCGAACGGCTGGCGGAGCTTCCCCGTTACCTCGACTACTACAATTACACTCGACCACACGGCGGTATCAGTGGGGCAACGCCAGCCTCAAGACTGTAAACAACGTCCGTGGGAGGTACATCTAGTCAAGCCCCACCACGATACTTCGGCGTATCTCGCCAGCAATCCCGCGGCTAACGTGCCCGCGCCCGGTGAGATCCTCCACCAGCATCACCGTACCCGGCCCAAGCACGCGCTTCTCCCCGGTGCCAGACTCCAACTCAATCGTCCCTTCAAGGTTGATCGTGTACTGGCGGCGGGTCGGTTTATGGAAGTCGTTGAACGCGTCGGCAGGCGTCGTACGAAAAATAATCTCGGACGCCGGAACGCCATCAGTGAGCATATGCACCCGCTCTGAATGCAAGTCGAGTTCCACATCCTCGAAGTGCGTCTCGCCATCATCGCCCGCATAAAGTCGTGTGATTATCATCCAATATTCCTTTTCAGTTGAGATCTAAACGCCCCACTCAGGATATGCGTGGCGACCGGCAATCGTCAGACCAGCGTCAACTGGCAGCACCGTCCCGCTAACCCAGCGTGACTCATCGCTGGCGAAAAATACCGCCGCCCAGCCCACGTCCCACGCCGTCCCCTCAGTGCCCAGGGGAGATGAATTCTTGCGCCGCTCACGTTGATCCGCGTCCAATCGCCCCTCCACCATCGGCGTGTACACCAGCCCCGGCGCGATGCAGTTCACGCGAATGCCGTCGCGCCCGTGGTCCGCAGCCATCGCGCGCGTCAGCCCAATCACGCCCGCCTTCGACGCCATATACGCGGCGTCACCTACCGACACAATGCCGGCAATGCTGGAGATGTTGATGATGGAGCCCCCACCGGTTTCAATCATCCGCGGAATCGCGAACCGGGATGTCATCGCCACGCTCTTTAAGTTGGTGGCCATCACATGGTCCCATGTATCCATGTCAATCTCAGTAACTCGCTCGCGCAGGCTGATCCCAACGTTGTTATCCAGAACGTCCAACCGACCATACCGCTCCACCGCCGTATCGATAATAGCCTTGCTCTGCTCCTCAGATGTCACATCCGCCTCAAACGAGGACGCTACCCCACCTTCGGCATCGATAATCGATCGCGTCTCCTCGGCATGCTCAATCGCGTTGTCTACCAGGAGGACGCTCGCGCCCGCCCGCGCGAACAGCACTGCTGTAGCCTTCCCATTGCCAACGCCCTCGGAGCGACTGCCAGCCCCGGTCACGATCGCAACCTTGCCTGTCAATCGATCAGATTTGGCGAATGCGTCACTCACCGGCTAGCTCTCTTCAATCGTAATGAACAGGCTGTGCCGCACCTGCCCATCCACGGCTCTGCTGATGTGACCATGACCGGTCACGTCTTCAGCCAGGAAAATATCTCCCGGTCCAAAAACACGCTTCGAGCCATCACCAATCGTTATTTCGACCGAAGCGTCAAGACACACCACGTACTGCTTGCGGGGCGCGTTGTGAAAGTCCAGATCGTAGTCAGGCGCAGTCTCGCGGAAGATAACCCCGGTGGCAGGAAACGTCTCCGAAAGAAGTCCCACCCCCGAGGGGTTGAGATCAATCTCAACGTCCTGAAAGTGCGACTCGCCATCGTCGCCGGAATAAAGCCGCGTGATCTTCATGTTGATTTCTCCCGGAAGCCTGTAAAGGTGACTGAATGTGCTGGCGGGATTCTAACTGGACACAGGCGAAGATGGCGTGCCCCAGGCCACCGTGAACGAAATATCGATTTGACACCGACCATTTGGGAACTGGCGCGCAAGCAGTGTTCCAAGCTCTCGGTCGAACTCTTTCACCAATTCATCGCCCATCCATTCGCGTGAAAAACCGGACTGGGAATGGCGGGCCTCAATGTACTCAGCGATAGTCGGCTGCCACGTGACAGGACCAAACATCCCGCCGCCCGTCTCTCGCAATTCGAACCAATTCTAACGAACGCGACCTCTTAATAAATTGGTTGAGGCGGGTTCGAAACCCATCTCTCTTAGCGTCTGAAGCAGCACGGCGCGTGCCCAATCATGGACACGCGCTCACCTCATTAGTCA
>DBZV01000042.1 GCA_002311865.1 Dehalococcoidia bacterium UBA1151
CCGATGAAACGGGCTGGTACTCGTTCGACGGACTAAACGCGGACGACTATATTGTTAGCGAAGTTCTGCAGTCCGGCTGGACCCAGACCGCACCATCCGGTATGAGCACCGATTACTCCATCACTCTTGGCGCTTATGGAACTATCACCGGCATCGATTTCTTGAACTCGCTCGACGAAGGTGCGTTCCCCTGTGATGAGGAACTCTACATAGCCAATGAAGGTAATGGCGGCGGCGGCACCACGGTGGTTCGCGTCAACTGTGATGGGACTATTTCAAACTACGCCAGCGGTTTCAATGGAACTTCTGGACTGCAGTTTGATGACACCACCGGCCTGCTCTACATCTCCGATGACCACCCCGGTATCCACCGCGCCGACTCTGCTGGCAACGTGATGCCAGTCGCCAGCACGGTCACATTCAGCAACCCGAATGCGCTCGATATCGACTCATCCGGCAGGTTGCTCATCGCCGATTCTGGAGATCGAATCATGCGGGTAACAGTTGATGGCGCAGGAAATGCCACGCTTGTTGAGGTGCTCGCGTCGGGTCGGGGCATGCCCCAGGGCATCGCCGAGGCTGCAAATGGTGACATTCTCTTCACAACTCACGACGGACGTGTGCATGAAATCACCGCCGCGTCAGGGTTCACAACAGTAAATACACTGCCGTTTGGCGCAATTGTGCCGGGAAACGAGGGCAACATTAAGATCGACTCCCGGGGCAACATCTACACGGGTAACTTCAGCAATGAGATCTGGCGGATTGATCCGACCAGAACAACGGCCACAAAGGTCGCCGAGTTCGTAAACGACGATCTTGGTTCTCCTCTTGCACCTTGTGCTGCAGGCCAGTCATCTAAGGGCGGCGATCCTCCCGCAATTCGGGGATTTGTTTTCGACGCCGATGATGATCTGTTCTTCTCAGGCTACTGTCGAGATAACATTTACCAGCTCCTAAAGGTTGATTTGGATGCCGCCGCATCCAGTTCCGTAGCGATTACTGATCTGCCCCCGGTGTTCGCAGAAAACCCCGGTGGCGCATTGGACGACAACTCACTAACGGGCTTGAATGGGCCATTTGGTTTGGCGTTCTACGCGGCCGGCGCAGCACAGCTCGAACCTCCCGCGGATCTCAGACTTGAGGTGGGAATCGCACCAAATCTTGTCGCTCCAGGTGGGCAGGTGACCATTGATTCAACTGTGTTCAACGATAGCGCACCGGATTCGGACGATGTTGTCGTGTTTCACACGCTCCCGTCAGGTTGGACCTTTGGCGCCGCCACCAGCACCAAGGGTTCGTGTGACGCACCTATCGCCCAGAGTCTCAGATGTGATGTGGGGACTATTGCTGGTGGAGCGCAGGCGGCAGTGTCGCTTACCGCGTTCGCGGGCGGTGGTACGGGAACGTCCACTGTTGAAGTCACGGTTGCCCCAGGTACCAACGACTTCAACCGAATAAACAACCGGATTCAATCAGACATTACCGTCGCCGGAGTCATCAGTGGATTCGGATCCGTAGTTGGCACGGTACTTACGCAGACTGGGATTGCCAGCAGCACACTGCCTACCTACAACCTGATTGTGCTGTTAGATCCGACGGACAGTTCAACGTCTTCAACCTCCAGCGTTGCTTCAGACGGTAGCTTCAGCTTCACGGGCGTCGATCGTTCGAAGACCTACGACATCACAGCAAGTGCAGACGGTCACCTCTCGACGATCGCGAGCAACATATCGCTCCCGAGGGCTACGACTACTCTGGTAACTGTGACGCTACTAGCGGGTGACGTTGATGGCGATGGCATCGACACAATCCGAGACCTAAGTGCAGCTGCTGCCGTGTTCGGCCAATTGGTGACCAACCACCGAGATGGCTCGGGCAGAGTGGTAGATCTGAATGGAGATGGCGTTGTGGATGCGCTGGACATTTCAGTCATCGCATCAAACTTCGGGTCAGGAGGTCAAACCTGGAGTCTACTTCCGGCGGTACAAGCATAAACTCTGCATACCGTTGTAAAAGTAGTTCCTCATAGCGTTGTACATCCACCTAATCTACCAACCATGAACATCTATTTCATGTTGCATCCGAGGTGTTTCTGCGCCGGGGGTAACGATCTACAGTTGTGCGATGGCGCCGTCCGCTTTGTCGAAGCTTGTAATTAGCGTTCGGTCTGACCGTGATCACATCGAATCGTCCGCTCTATATCTATAAACCAGTCACGCTGGTCTTATAGAACCGGTCAATTCGTATAGGTGTTTGACTGAGTAACTTCGAACCCGCTGTTCAGAATGTCATCTTCAGAGCGGATTGAATTGGGCTCGTATTCGCGCGGAACGGTGACATAGTCGTACCGTCAGACGGGGCTGTAGTCCGCGTCACCCGGCCTGGTGTTATAGATGCCCCACTGATCTGGGACACGCTCAGGATTGCCGTCCGGTCCATCCATGCCGTAGATGAGGACGAACTCCTTGGCCCACTTCTGTTTCGTTGGGTCAATGTGACTGTCGAATTTCTGAATCCGAGTGTTGCCACTGTCAACTACGTAGACATTGTCGTTGGAATCAAGCGCAACTCCTCTCGCCCTATCGAACTCTGAACTCCCTGTCCCGCTGCTTCCCCACTTGGCGAGAAACGTTCCGTCGTTTGCAAATTTTTGAATTCGATCGGTAAGAGAAGAAAAATCAGTCACCT
>DBZV01000121.1:0-914 GCA_002311865.1 Dehalococcoidia bacterium UBA1151
AGTGAAGTCATAGTGCACGTCCGCCCTCGTGCCCGGAACCGTCTGAGCGCTTTCCCGCTCCAACGCACGCGCTTCAATTGCAGCAACTTCTTCCGCCGTGTAGAACTCGCCGGTCACGCCATCGCGCCGCTGCAACGGCGTATAGGTTGCGTTCGACCAGAACCCCTCGAAATCCGGTTGCCCGTCCGGTGTGCGGGGCACCGTGTAGCCATCGGCCGGACTCGGGTTTGGTACCTGCGCGCCAACCAGGTTGGCCGTCAGTAAAGAGGCTGCAATCACGGCGGCGGTAATACTGCCTGAATTGAGAAATCGACGATTCATCCGAAATCTCCTTCGGGAATCAATTAGATCTTCGCGCCGCTGCCTCTTCCGCCGCCAATTTCTCTTCGAGGCGAGCTCCGGCCAAGGTGTTAACCAGACCGTAATTACCCTCATGGCAGGCGTGTTCGAACATCGGACCGATTGTCTGTTTCATCAGAAGTTCGGCGGACCAGGGGCGGGCCCACATCGTTTCATCTTCGACAGTGAATCTATAAACCATCGTTTCGTCATCGATTCGTGTGAAGCGTTCGGTCACACGCTTGTTCTCGGTGGATCCATTGATAGGATTCTTGCCGTTGAAGTTCGCGGTCTCCACCACCAGGGTATTGCCCTCCCAATACCCCCGCGAGGTGCCCATCCACTGGCGAATCTTTGCGTCGGCCTGCTCTCGACCATCCAACGGAATGATGCGGGCATCATGAATCATTTCAACCAAGATCATGACGTAATCCCGATTCTGCACGATCTGGTAGTTGCTGTTATAGCCCGCGTCCATCATTTGTGGGCCGGAACCGCTCATGATCAGGCAACGTTCGCCCAGGGTCATGTTTTCGGCAGAGTCCCAACGTCCGCCCCTCAGCCGGGCTTCTTCT
>DBZV01000121.1:1041-2633 GCA_002311865.1 Dehalococcoidia bacterium UBA1151
TCGTGCCCGGAACGGTCTGAGCGCTTTCCCGCTCCAACGCACGCGCTTCAATTGCAGCAACTTCTTCCGCCGTGTAGAACTCGCCGGCAACGCCATCGCGCCGCTGCAACGGCGTATAGGTTGCGTTCGACCAGAACCCCTCGAAATCCGGTTGCCCGTCCGGTGTGCGGGGCACCGTGTAGCCATCGGCCGGACTCGGGTTTGGTACCTGCGCGCCAACCAGGTTGGCCGTCAGTAAAGAGGCTGCAATCACGGCGGCGGTAATACTGCCTGAATTGAGAAATCGACGATTCGTATGCATTCTCTCGTGCCTGGGTTAACGCTCCGGAGTAATCGGCTGTTTGCGGAGGTGGCCGTAGATCAGGTCTTCTACAAACTCCACGCATCTGAATTCCAATATTTCTGCATTCGGTTCGACACGGCGATAGAGGGGCATGCTCATGGTCCAGGGTCGAGTGAACACGTTCGTATCTTCGATCGTTACTTCATACAGCAGTGTGTCGTCGCTTCGCGGCGTGAATCGTTCGATCACATGCAGGGCGTCGCTATGGAAGTTTCCGGCCCGATCGAACCAAGTCTTACCATTGAAGCCCCTGGTATCGACAACCAGCGATTCTCCGTCCCAACTCCCGTTCGACCAACCCATCCAACTGGGGGCGGGCGGCAGGGTGTGGTTCTCCATGTAGATGGTCCGGACCGCGCCAGCGTACTCATGGACTATCATGACGTGCTGCCCGCTCTGAATGATCTGAAAGGGAAAGGGCATATAGGTGGCGCGCGGCACGCCGGGTAGATAGCACTTGATCTCAGGGTCCAGTTCCAGGCGCTTGGCGAAGTTCTCGTCCCTTTGTGCACGCGCCTCTGGCCGGTACGGAATCGAGCCACCGTCGACGATACCAAGCCCCGGGGGTATTGCGGCAATGGCACCGAGTTCGCGGACGATACCGGGGCCTGCCGCATGGGGCTCAATGTCCCAATTGGCGGTGTTGATGGACTGCCAGATGCCGTTCAGGTCGGGATTGCCGTCGCCGGTCCGCGGCGCTCGGTAGTCCGTCGTCTGCGCTGTGGCGATGCTCGCTCCCAACAACAGACCGACCGTGATGACAGCCGTCGCAGTGGCCCATCTTCCAGACCGGTCTTGCATCCCTGATCTCCTCTGGAAGCTCGCGGTGTATCTGTCGAGAATAATCCCCGCAAATATGGGCGATGTCAAATGCATCTGGCGCCTGTGCCTAAAGAATCGAGACTAGACTGTATTTGAGCCCACACCTTTTTGCCAGGAGATACCATCCTGAGCGCTCTGGAAAGTTTAGGAATTCCTTCTAAAGCTCCGAAGTGTTATCGATCCAGCAGTCCATCCGCCCTTTCAAGGTAGCGGGCTGGATGGATGAAGGGGCCCAGCGGGGGGGGGACCTGATCCCTGAGCTTGGCATTCGGAGCCAGCACCCCGTGATAGCGGTGACGGTGGATCTATGGCGCCTCCCACTCACGGAAGAGCCACTCGAGGCCGTGATACGTACCGCGATATGTGACCGAACCGTGGTCCTCAGCCTCGTCAGCGTGTGGCGCACGAGAAGCTCTCCTCCCTTTTC
>DBZV01000200.1:0-20402 GCA_002311865.1 Dehalococcoidia bacterium UBA1151
ACAACTATTTGGGGCAGGTCAATGAGCTGGTGAAGTGGCACATTGGCCGGTTGCGAAAAAAGATTGAGGTGGACCCGGATAATCCGGCACTTGTAGTTACAAGGCGGGGGTTCGGATATATGTACGTAAGCCCGCAGACCTGAACGTGCGCGGCACGCCAAAGATAACGGCCCCGGTAATCGGGGCCGTTATCTTTAATCTTCAGTTATCGGATCCAGCTAGACGGCGCACTCACCTTCACCGCGTTCCAACTTGTAGACCGCATTGCGTTCCCAGTCCATGTAGTTAGAGAGGTTGTCCCGGTTGAGGGGGCCAACATCCTTGAACTCGCTGACGATCGCTTCGAACACCCCTGTGTCCTGTCGATCAACGAATGCGTTGAACTTCTCGCCTTGGTTCCGGTTTGCCTTGTAGAAGTCCAGTAGTTGTACAAGAACTTCTGGCGCCTTCTTGGCGGGAACTCTGGCCTTGATCCGGGTGCCGATTTTGACGCCGTCTTCGTACTCGCCACCAAGGAAAAGTTCGTAGGCTGGCACCTGGCCGCCGGGGCCTTTCATGACTGCGCCGTGGAATCCAATGTTGGCAATGTGGTGCTGGCCGCATGAGTTGGGGCAGCCACTTGCCTTGATGTGGATCTGGTTGATCAGTGCATCAGACGTATCGTAGTCCGCAAGCGTGTCTCGCAGTGCCTGGTTCAGGCCCATGGAGGAGGTAATTCCCAATTTGCAGGAGTCGGTACCAGGGCAGGTCACGATGTCTGTGATGGTGTGCTTACCGGAAGCGTTGAGGCCAAGCTTCTTCAACTCGTGGTATACATCTACCAGGGCATCGGTGCGAACCCATCGGAGAGCCAGGTTCTGCTGGACATCAATCCGAGCCCGATCGTTCGAGTGATTCCGCATGATCTCAGCAAGGCCATGGAACTGCTCGGTGAATAGATCCCCGCGGGTAATTGCAACAAAGACCAGGTTGTAGCCGTCCTGGCGCTGAGCCTCCACATTGGTGCTCTTCCACTCCATGAAGTCTGCGGGTCCATCAAGGTCAGCCAGGGATACTTTGGAAGGTTTCGGATTGTTTGCCAGAACTTCAGCTTCTTCATCCTCAAGCACCATGAGCGCAGGTAGGTCGATGGCCGGTTTAGCCCAATCGCCCTTAAGCTCTTCTTCAATCTGGTCCCGGAACTCATCGATACCGATTCTGTCGATCAGGAACTTGATTCGCGCCTTCATGCGATTTGCGCGTTCCTGATTTGAGCGATTGAAGATTCGTAGCGCAGCCTCAATGATACGAAGCCACTTCGGGTCGTCTGCGGGCACAAAATCGTAGAGGGTAGGTGCGACCTTCGGGAAGATGGAGAGACCGCCGCCCATGACGATCTCGAATCCTTTGACTCCATCCTGGATCTTGGCTTTCACGCCCACATCATGGATAGAGGTGATAGCGCAGTCATCGGCGCAGCCAGAGAATGCGGACTTGACCTTCCGGGGCATGATGCCGCTAAGCTCATGCCTGAGGAAGAAGCGTGAGTATGCAGCCGCGTACGGTGAAATATCGAATATCTCGTTTACGCTCACGCCAGCTCGGGGGCAACCGGTCACGTTGCGGAGGGTGTTTCCGCATGCCTCACGAGTTGAGAGTCCAACATCGCCAATGATTCGCATTAAATCTGGCGTGTGCTGAATAAGGATGTGATGAATCTGAATATTCTCGCGAGTGGTCAAGTGTCCCTTCTTCAGCGGGGCATACTTTTCAACCACTTCGCCAACGGCGTCCATCTGCTTGTCATTGATGCCACCAAACGGGAACTTGATGCGAACCATCTGTGCGTCCGGCTGGCGCTGCCCGTATACGCCCTGCTTGAGGCGGAAGGCCATGAACTCGGCCTCTTCCCAACCACCGGCGCGGAACTTCTCAACTTCAGACTGAAAGCCTGTGATCTCTTCCGGCAGGACTTTGAGGACGGACTGGGTTTCGGGGTTTGGCACCCAGTTAATCGTACGGTCGGCGGTAGTCATCTATGACCTCCCGGTCTTTTTCGTCTCCTAAAAAAACACTCCAGAATCACGGATCGGCGATCCGAGCTGGAGCAGTTTGCGGTGCAACCTAACGCCAGCTATTCAGCCGCTGGTACAGGCGCAAGATTGCGGGATGGCGTTAATCATTTGATGTGTGTAACTTTCGATATCAATTTCGCGAAGTGCTTATCTAAGTGAATAGTGTATTCCTTGCTGCCGTTCCGCTACAAATCTATTATCGCGCCCGAGGCACCGCTTGATGAGCTAAAGTCGGGCCATTCACTATCCATATCTTCAATATTGCGAGAAAAAATCATGGCCAAAATACTCGGTGGAATCCACTTCCTGCTGCCTATTCCGTTTGGGATGGGCCCAGTGCTCGTGAAGGTGTGCACTGCATGTTCCAGTGTGGCTTCCGATTATCCAGAACGAGAACCGTCCTGGGACCTGCCTCTTGGTCAGGGAACACATCATGATACGGCGCGACCTTTTGGATTCGGTGTACATTCGGCCGCCGGGACCATCAATAGACAAGGCTACGCAGATGGAACTTAATGATCTTCGCGCGGTTGAGGATTTGTCTGTATGAACCTGCAGAAACTGTCGAAGCCCAAGTACGACGTATCAGTTGTCCGCGATGTGATGGTCGCAATGAGAGATGGGGTGCATCTATCCACAGATATCTATTTCCCGGCGCTCAAGGGAAAGCCGATTGATGGCGCACATCCGGTGGTGTTTCACCGAACGCCATACGACAAGACGATTGGCGAGGAGTCGCTAGGCTACTGCAACTACTTCGCCAGCCGGGGCTACGTTGCTGTAATCCAGGACTGCCGCGGGACGTTCGAGTCCGAGGGCGATCAGGAGTTTCTGATTCCGGAGGCCGAAGACGGTTTCGACACGATGGAATGGATCAGCAATCAATCCTGGTCCAACGGCAAGGTCGGCTCATGGGGCTGTTCATGGGCATCGTGGACCCAGACGGCGATGGCGGGGCTGGGCGCGAAAGATCTTGCGGCGATGGTTCCAAACATGAGTGGTTCCAATGCCTATCAATCTTCTGTGCGACATGGCGGAGCGTTGGAACTTCGATTCCTGGCATGGGCGTTCTGGCATTCTGCAACGAACACCCAGGCCAAACTCAAGAGCGAGCCGCGGGTCAATGCCGCGCTCAACTTCGGTTCTCCGCAGTTCGAAGAGTGGCTGAGCCGACTCCCCATTCGCAAAGGACAGACTCAGCTGGCGCTTGTGCCATCGTACGAGGCCTGGGCGCTGCAACTGCAGACAGAGTCCGACTACACCGACTACTGGAAGCATCCCAGCCTCAATCCCTCGCTCCACTGGAACGATTTTCCCGATGTGCCAATTCTGCTGGTTGGTGGATGGTACGACTCGTACACCCGTGGTCAGTTCGAGAACTTGATCGGGATCGGTGAAGGTAAGAAGGGGCCGGTGCGACTGCTCATGGGGCCGTGGACCCACGGTTCGACGAATCCTGAACTCACGTACGCGGGCGATATTGAGTTTGACGATGCTGCCGCGCTGGACTCATTCAGAGACGTGCACCTAGCCTGGTTTGATCGCGCGCTCAAAGGCGTTGATGTTGGTATCGACAATGACGCACTGCTTCGTATATTCGTGATGGGTGGTGGCGGTGGGCGGCGCGCTGCGTCTGGTCGGCTCTTCCATGGCGGGGAGTGGCGGGATGAGCACGAGTGGCCGCTGGCGAGGACGCGATTCACTGCGTACTATCTGCACGGCAACGGCGATCTTCTGGCTTCGGCGCCGACGAACGACGGAGATGCCACAACGTATCGCTTTGATCCCACCAATCCGGTGCCGTCGATTGGCGGCAATGTATCTTCACTGACCACGCTGGGAACTTTCCCCGCGGGTGTGACTGATCCCGCGTTCGCCCCTCGTCCAAGCCACGTGCGGGACGTAATGAGCCCCGGCGGCTTCAACCAGGTTGAGCAGCCCGGATTCTTCGGGTGCCACGAGCCCTATCTGCCGCTGGGATCACGCCCGGATGTACTGGTATTCGAAACGCCATTGCTGGAGGCGGACACCGAAGTTACCGGGCCGATTGAGGTCAACCTGTGGGTATCGAGCTCCGCTGTGGATACTGATTTCACGGCGAAGCTCATCGATGTATACCCGCCCAGCGACTACTATCCGATGGGGTATGCGTTAAACCTGACGGACAGTCTGATCAGGCTCCGGTACAGAGACGGTACGGGGATCGCCGATTTCGTTCCGGCTGGCGAGGCGGTGGAGATCTCGATCACGCTGTATCCAACCAGTAATGTCTTTGTTGTTGGACACAGAATCAGGCTGGATATATCAAGTTCAAACTTCCCCAGGTTCGATGTGAATCCGAACACCGGAGAACCGATTGGTCAGGAGCGGAGGAGGCAGGTGGCTGACAACACCATCTACCACTCTTCTGACCGGCGGTCGCATGTGGTTTTGCCCATGATTTCTCGCTAAAAATATTCCGAACGTGGCCGCAATACCATCGGCCAGTTAGTTCGTATGGGCTGTAGAGTAGAGCCAACTTGATGGGCAGACGCATATGACTAACACAGGGCAGACCGGATCCGAAGAAGCAAAGCCGCATCTGTTCTGCGCGTACTGTGGGACGGAAGACCAAGCCGATTACGGCTACTGCGATCACTGCGGGGAGAAAGTGGAGACGCCGGACGATATCCGGTATCACCCCAAAGATCTTGGATATTGCCCCGAATGCAATGCCCCGAATCAAATTCGTGCCCGGCATTGTGTAGGGTGTGGGATTCTACTTGACGATTATCCGCTGGTTGCCAGTGCGTGGAAGGCGGACAATTCAGCCCAGGATGCGGCTTACCCCGACCCTGATCCGGACTATCCGGGCGGAACTACGACTGAAGATCTTCCTCCGGATATCACCTCTCAAATTCCGCCCGCGCCACCGGAAACGCCTGTATTCACAACCCCACGGCGACCATCGTTGCGTGACGTTGGTGGTAGAGGCAGAGGAGTGCCATATCGGTCCCGGCGAACTGAATCCGAGTCGGATCGTTCTGAAGAGTCAGATCCATGGGGTGAGCCAGATCCTAATGCTGAGCCGAACACCTCAGGTGAGCCGGATGCGGTGCTACCACCGGAACTTGAGGGCTTCAACTGGGGCGCTCTGATTCTGGCCCCCATCTGGGGAGTGGCTAACAAGACCTGGGTTGTTACACCGCTTTTCACCCTCTGGATACTGCCTGTTTCGTGGCAAGTTGGCCTGCCGATCTACATAGCAGGTTCCATCTATGTTGGTTTTCAGGCCAACGAACTGGCGTGGCGGGCAAAAGCGTGGAAGAGCGTTGGCCACTTTCAACGTATCCAGCAGACCTGGGCATTCTGGGGATTCATCGCATCGCCAATCGTCCTGCTGGGGTTAATCACGGTTCCGTTTGGGATTTGGAGCTAGCGGCGCTCCGCTCGGGCTCCGGTCGCGAACCCCTCGAAGAGCAGGTTGATCGATAGCACCAGCAGTGTGATCGCCAGTCCTGGCCAGATGATGAGCCAGGGCGCTCTGTGCAGGAAGGTCTGAGCCTCTCCGCCAAGCAGCGACCCGAGGCTGGGATCCGCGATCGGCGCGCCGAAGCCCAGAAAACTCAGAGACGATTCGGCCAGTATTGATACCCCCACCTGGGTTCCCGCAACGATGAGCCATGGCCCAATCACGTTGGGGACTATGTGCCGGACGATAATCTGAAGGCCACCGGCTCCCATGGCTTGTGACGCCTCAACGAATGGCGCAGTTCTCACGGAGAGCACACTGGCACGTGTCACCCGCACAATGATTGGGGCGAATCCGATGGAGAGCACAATCACAATAGCCAGCCGCGAGTTGGGGTAGGTGGTCACGGCAACCAGCGCTAGGACGACGAGCGGCAGTGCGAAGACCGCATCGACCGCTCTTTGCACAAGCAGATCGAATCTGCCACCCGCGTATCCAGAGACGATTCCCAGCACTCCGCCACCCAGACCTGAGATAAGCGCCACCAGGCTGGCCACGATGAGCGATTGCCTGGACGCGTGAACCACGCGGGAGAGCTGATCCCGCCCGAATTGGTCAGTGCCGAATGGGTGGTCGAAGCTGGCATTGATGAACCGGTTTTCCAGGTCCTGCTCCAGCGGCGACGCCAACCCAAAGGGGGCCAGCGCGGCAATCGCGACCATCAGCGCGATCATTACGAGGCCCGCGACGCCAATTCGCCGTCGGCGCGGAAGGCTCAGGATCGCATCGATCGTCATCTCAAGACCCTCGAGCCGTCGAGGTTGGTTTGATTCGAGGGTCGATAGCCCAGTAGAGGATGTCGACTCCCAGATTAATGAAGACGGCTCCAAGTGCGATCACGAGGGTGAGAAACTGGATAATTGGATAGTCTCTGAATGAGATTGCCTGCACCAACGCACGGCCCACACCCGGCAAGTTGAACACGGACTCGATCACCACCGCTCCGCCCAGCAAAAATACGACCTGGGCTGCCAGTACCGTCAATGACGGAATCAACGCGTTGTTGAGCACGTGTCGGAACAGGACAGTGCGGGTTAGCAGACCGCGCGCTCTTGCTGCGCGTATGTAGTCGGTGCTCAGCACCTCCACGGATGACGCTCTCATTACGCGGGTGAGGAGTGCCAGTGGTCGGAGTGCCAGGATCACGGCTGGGATGAGGATTTGCTGCGCGTTACGGGCGGGGTCGTCCCAGACGTGGCTGTACTCCACGGGGATGAAGTAGCCCCACCAGGACGCCATGATGATCACGAGAAACAACGCGATCCAGAACTGGGGTACTGATGCTGCAAGCAGTGAGAACGATCGCACCGCAACGTCGAATCTGCTGCCTTCCGCGGATGCTGAGAGTATTCCGAGGGTTGTACCACCCACCGTGACAATGATCAGGGCTACCAGCGTGAGTTCAAGAGTGACGCTGAGGCGCGGCCTCATCTCAGACCAGACTGACTTGCCGGTAACGAACGATTCGCCAGAGTTGAGCGATATGAGGTCACCGAGCCATTCGCCATACTGGACGACGATCCCGCGATCGAGTCCAAGTGCCGCTCTGCCGGCTTCGATCTCCGCGCGGGTCAGGGAGCTTTCACCCGGCGATTGAGCACTTGCGGCCACTATTGCGTCGCCGGGAAGAACGCGCACAAGTACGAACACCACAACCGTCACCAGCCACAGGGTCAATGCAGAGAGCGCGAGTCGTTTGAAGAGGTAGTTGTTCACTTCTCAGCCCGCATTTGTGATCAGCCAGAAAATCTTGCTATTCCGCCAGCCAGACCGACTCGAAGCGCCGACCCTGGTAGAGACTGGGCCCGCCCGGGTCAAAGTTCATCACCTTTACCGACACCGGTGTGCGGCGAACGCTCCAGTTGAACCAGACCTTTGCATCCGCAGCCCAGACCAGACGTTGGATCTCGTCGACCAGTTGTTTCCGAGTTCTGGGATCGGTCTCCCGAGACTGCAACTCGATCAGCCGATCAATCTCCTCATCGCAAAGTCCGGGGAAGTTCTCGGCACCCCCACATGCGTAGTGGGCGGGAAGGATCGCGTCGGGGTCGTCCAGCGAGAACGAGTGACTGTGCGAGATCAGGGTGTGCTGGCCATTGCTTACGAACTCTGCGTATGCGGTTCGCTCAAGGGGGATCAACTCCGCATCGATTCCGACCTGGCTGAGTTGCGCGACCGCGAACTCCGCAAGCGAGGTTGAAAATGGGTCAGACCGGCTGTGCATCTGGACACGCAATCCATTGGGGTAGCCAGCGTTGGCCAGTAGCTCACGCGCTCGTGAACGCTCGGATTCATCATTGCCGTAGCCGGGGAGCCTGGAAACTTCATCCGGGTCGAGCGCCCACGGACCACCGGGTGGCATGATGGCTCCGTCGAAGCCGCCACCAAGCGCCAGAATGGCGTCGCTGCGGCTGAACGCCAAGTTGACGGCCCTCCGTACCCTGGGATCGTCGAATGGTGTTTTTGCGAGGTTCATTTGGACGCTGTTCCCGCCAGCCGAGGGCTCACGAATTAGCCGGATGCGATCGCTATCACCTGCCAGAGATTCGGCCTCAGGCTCGGTGAGCAGCATCACGATATCGGCCTCCCCTGTTTTCAGCGCTGCCACGCGGACAGCCGGGGAGGGGATAACCAGAAATGTGAGTGAGTCCAGATATGGAAGGTCTGGCTCGTAGTAGTAGTCGTTCTTGACCATTTCGTAGAACGAGCCACGAGTAGCGGAACTGAACTTGAACGGCCCGCTGCCAATCACGTCCTCGTGAAGAACCATGGAGGGTGGGTCCAGTTGCTCGGTGATCGCCTTCGGGAAGATCGACACGTAGACATTGGCAAGGTTTGTGATGAACGAGGCTGCCGGGAAGTCGATCGTGATGGTAAGAGTGTCATCCGAGACTGCAACGACCTGCGCCGTGGATGAGACGTACCCGGCGATTGGCGCGGCGCGGCCCGCGAAGAGGCCCTCCGGCGGCTCGATGACGCGATCAATGCTGAACTTCAGATCGCTCGCGGTGACTGGCGAGCCATCGTGCCAACGCGCGTTAGGGCGAAGCTTGAACGTCCATGTTCGGCCATCATCCGATACGCTCCATGACTCAGCGAGGTCAGGAGTGATCGTTGAATGATCGGCCGATGATGCTCGGACGATCTGGGAGAGCATGGGATTACACGGGTGGACGGACTGATAGCCAACCCCGCGGGACATGGCGATATCGCAGCTGACCGGATCGCCAGGCTGAGCAATACGGAGGTTTCCACCGTAGCGGGGGCCGTCAGGGGATTGCGGTGATGATACGTCTGAGGCGGGGGAGGTCTGTGAGACTGGAATTCCAGACGAACCCACCTGAGGGGCTTGATCTTCGGCACTGGAACAGGCGATCAGAATTAACAGAAAAAATGATGACAGTAGCGTCAGACTGAATTTACGCAATGCGTGACTATCTCCGTCCGCTCCCTGCACGGAAACGTACTCTCACCACTGCGCTATTGAAGCTGGTGATCCTGGCAATTGGGCCAATTTGCCTTGAATTCTAGGACGACTCAGGGGATTGGCTCTGGCAGGTGCCCCCATCGCTCGGCGTGATTGCGAGCGAGTGAATCTAGCATTACGGCATATTCCACGCTGCTGATTGGAGGCGTAGTCATGATGATAGCGTCTTCAGCGTTGTCTATATAGTACTTTTTGCGAAGGCCGACGTTCTGGAAGCCGTATTTTCGGTAGAGCGCTTGGGCCGCGCCGTTGGATGCTCTTACCTCAAGCGTCAACTCTTTGCAGCCGTGCTTTCGCGCCTGCTGGAACGCGGAGAGCATGAGGAGTTCGCCCACACCAGCACGTTTGACAGACTCTCGAACACCAATTGAAACAATGTGGGCCTCATCCGCGATGTACCAGACGCCTACAAATCCGCCGATGTAATCCCTTGGGTAGGCGGTCGATTCGCGCTCATCAATGAGAAGGAGTTGGCGCAGACTTGATGAAAGGCGATTCCAGAAACCCGCATCGGACGCGTGACCCTGATTTTTCAACGATTCCGGAATTTCAAGCTCTCGATAATCGCGTGTGGCAACGATGTACACAGCACGCCGCCGACTGATCTCTTTGATGAATCTTGTTGGCGGCCACTGCGATGGGAACGCGTCGCGCTCAATTACCGAGAGGACCGATGCGTCGACCTCTTCGGCGTGGCGAGTGTGGAAAACACCGAATTCGCTATCCGTGCCGACCCTGGTGGGGTGAGCACGATCTGCGATGCCGGGTAGGTGTGTTTCTTTCAACATGAGGCAGTATCTTAACTACGATTGGTGATCCGTATCACGATTTAGGGTTCACCGCGTTTGCACAGATTCTCCACCCGATAGCGGATAATTCAAGTCCCGGACGAAAGGAGTTCCAGTTTTATCATGCCCGCGCATCCTGACCAAGTCACCTCAGATGTGGTCCTCGCCCTGCACGCTTCGCCGACACAGGGATCGTTCGTGGTGACGGGAGCGGGAAGCCGGTATCTCAGCTGGCTATTAGGTGAGGCTGGCTCATCGGGCACGGTCCTGGATGCCCAGATTCCATATGCAGGGCATGCATTGAACGATTACCTGGGTCATCAGCCGGAACAGAATGTATCCGAGGCTACTGCAATCGAGATGGCTGAGGAGGCCTACTGGAAGGCACTACGGTTGGATGCTCTTGCTCACCCGGATTCGATAGGCGAGCGGCAGATCATTGGCGTGGCGTGCACCGCGACCATAGCCACCAACCGCGTGAAACGAGGTGAACACCGCGCTCACATCGCGCTTCGCACGGCATCGGGCGCAGCCGCCAGCGCAGTATGGCTGCAGAAAGGTCCGCGAGATCGTTCAGGCGAGGAGGAGATCGTCAGTCGTGCGATGTTGATCGCGACTGCGCAGGCTGCCGGGGTTGAGAATAAGATACAGCTCGATCTCAGTGCGGACGATCGCTACGAGGAACCTCACCCCGTCGCTGGCAATCCGCTGACGCGCGTGAGCAGTGGTGATGTGCCGTATCTGTTTATCGACGGCCAGGGTGATATCGCAACGTCCACAACTGGATCGATCGTCGCAGTGGCAGGGTCATTCAATCCTATGCACCGCGGACATCGTGAGATGGTCGAAGTGGCTGGCCGGATTACGGGTAAAACTGCGGTGTTTGAGATATCGGTGACCAATGTGGACAAGCCGCAGTTGAGCGCATCACATTTAGACGCCCGCATTGCGCAGATGCGCAGGCAATCGCCCATTTTAATTACCCGTGCGCCCACGTTTGAAGAGAAGGCGGATCTGGTCCCGGGGACAACGTTCGTCATCGGCTACGACACCGCGGTACGGGTCGTGGATGCGAAGTATTACGATGGCACGGTTGAAGCTGCGCTCAATGGGATCCGAGAGACCGGATGCGACTTCCTGGTGGCAGGGAGACTGGATAACGGCAGCTTCAGATCGGTTGCTGATCTGAAGATTCCTCACGGATATGAGTCTCTGTTCGACGTCATATCCGAAGAGGAATTCCGATTCGATGGCTCGTCAACGGAGCTGCGAGATGGGCGTTCTGGCTAGTCCAGAGTTAGCTCGGAGTGCTCACGGGCGTACTTTGCCTGCTGCACGCCGAAATCTTCCTGGAGCTGAATCGTCAGCCCACCATCGACGAATAGTGAGTGGCCGGTAATGAATGTAGCGTCCTCTGAACACAGGAAGGCGATCGCGTTGGCGATGTCCTCAGGCTGCCCAACACGTTTCACGGGGTACTGATCCTCAAAGAACTTGAGTCCGGCTTCGTTGCCTTCCCACATCTTCGCCAGCCCCTCCGTGAGGATATGGCCGGGGCAGATCGCGTTGACTCGGATGCCTTCCGGGCCAAAGTCGATAGCCATCTGCCTCGTCATTCCAATCACGGCGGCCTTGCCAGCTTCGTAGATCAGCATCTTCGGCGCCATCAGAATTCCGTGCACCGACGCAAGGTTCACAATATTGCCGCCACCGGACTTCGTCATCTCCGGAACGGCGTATTTGGTGCCCAGATATAGCGCCTTTGTCAGAACAGCCATCCCGTTGTCCCACGCCTCTTCGCTGACGGTTACGGCGCTTCCGAGCGAGTCGCCATGTGCAGATGCGACGCCATATGCGTTCTGCACCAGGATATCGAGCCTACCCCACTCTTCGACCGCCGCTGACACCATGGCGCGGATGTCATCGTGTGATGAGACGTCACACCTGACTACTTGCGCCACCCCGCCTGCCGTGGTGATGCCGTCTGCGTTTGCAATGGCAGCATCCATATCGATATCGGCGATGAGAACTCGCGCACCCTCCGATGCGAGCTTGCGGGAGGTGGCGCCGCCGATTCCGAGCGCACCGCCTGTAACGATGGCTACCTGTCCTTCAAATCTGTTCATTGGAATTACTCTCTGGCTCAGTAGGGCATCTGGAATTCGTTTGCGCGGGCGTACTTCGCCTGCTGTACGCCAAAGTCTTCCTGAAGCTGGATTGTCAGGCCGCCATCAACGACCAGCGGGTGTCCGGTGATGAAGCTGGCATCCTCACTGCAGAGGAATGAAATCGCGGCGGCGATGTCGGCAGGAGATCCGACGCGGCGAACGGGATACTGATCCTCGAAGAAGTGGATGGTCTCTGGCATCTTGCTCCAGCGGTTTTCTGTCGATTTTTCAGTGACGATATGTCCGGGGCAGATTGCGTTCACGCGAATCCCAAGCGGGCCGAAGTCGATAGCCATCTGCCGGGTCATGCCGATTACGGCAGACTTCGCGGCTTCATACACCAGTGAGCCTGCGGACATGAGAAGACCATGAACCGATGAGATGTTCACGATGCTGCCGCCGCCCGCTTTCTCCATCTCAGGAACCGCGAACTTGGCGCCCAGGAACAGGGCCTTGGTCATGATCGCCATGCCCTCGTCCCAGCCCTCTTCGGGAACCTCAACAGCACTGCCGCTGACGCGAGTCGTTGGAGCACCCCAGGCGTTCTGAACCATCATGTCGAGCCGACCGAATTCAGTGACAGCGGTCCGCACCATTCCTTCGATATCGTCGCGAGAGCCCATGTTGGCGTGGATGGTAATCGCGTTGCCACCGGCATCCTTGATGCGCGCAACGTTGGCCGCGGCCGCTTCGTCAGCGATATCAGCGATCAGCACATTCGCGCCGTCAGCCGCCAGTCGCCTCGCCACGCCACCGCCAATGCCAAGCGCGCCACCGGTGACAATTGCAGTTTTTCCCTCAAAACGACCCAAGATGGCGCTCCTGACAAGTGATTACAAAGCGATGTGTGAATTCGGTCGATTGGTTATAGCGGCTGCGAGGCAGGATGTCGAGCGGGCTCGGGCGTTGTTACCGCGGGACCGGGCGACCACAGGGGGATGCCACTATGATTTCAGTGGATACCGGCTGCGGACGAGGCCGAAGGAGCTGGTATAGCCGTGGAGGAAGGTGGTGCCCCCGACCGGGCCTATCTCTCCGTTGCAGAAGAATCCGCTGAGGGGAACCGGGGCGATCATTTCGCTGAAGATTTCTGTATCGTGGTTGGGGCGTCTGAACAGGTGTTGTCCCCGGCTGACGCAGGAGAACATTAGCGCGGCTTCTGGCCGCGTATCAGGGTTGTTCTGGGCATAGCGGTCGAGAACGCTCATGAGATCTTCTCGTGCGGCGTCAGCGTCTCGCAGGTGGAACTGGATGATCTGGCCTTCCTGCACCACGTCGCCAACGATCAACGAGCCGGTATCTTCATCCATGCCCATTACGTTGCGGATGAGGAAGTCACCCGCACCAAATTCGGTTGCAAACCGGTCCATGACGATGCCCACTTGGAGTGCGCGGCGCATAAGCCAACGATCTTTTTCTACCCCCTGTGAGAAGAGGTCGCGGAGGATCTCCAACGGTGTGGATGTGCCAAGTTGCTGGATTACGTTTCTCTCGGATTTCGTGACAACCATGGGTTCACCAATGGGACGGCAGCCCTGTGCCACCACTGTGTCGATTGAGATGTTTCCGGTGAGTGCCACGCCAACCGCCCCGTCGCGGCGGGTCTTGCCGCCTATGAAGAGCGCGTGTGGTGTTTCCTGTGCTCCGCCACTTGCCAGACCGCCAATTTTTGAGCCCTCTGGGTACGCGAAATCTAATCCAGAAATAAGCCGGTCGGTTTCCAGGCTGAATGGGTCGGTGAATATCAGGAATGACGGGTCGGCATCTGCGCTCACTCCGGTGAGTTGCTCCCATGCGTCCGGGGGAGAGTCTGGCGTTGGAAGATCGTCCTGTTGAACGTGGAACGGGGTGATCTGCACCTCAGGCAGGCATGCGGCCGTGATCGATACGCCAGGTCTGCGTTCGATCTCAATCGCCCCGCCAATTACGCCGGCGCCGGAACATCCGACTATCTGGGCGTCGCCAAAGTGTGAGCGCAGGAGTTCGTTGATTGAGTAGAACGAAGGTGCGTGATGGAATGAGACGAACACAAGCACCAGATCGGGCACCCGATCGTCGAGTTGATCCAGTACTTGTTCGGCAGCGTTGTTGATCGCTTCGGTGAAAGACGGGGCGTCCGATACTGCGGAGGCCCAGCGCATCACCTTTGTCTCATTCTTGATACTGGGCTGCACTATCCGGCCATCACTTTCAGTGAGGCCCGGGCGGCCCCCAGTGTCTGGGCGATATCCGCATCGTTGTGTGCGGAGGACATGTGCCATCTGCCGTTGGTAGAGAGTCGAATCCCTTGATTGAGCATCTGCTCGGCGAAGACGGCGTACTTCTCTTCATCCACGCTTGAGGCGTGTTCACGATAGTCCCGAATCGATTCTCTTTCGGTGAATGTCGTCCAGAACGTGGAACCAATACCCTGGACGAGCATGGGGATCCCCGCTTCTTCTGCCGCAGCGTTGAGGCCCTGCATTAGCTTCAATCCGCGACCATTGAGATCATTGTAAAAGCCCTCTGGATTTTCAGCGATATGGGTCAGGCTGGCTCTGGCCGCGGACATGACCATTACGTTGGAGTTGAAGCTGCCGCCATGCTGAACTTCGCCTGTACTCACCCGCTCCATGATCTCCGGGAGGCCAATCAGGACCGATAGCGGGAAGCCGCCCGCAACAGACTTGCCGTAGGTGGCCATGTGGGGGATGACGCCGGTGAACTCCTGCGCGCCGCCGTGGGCGACGCGGAAGCCCGTGATCACTTCATCAAAGATGAGCAGAGCTCCGTACTTCTCGCAGAGATCAAGCGCACCTTCGAGGTAGCCGTCATCGGCAACGATGCAGTTTGTGTTGCCCATGATTGGTTCCATCATGACGCAGGCAATTTCGTCAGGGTTGGCCTGGAATACGGCCTCAAGCGCTGCGAGATCGTTCCAGGGAGCGATGATGATGTCATCTCCAGAGCCGGGCGCCATGCCGAGGGATTCGCCCACCGCGTTTGGAGCATCCACTGATCCGGCTTCGTCGAGCGGCGGGTGCACGGAGTAGAGAACCGTGTCCGTCCAGCCGTGATAATGCCCCTCGAATTTCACCCACTTTGATCGGCCTGTGAACCCTCGGGCGACCCGGAGGGCGAGCTGGTCTATCTCTGTGCCCGACGATGCGAATCGCGCTAATCCCTGGAGTGGGATCGCTGCGCGAATCAGCTCGGCCACTTCAATCTCGTGCTCGGTCTGTCCGGCCAGGCAAAAACCGTTATCGATGTCCTCTCGAACGGCATCCACAATGAAGTCTGGAGCATGCCCGAATATGTTCGGTCCCATACCCTGGACGTAATCGACATATTCATTGCCGTCCACATCCCACATTCGGGACCCTTTCCCACGTTTGAAGAACAGGGGAACGGGGCGTTCGGCTCGCCGAATCTGGCTGCTAATGCCACCAGCAATGATGGTATTCGCCCGTTCAAAAAGTTTCTCGCTACGTTGGAACGTCACTGCGCCGCCTTAGAGATCACGTCTTCAATTGATGTTGGAGCAGGGGCCAGCCTGCCTCAGGTCTGGGTCCATTCTAGGTACTTCTTTTGCACTTTGGTGATGTAGGTGAAGGTTGGGTTGACAAATTGCGTGATTCTGGCCTCCAGGACCTGGGCCAAAAGCATGTACGCCTCTTTACGATCCATGCCGTATCCATCTTCAAGCCAGAGGATCATTTCTGATAGCGCAATCCGGAAGGCATCCTCGGCGGGTCGGGCCTGCGCGGTGGTCATGATGTAGTCGGTATTTTCAATGCGCGGCCACGTCATTCGTTCCGGCAGATCGCGCAGTTCAACGGTGAGTGTTGCAATGCCTCCGGTTTCGATACCGCCGCCGCCGCTGATCTCTCCGTCACCTTGTCGTGCGTGCATGTCCCCAATGTGAAGCAACGCGCCTTCTACCTGTATCGGAATCAGGACGGTTGCTCCGTCAGTCACTTCCTGAATGTCGAAGTTGCCGCCCCATTCTCCGGCCCAGCCGTTGTGGTGCGTTTCACGAAACGGTGCAACGCCCACAACGCCGAGCATTGGGGCCATAGGAAGCGAGATCTTATCGTCCCAGATAATCATTCCGTCTTTGAGGCGAACGACTTTGCTTGCCGGTCCAACGTTGGAGTCGCCAAGCCAGCCAGGCATGGCGCTGGTACTGCCGCGGTACTGCGTATAGCCGATGCCGTGCGGTTTGACGGACTCAATGTGCACAGTCAGTAGTTGTCCGGCCTTTGCTCCTTCAACCCAGATTGCGCCAGATGATGGGTTTCCGCCGCGGGTGGAAGGGTTGCGTAGCTCTTCATACTCGGCCCTGAGATCGTCTGAGACTGTGTCCGGGTCCGGGCCACGGTTCATCTGAGTTTCAATTTCGAATGTTTCGCCATCTTTGACGGACATAGTTGGAGCGTTGTTCGGGCCGGTTTCAAAGTAAAGGGGTGATTTGGGCTGGCGTTGCATTGATCTGTGCCTGGAGTTGTGGCGGCGTTTCAGTTGGGGGCGAGTCTACCGGACGCGCTTGACTCGGAAGGTGACTTTCTAATTCCCTCGATTCGTCAGAAGAGACGCTGAATTAGTGTAGACAGCGAGACTGTACGCGAGTTCCAGGTGGGAGAGGGTGAGCAGAGCCTGATTGTTGTGCGGAAATAACTTTGCAATCACGGCTCGGCCAGAGGTTCCAATCTCAATCTTATCCACCAGAGAAGCCCAATCGCCTTCATGGTTCACGCGACGCCCTAACTTGATTCGATCTGCCAGAAGTTTTGCATTTCGCATCGCGATGGCCTTACTGGGGTTGATAATTACGATTGTGGCGTATGCGGTTCCAGTGTCCACCCCCCAGCCAACTGATACCAGATCGAACCCCTCCAGCGGTTCCACTTGCTGTAGCGTGGCCAATGCTTGATCTGGGCGAATACCGGCATTCAGGTTGGCTGCGATTGTCGCAGCCTTGAATAGTTCAAACGGCTGATCTGAGAACCATGCTGCATAGGTTCCGGCGATGGCGTGGGCCTCAGCGGCCAGCTTGAACTCCGGGATATCGAGAACTGAGGACAGTTTGCCAACCGCAACATCAACGAGGCTGGTGATCTGGCTATCCAACAGCGAGCGCATCACGGTGCCTTCGTGGAAGAACATCCGCCCACCACGCCCGGCATGGTCGAACATCGGCGGGGCAAATCGGTCATCCAGATCGCCGATCAGCTCCGGTCCCCATGAGTAGTACGTCTCGCCCTCGTACTCAATCACCTCGGGCTCACGGCATCGAGTGCAATCCAGAAGCGCCGTATTGATTGATGATGTGTCCAGATCGCCAACGATCAGTTCGAGCGGTTGGTTATTTGGGCCTGCCATGGCGCTGCCATCAACGTTTCGCTGGTCGAACCCCAGCCATTGATAGGAGTTGGTTATTGCGCCCGCAATATCGAATCCAGATATCCGGGGTGATGACATCCTTGGACGAGCAAACAAGTTGACTCCGGAACTGGACTGGCTCAGAGCCAGATCAGAATAGAACTGCTCCATAGCTCTGCTACCAGATTCATCAGTCGGCCTTGATGCGCCAAGACTGTCCCATGCTGACCAGATTGGGAGGAAGTCATTCAACCAGATCGCCTCCCGGTTCTCCAGCCGGTTTGGGATCTGTGAGAGCAACTCTATAAATCTGGGTGAGGCTGGAACGAATTTCATATCGAGAGAAGATTCTTCGACAGCACCAGTTGAACCAAAACGGACCACGTCAGCCGTTGGCCCAAGCTGCATTTCATCTGTCTCCACCGGCTCGCCATCACCGCTGCAGGCGACGAGCGCGAAGCACACGAGCGCGGCTACGATTACGCGAAACCGAGAGCGACCGGGCGTAATCAAACGGAAGGTTTCAACCAACGCTCAAACCAACCAACCATGCGGGTGCCGATATCGACTTGATGCTCGTACTCTGTGACTCCATGTGGTTCTCTGGGGTATACGACGAGTTCAGAGATTACGTTGTGATCCTGGAGTGCTCTGTACCACTGGTAGGCCTGCTCCACCGGCACGTCCTCATCTTTCTCACCGTGAAGAATTAGCGTTGGAGTCTCTACGCTCTCGACGAAATTGAGTGATGAGAATCGGGCGTGCTCAGAGTTTGTGTCGTAAGCGTTCGCGCCGTCGTAGTGCATCACGTCCCACGTATGCAGATATGACGTGCCGTGGAACGACCGCCAGTCGGATATTCCTGCGCCCATGACTGCCGCCGCGAATCGCTTTGTTTGACTCACCGCCCACGCACTGATGAATCCCCCGTAACTCCAGCCGGTTACGCCGAGCCGGTCGGGATCCGTTATTCCTTCATCGATGAGGTAGTCGAGTCCCGCCATCATGTCTCCGAAGTCCGCACCACCCATGTCACCGACGCTGGCCTCTGCCCATTCCAGGCCCCGGCCTGTGGAGCCGCGGTAGTTTGGCAGGTACACCGCCAGCCCGGCGGCCGCGAGGATGAATGACCACTGGCGGCCATCGTGGATTCCGCCCCTGAAAGCGGAGACGGGCCCACCGTGGATCAGCATGACGGTTGGCAGCGGCTTATCACCCTTGTGCCCCGGCGGGAGGACGAGGTAGCCGCCAACGGTTTGCCCGTCATGCGTGGGGAATGAGATAGGGCGCATGGCGCCCGGCTCGAAATCGAGCGGAGGCGTTACCGCTACTGATAGTGCGATGGTTCCGTCCTCAAACGCGCCTGTGAAAATGCTGGTTAACGATTCGTAATCCGTGATGACCGCGGAAATCTGTCCGTTTTGGTTGATTGAGAAGCCCTTGAGCCATGCCTCTGACTCCCACGCCCACTCTGGTTCGCCGCCGTTGAGATCAAGCACCGCAATGCCGGAGCCGCCGCCCACGTTGGCGGTGGCGATAGGTACATCGCCAATCCAGTGCACCCTGTCGAAGCTCACGGTTGCGCCTGGCGTCAGAGTGACTGAATCGCCGCCGATTGCAGGAACGAGCATCACGTCTCCGGCGTCGCTGCCGCGATCGGACCAGTGGCTGGTGATGTAGGTGATTCCGGTACCGTCTGGAGTCCACGATGGCTTTGCAATCTGACGAGAAGTATCGGCAAGAACGGTGACCTCACTGCTGCCGATGTCGAAGACAGCCAGCTTGCACTTATACCAGTCCCACTCATATGGCACATCTGAAATCACCGCGGCAATGCTTCTGCCATCCGGTGAGATCGCGTACTCCCATATCTGGATTCCATCTGGTGAAATCTGTTTCGGCTCACCACCGTCCAGCCCAACGCGCCAGATGCGTGTGAATCGTGGAACCGCCTCGTACTCGATGGCGTCACGTCCCGCTTCTAAGGCCTCTTTCTCCGCCTCGTCATCAGGATCGATCATCTGGAACGTTAATGCGGAGCCGTCTGGCATCCACTTCATGGGATCGAGACTGCGAGGGCTAGGGATGGAGCCTGTTACCTTCGTGAGTTGTCGAGCTTCACCACCATCGGCAGATAGCAAATAGATCTGACGTTGGCCCGCTTTGACTCGATCGGAGACGAACGCCAGCAATGATCCGTCGGGTGACCAGCGCGGGCAAGAGTTCGAGTCCACGCCGCTCGTCAGGTCGATTGGTGCATCGGAGCCGGGTCTGAGCAACAGGATGTTGCTCACGCCTGACGGTGACTTCGATCCTTCGCCTTTTGTGAAGGCGTTTCCGACCACGTATGCCACTGCGCCATCGGTCGGCGAGGTTTGTACGTCGCCAACGGAATCGATTTGAACGCTAGCTTCGACGGTCAACAGTTTAGTCACGCATCCACCTCTGCATTTGTCACATCTGGCCGGGTGGAATGGTAACGGCGTACGAGCCGAGATACAAAAAGAGAGGCCGCAGTTTGCTCTGCGGCCTCTCAAATTTCCAGATATAACCGGCTATGCTGCCTTTTTGGCCTTTCGGGCGGTGGCCTTCCGGCGAGCAGGCTTCTTTGCCTGCGCTTTGGCTGGCTTGACCACTTCAAGTTCGACTGGCTCACTTTCAAGTGCTGCCGTTTTGGCTGCGATGCCAGGCGAAGTGGCTCTGATGCGGGCTGCTTCTGTGAGGAGTCACTGTGCTTCCAGCTCTTCTTCGATTGCTGCTCTGGCGACTTCTACATCGGCCAGCAGTGACTGAATCTCTCCTGCGGTTTCGGCCTGCATCTCATCACGAATTTGTGCTGCATCAACATTTGCCTGCGCAATGATCTCGTTTAGGCGCTCTTGAGATTCGTCGCTCAACTGTTTCGCTGAGGCTTGAGACTCAGAGATGATTCGAGCCGATTCACTCTCAGTTTCGGTCTGGAGTTCTGCTGCCTTGTCGTCTGCATCGCTAACGATATTTGATGCTCGCTCTTCAGATTCTGTACGAACACTG
>DBZV01000200.1:20425-22078 GCA_002311865.1 Dehalococcoidia bacterium UBA1151
TATGCCTCACCGTCCTCACGAGTCTTCCTGGCTCGATCGTACTCTGCCTCCACGTCGTTGCCACGTCGTTCGAGGTCGGCTTCGATGTCGCCCTTCAAACGTTCGGCGCTGGCAAGCGATTCCTGTGCGGTGTTGAGATCATCTTTGGCCTGTGCTCGGAGATCAGCACAGTATTCTTCGGTGGCCTTGAGCGCTTCCTGCTCCGCCGCTCGCCGCACTAGCTCGGCGTCTGAGCGCCTTGCCCTTGCGTCGGAAACACCATCACGTGCCAGTTCGCGCAGTACCAGCGCCTCCCGCCAGAGAGATTGCACGGACTCACGGTTGAAGCCCACTCCGCCTGCTACAGAATTATTTCGACCTACCATTGCCTGCCGCCTTGCCTCGAATCCCCGGATCTAATGTCGTCGCGCAGCGCCAACGCCTGACTGCACAATAAGATCGTACGGACGCCCGGCGCTGCAGTGACCGCTAAACTCACCCTAATTGGATGGGTGGTAACCCGCACCGCGCACTTAAGTAACGCACCCGATATGGAGCCTCAGACTGTCAGAAACGATCGATTCCATGCCCTCGCCATACCGGACAGAAACGATTCCGACAGGAGACACCGAGCTATCGGGGATGACTATCGAATTTCATGAGTTGCTGAGTTCCACCAGCGATCTCGCGGCGGTGCGCCTGGCCAGCACGGATGTGGCCGGCGTGGTGATCGTCGCGGATAGTCAGAGTGCGGGCCGGGGCCGATTTTCCAGGACGTGGAACTCGAGCCCACGGGACGACTTGCTTGTTTCGATTGGGTTGCGGCCGGCAGCAGGCGTGGCCACCAAACTGGCGATGATAGGAGCGGTGGCGACGGCGGATACGGTGAGGGATTTGACGGGGCGGACCGCCACCGTCAAATGGCCCAACGACGTCCGTATCGGCGGCAAGAAAATCTCCGGGATATTGGTCGAGTTACAGGTTCAGGAGGGTCGGTTTCGAGCGGTGGTGGGCATCGGTGTGAACCTGAACCTCGATCCTTCGGCCTTTCCTGAAATCGCCGATACCGCTACGAGCGTTCGCGAAATCACGGGTGAGCGTGTTGACCGGGATCGAGCGCTGAGCAAACTGATGCGAAATCTGGATATCGCCTATACGCTGGTTAGCCGGGGCGGTTCAGTCCACGACAGATGGAAACCAATGCTCGATACCCTGGGAACCCGGATCGAATTCAACATTCATCCCACGAACGAATCGGTGCGTGGCGTGGCTACGGATGTTGCAGCCGACGGTGGTCTGATAGTGCGTACTGACGACGGCCAAATGGTCACACTCGATGCCGGTGAAGTGACCTCTCAGTTGGGGGGTTGATGACAGCCGGAACGGACCGCGTCACGCTGGAGGTCAGGGTGACGCTGCGGTCGAATCGAAACGTCGTGGAAGTGGCGTCCCCGGGTCATCTGCGCGTTCGGGTCACCGTTGCACCAGAGGCCGGGAAGGCGAACGCAGCAGTTCTGAAGTTGCTGGCGAAAAAACTAGGTATACCGAAGTCCAGAATGACGATCATTAGGGGACTGACAAACAGGGATAAAGTGATCTCAATTGGCGGGATAACCTCAAGCGAACTTGAAGTTAGTTTACGAAAGTTATCTGATTAGATCGGAGACCCGAGCA
>DBZV01000200.1:22166-58474 GCA_002311865.1 Dehalococcoidia bacterium UBA1151
AAATCGAACATCCCCGCACGCGGAATAATGCGTGACAGCGGCACCAGTATCGGATCGGTGAGCTGTGCGAGTATCTGGACGAATTGGTTCCCGCGCGTACCTGGAAACCATGAGAGCAACGCTCGCGCAACAATCATCCATGCCAGTATGTAAAGCACGAATCCTATGAATTGTGAAAGGTCGTTCATCTGACGGCTATTTCCCCCCGCCTAATTCTTCGCCCCTATCGTAGGCGGCTTTCACGGCTCGCATCACCGTTGCCTTGAACTTACCCTCTTCCAGGGCCATCAGCGCAGCGGCTGTTGTGCCGCCGGGAGAGGTCACCATCGCCGCCAGTTCTCCGGGGTGCTTGCCTGATTCTCGGGTGAGGATAGCGCTTCCCAGGACGGTCTGAATCACGAGCTTTCGGGCGAGGTCGGCTGGCATGCCGAGCAGGACGCCTCCCTCGATCATGGCATCGATCATTCTAAATATGTAGGCTGGGCCGCTGGCGCTGACTGCGGTTGCCATGTCCACGTACTTCTCTTCCTGTACGAAAACTTCCTCGCCAAAAGATCCGAGCGCCTTGCCAACGAACTCTCGTATCGCGTCTGGCACATCCGCTGAAGCGGTCCACACAGACATGCCCTGGCCGATCTGTGCCGGGGTGTTGGGCATTACCCTGATGAGCCGCTTGTGGTTGAGCCTGAGGCCAATGGAGTGCATCTTCACGCCAGCGAGAATCGAGAGCACCGTCTGGTCTTTTTTGATCTTGCCTTTGAGTGCCGAAGCCACCAGATCAAGCTGCTGTGGCTTGATGGCGAGTGCCACGATGTCTGCGCCGCTGATCGCCTCGATGTTGTCCGCCACGGCGGTGATACCGACATCAGCCAGCGCCGCACGACGAGCGGCAACGGGCTCACCGACCGTGAATTCGGCGGGAATTCCGGCGTCTTTGATTCCTGTAATGAGCGCTTCGGCCATGATGCCGCCGCCCACAAAACCCAGTTTCATTCGAATTGGTCCATTGGGAGGTAGGTGAATAAAAACCGGCGCCGGATTGCCACAGCGCTGAGATGAATTATATGGCAGGTGGGCTGATCAGAACCTGAATAAAAGTTGAACGTGATTTGACAGGGTTCTGGTCAAAGCCTGTTGGCAATTGCTAGAGACTTTCGCCCGACGCCAACCCGGCCGCAATCTTGATCGCTTCTACCATGCTGGTTTCATCAGCGACCCATTTCCCGGTGATATCAAACGCGGTGCCGTGATCGACAGATGTTCGAAGCCACGGGATGCCGAGGTTCACGGAGATGCTTTCCTCGAAGCCGTGAACTTTGATTGGGATGTGGCCCTGATCGTGGTACATCACCACCACCACGTCGTACCGGCCATCGATGGCCTGGTTGAACACCGAATCTGCCGGAACCGGCCCGGTCGCAGCAATGCCTTCCGCTATCGCTGCCTCGACGGCAGGACTAATTATCTCGGCTTCTTCGGAACCGATTAGACCGTTATCAGATGCGTGCGGGTTTAGCGCCGCTACGGCGATGCGTGGCGGGTCGAATCCCCAATTGCGGAAATGCTTCTCCGTGAGCCGGACAGCCATCAAGATATTGTCTTTCGTGACGTAATCGACGGCGTCGCGCAGCGGCTTGTGTGTGCTGAGGTGCATGCAGCGTAGCGTGCCCGACACCAGCATTGTTGCAACGTAATCGGACCCACTCAGGCGTTTGAACACCTCCTGGTGGCCCAGGTCTGGCATCTCTGCCAACTGCCATGACTCTTTGTTGATGGGCGCGGTGACCATGGCATCGATCTCGCCTGACCGGCAAAGGTTTGCGGCCGTTTCAACCCACTGATGGGAAGCGGCTCCACTCAGGACGGAGTGTGTTCCAAGTGGGAAGCTCTCATCCTCATACCCGTCCGAGTTGAGAATCTCAAGGTTCATATAAGAACCGGCGACCTCTTCATGGCTGCCTATCGTAGTTAGCGTTAGGTCCGAAGGTAGGTGCTGCGTAATGTGCTCAATGGCCATCAGAGAACCGACCAGGAATGGCGTACACCAGTCGTATATCTCGGGCCGTGATGTGAGGGCTTTTAGTACGACCTCTGGTCCGATGCCGGAAGGGTCGCCCATGGTGATTGCGATCTTAGGTTTGTCTGTCATGTATCTCGATTGCGATGAGGAGCGTTGATGGCGGAGAGCCATCATACCTGCACACGTGTCCACCAGTCGCGAGCGTAAGATGCGGCGTTATATGGGTAACCAGTCGTATTAACGCGAGGGAAGCAATGAAAATCACAGATGTTCGAGCACGACTTGTCAGGGCCAGCGAGCGGCGCAGCTGGGTCTTTATTGAGATTGACACGGATGAAGGAATTACCGGCGTTGGCGAGGCGACCAACTCAGGTGGTGGTGGCGCCATCATGGTCGCGCGGGCGATCGAGATACTTCGTGATGATCTGCCCAACAGCGACTTCTCCGAGGGCCTGATTGGACAGGATCCGAGTCACATCGAGCGGATCTGGCAGCAGATCTATCGCCGATTTGGTGCGCTGGGCAGCCGGGGAATGCCAACGGCGGTGCTGTCCGGAATCGATGCTGCACTCTGGGACATCAAAGGCAAGGCGCTGGGCAAGCCTGTCTACGATCTGCTGGGCGGGCCACTGAGGGAGTCGATTCCGCTCTATACGCACGTTGGCCACGCGGATGATCCGGTAGCCGCTGCAAAGCATGCCCGGCAGTTGGTTGATGAAGGGTACGTTGCGCTCAAAACGGACCCGTACTCGGCGGAGATGAGCAGTCAGCACCGTCGCTACCTGTCCGGCCAGATATCGGCGGCGGGCGCGGAGATGGGCGTAAACGTGATGACGGCAATCCGAGAAGAGGTTGGTCCGGATGTCGATCTCATGATCGATGCCCACGGTAATTTTGACGTGTCCACCGCAATCGACATGATCAATCGAATGGCGCCGATCAATCTCACTTGGTTTGAAGAGCCGTGCCAGCCGGAGAGCCTGGATGCGTTGAAACAGGTGCGTGATTACACGGACGTTCCACTCTGCGTTGGCGAACGGAAGTACACGAGGTTCGACTTCCTGCCGATACTGCAGGAGCGGGTGGTGAACTACATCATGCCGGACATCTGTTGGACTGGCGGCATCACCGAAACGCGGAAGATTGCCACACTTGCTGAGACGTTCTACATCCCGATCAGTCCCCACGACGCCAGCGGTCCATTCAACGTAATCGCCGGCGCTCACGTGATGATGAACACGCCGAATATCTATCGGTTGGAATTTGGCCGCGCAGCGCTTGAGGGCTACAACAACTGCCTCGCTGAGCCGCTGGACATTCGGGACGGCGACCTGTATCTGCCCGACAAGCCCGGATTGGGGTACGAGCTGGATATAGATTTCATCGAAGCCCATCCAGACCCGGACTGGATCGCGCTGGGCGGGAGTTAGGCGCCCCGTGTGATGAAAAAAATGGCCCCGGGCGAACCCGGGGCCATTTCATTTGCAGCGGATGCTGACGGGGAGGGCGTCAGCATTTCGAGTAGCCGCAGGAGTAACACTTCTGGCAGCCTTCTTCAAAGGCAAGACTTGGCTGTTCGCATTCCGGGCAGGTGATCTGTCCTATGTTGGAGATTCCCGATGCTGCCTCAGGCTCGCTGATCGTTACCTTTGCTCCGCCAAGGATTGGCTGAGCTTCCGGCATCGACATGCCCAGCTGAGCTATCGGTTCGCGTGTTTCTAGCTGTCCAGTTCCCCGGAGCGGATTCTTGAGGTGTTTATCCAGTGCAATGGCCATGGCATCTGGGCCGGAGCGGACCAGCACGCCATCATCCCAGGTTGGGCAGCATGTGATGCCACGTAGCGACTCAACGACTGATTCTGGATCGACTCCCGAGCGCATGGCCAGCGATGCAAGTCTGCCGATGGCTTCGTGCTGGGCGGCGTCGCATCCGCCTGCCTTGCCAAGCGTGGAGAACATCTCAAACGGTCGGCCGTCTTCGTTGTCCGTCACGGTGATGTACATGTTGCCGTGCCCTGTGCGAACTCTCCGGGTTACTCCGGTGAGTACTGCCGGGCGGTCCTGTTCGCTCATGTAGCCGGTGGTGGTTGTGACGCTCTCGACCTCTTTTGTCGCTGTTGATGTGTCGCCGGTGCCAGAGGTCAGCACTTCCTTATCGCGGCTTCCTGCACGGTAGACGGTAATTCCCTTGCACTTCAGGTCCCAGGACATCAGGTATGCCGTTTCGACATCTTCCAGGGTGGCTTCGTTAGGGAAGTTGATCGTCTTGGAGATGCCAGCGTCGACGCTCTCCTGGAACGCTGCCTGCATGCGGACGTGGAACTCAGGTGAGATGTCTGATGAGACGTGAAACAGGTCTCGCACGTCCTCTGGCACATCTTCACGGTCCTGCAGAGAGCCACCGTTAGCCAGGAACTCCATCAGGTCTTCTGAGTAGAAGCCACGCTCGTGTGCGACCGACTCAAAGTTCTTGTCGATGTAGAAGAGGGTCTCTCCACCAAGGATGTTGTGCTTGCGGTAGACCAGCGAGAAGATTGGCTCGATGCCGCTGGAGGCTCCGGCGATCATGGAGATCGTGCCGGTTGGCGCTACGGTCAGGCGGCACGCGTTCCGAATTTCGGTGTCGCCGCGATCCTGTCCGGGGCTGCCTTCCCATGCCGGGAACGGGCCGCGAACGGTCGCCAGTTCGAACGACTCGATATCGGCTTGCTCCTGGATGAAGACCATGATCTTGCGGCCCATCTCTACGCCCTCATCGGAGTCGTACTTGATGCCCATCTGGATGAGCATGTCAGCGAAGCCCATGACGCCAAGACCCAGCTTGCGGGTGTGGAGTGTCATCTCTTCGATTGCCGGAACCGCGTACTGGTTGGCGTCGATGACGTTATCCAGCATGTGGATTGTGGTTCGAGTGATCTCGCTTAACCGGTCCCATTCAAGATCTGTTGCATCTTCAGTGATGAAGTGCGCCAGGTTGATGGAGCCGAGGTTGCACGACTCGTTCTCAAGCAGTGGCTGCTCGCCGCAGGGGTTGGTCGCGGTGATGCGACCAAGATGGGCAACCGGGCTGTTCCGGTTCACCTCGTCCAGGAAGATCATTCCTGGCTCACCGTTGCGCCATGCGCCATAAACGATCTTCGAGAACACTGCGCGAGCGTCCAGTCGGCCTGTCTCGACCCTTGTTGAATCATCGTTCTGGTCGGACTGTGTGCGCAGTGGGTAGTCCGTACCGTCCTTGACGGCCTGCATGAACTCATCGGATGCGCCCACTGAGATGTTGAAGTTGTGGATGTCTCCTTCAGTCTGTTTACAGTCGATGAACTCCAGGATGTCCGGGTGGTGGACGTCCATCACGGCCATATTGGCGCCGTCACGCTTGCCGCCCTGAGTGACGAGGGTGGAGACGGACGAGAGGTGACGCAGCACTGCGATCGGCCCGCAGGCCTTGCCGTGGGTCGTCGAGATGTGGGAGCCCTTTGGCCGAATTTCAGAGAGAGTAAACCCGGTGCCACCGCCAAACTTCTGGACCATCGCCGTGTCCTTGGCGGCGTCCATGATGCCTTCCATGGTGTCTTTCAGTGGAAGCACGAAGCATGCCGAAAGCGTTCCCGCGCCCGTGCCAGCGTTCATGAGAGTAGGGGAGTTGGGCAGGTAGTCCAGGCTGGCCATCGTCTCGTAGAACGCCTGCGCCGTCTCGGCAATCTGGGCGTCAGTTGCGCCGTATGCGCGGTCGGCTTCGGCAAGCGAGTTGGCGACACGACGGAACATGCCGTCCGGATCTTCGATGACGTTGTTGTCACCGTCCTTGCGGAGATACCGCTTCTCCAGAACGACCATGGCGTTGTCGGTGATGTTTGCAGGTGCGAAATCTGTGGCAGGCATGGCTGCCTCCTCAATTACTCCGAGCCCTCTGGCTATCGCTTCGACCTCACTATTGTCGGTGATCAGGCCCTGTGATTGGAGAGCAGCCAGGAGTTCTCGTGCAGATGTGGTGGTTTCAATGCCGTCGGAACTGTGGCCATTCTGTCGGTCGGTCGTTGTCATATTTTCTCTCTCAGTCGTTTTCACAAGCCTGGATTTTGGACGATGGATTCACATATCAAGGTGGAACACGGGCTGGTTATCGCGTAACCCCAAGCGTTTCGCTACTTGGCCAACCGTCTTGAACGTTTTGCGATCTTTCCGTTGTGATCCATAAGTCCAGTCTTGAGCCCTCTCTTCCTTTTGAAGGCTGCGGGATGTTCTGATTTTGGTAGAGCAATGTAGGCTCGACCCTTGGCGGGTCCAAGTTGCCTCAACGCTTTGGTGATTTCAGAAGCCGTTGACTTGACTTCAACTCGTGCGTTTCCGCCGCGGACATCAGGGCTCTTGGCCGCTTCGTAACGTCCACCAGTTTTTCTGGCGATTTTGCGGGCCGCTCTAGCGTGACTTTTTGCCATTTGTTTCTCTCTGTCCGTATCTGTATGTGAGGGGGAGGGCGATTTTTGCGGCTTATTTAGGAGGTGCCTTCCTGCCTCTTCTTGGTCGTTTGCGTCTTTCCGTCAGGCGTGGCACGTCATCCGGAAGGAGCGCCAACTGTGGCGACGGCTCCTTTGGTGATGTTTCCTCAGCTTGCAACGCCTCTGCCTCTTTCACAAACGTGTCGATGTCATCAAAATCCCGATACACCGACGCAAATCGTATGTAGGCGACTCGATCGAGCACTCGTAGCCTGTCCATGACCATCTCGCCAATAATTCGGCTTTCGACTTCGGTTTTTGACAGGCGGTAGAGCTCGTTCTCTATATCCCTCGTTAGTTTCTCTAATGAACCCGTCTCAAGCGGTCGTTTCGCACATGCGATACGAACACTCTGGAAGAGCTTTCCTGCGTCAAACTCTTCCCGCCGACCGTCGCTTTTGGCGATGACCAGTGGAGCGGCATGAATCCGCTCGTAGGTGGTGAACCTGTGGTGGCACAACAGACACTCACGGCGTCGTCTTACGCCGTCGGGCGACTCTCGGGAGTCGATAACCCTTGATTCTGTGTGCTCACACTGTGGACAGTGCACGACCCGCGCCTTGCACTTGATGCTTCAAGTTTTGCCCCCTGAAATCACCGAGTGCAACCCCATATCTCGTGGAGTCAACAAACCATACCACTATCTGTAGTGTAGTCAAAGCGATTTGTGGCACAAATCGCCACGACTTTTGAGCAGATGATTTCATACTGAATCGCAGTTCAGATTGGCGGCCAGATTGCGTCTGCGGCCCAGGGGCAATTCGTGCTCTTTCAATCCATACGCAAACCCATCGTTGCGGAACGCGCTCGTCCCGGCGATTTTGGGGATCGACGAACCATCAACTGGCGAACAACACCCAACGGCAGAATTCGTTGGGATACTCGCGGGGGAAGGCGAAATTCGTCTAAACCGCATAGGCAACTGACCCATCGGTTCGCAGCGGGTTCGATGACGGCAGGTCTTTCGGTTCGGCTTTCGCGGTTTTCAGCAACTCCTCATCCAACACGACGCCCAGTCCTGGCGCTTCTGGAACCGGAATGACGCCGCCTTCTCGTTTCAGCGCCGTTTTATAGATGCGGTTATGGTCTGCCTCATCGGCTTTGGTGTACTCCTGGGTGAGGAAGTTTGGAATTGACGTATCGAGGTGGACCGAGGCGGCAGTAAGAATTGGGCCGAGATAGTTGTGGGTGACGACGGCGGCGTGGAACGACTCTGCGATGGCCGCAATCTTCTTGCACTGGGTAAGGCCGCCAGCAAGCCCAACGTCTGGCCGCACGTACTGCGGACCGCCGTGGGTCAGCAGCTCCCGGAACTCCCAGATGGAGTGCATGCGCTCGCCATTTGCGACCGGTATCGTGGTGCGGCCGGCGATCTCAGCCTGTGAAATCACGCTATCGATTTGTATCGGGTCTTCAAAGAACATCGGCTGGAACTCAACGAGAGCCTCGGCGAGAGCGATGGACACCATTGGAGTCAACTTGCGATGAATCTCAAGAATAATATCGACGTCGAGGCCCGCGCCTTCGCGAAGCGCGGCCACGGTGTCCCGGGTGTCCGAGATGAGCCGTGAGAGCGTCATGGAGTGAAAATTGTTCGGCAACGGGTCGATCTTCACTGCGGTGAACCCCTCATCGCGAGATTCAGCCGCCTTTTTCCTGATCTCCTCGTCGTTGCCACCACCCATCAGCAGGTGTAGCCTGATCGTGTCTCGCACTTTGCCGCCCAGGAGTTGCCACACGGGGGTGTCGAAGTGTTTACCCTTCAGATCCCACAGTGCGATGTCTATCGCGGCTACTGATCCTGATAGCACGGACCCTCTGAACGGCGCCATGCGGTAGAGGAACTGGTGTATGTGCTCAATCTGGAGCGGGTCCCGCCCGATCAGCCACGGCCGGAATCGGGCGATGACCTCCGCTACGGCCTCAGGATAGCCCCAGCAGGCGGTCTGACCGATGCCGGAAACTCCGGAGTCTGTAGTGATACGAACAACATAGGCATCTCGAATCAGAAATGACTCGACACTCTCAATACGCAATATCCAACTCCCGGGGGATCGGGGCAGGTTTCAAACCTGCCCTTACCAGCCATCGTCGTTATGAAGACCATCGCCGTGACGCAAAGAGGAGGGGCGGGGCAAGCCCCGCGGCTACCGATATCACGAAGCGGCGATAACGAGGTCACTACAGGGATACTAGGGACTCGCGGAGTGCGGTCTTCCACCACCATTCCACCAGTAGATTCAGGCTGGGGATAATTCGCGTAGATAATGGCTTCTGCGATATTCCAGACAGGATCAGAAACCTGGGTTTGGTGACATTGGGCCGAAGCGGGGAGAAGCGATGATATGAAGGTCTTAATCGTTGGCGGCGGGGGAAACGTTGCTACGTGGACGATGCCATACATGCAAAAGCAGCATGAATTTCGCGTTCTGGATATCAATCCTCCGCGCGTTGACGGCGTTGAGTACGTTCAAGGCTCACTCACTGATCCCGGCGCTGTCTCCGAGGCACTGGACGGTGTGGATACGTTCATCAACATGGTCATGAAGAGTCCGACATCGTCCAAATCGACCGATCACACGGTTCAAGATGTGCTGGACAACTACCCGGTCAATACGATGGGCCTTCACGTCTTGCTGAAGACGGCGCAGGAGGCGGGCATCATGGCTGGCGTCCACACCAGCACTTTCACTGTGCACAATAGGCATCGTGACTGGTACTCAGCGGAGGAAGAGGTTCCGCTGGATGCGCAGAGCGTCTACGGGCTTACCAAGGGGTTCGGCGAGATGATCTGCCGATACTTCTGCCGAGAGTTTGGAATGTCGATCGTGGCACTACGATTGACCGGACCTCGCAACCGAGAAGGCTGGATTGCGGGAAGGAAGCTATCAAAGGACGATCCCGCATTTCTCCGCGTGGTTGATGAGGAGGATATGGCTGCGGCTTATCTTGCCGCGCTGAGGGTGGCAAACAGTCGGAAAAGTCGCTATGACGCGGTGTTTCTCTCTGGTGATGAGAAGGAAGAGGAAGTGAACGGTGCCAAGGGCCGGGCATTGCTGGGATGGGAGCCGCGTGCTCATCTGAAGGTGAAGTGAGGATGATATCTCTGCGAACACAGCGGGATTCGAAATATCGACTTGTCCTTGTGGTCTTGACCGGCATGATCGTCATGCTGGGCGTGGCGTGCGGCTCCGACGGTCCCGCAAAAGGTCCAAAGCTGGGGACGTCATTTAGCCTGTCAGTGGGCAGTTACATTGAAGTCGATGTTGGAGACGAGAACGTGAGGGTCGATTTCATGGGCCTCGTGGCCGACTCACGGTGCGCCGCGGGTGTGACGTGCATCACGGCTGGCGTGGCAGAGATCATTCTGGCCTTGACCGGTGAGGACGGCGATAGGCGATCTTTCCCGGTGAATGTGCCCCCGGATGGCTCCGTCACCTCTGACCTGCAAGGTTTTCGGCTCCGGCTTGAAAAACTACTGCCTGATCCACCGCCTCCTGGAGTTACGTCAGATCTCTATCGAGCCGAACTGACGCTGACGCGATTGCCATAGATCGGCGACTCATCTTGCGGGCAAAGGCGGACCTGGCTGATGTCGGAAGTCGTTCGGGTCGAATCTATCGGACGAGCCCTGCGCTTTCCATCCGATAACTTTTTCGGCGTGCGAGGTGTCTCGCCAGCGCGTGCTGTTGTCTGAAATGGCGTCGAAGATATCGAACTTCACCGATTCCGGCGCGCTGAGGCAGGCGTCAATCATTCGTACGGCGTCCATCTGGTCCAGGTAGCCTGGGAAGTGCCTCAGTAGCTTGGGTTCGTTAGTGTCCAGGACTGCGCCGAGACGAATGTTCAGCATCGACATGCCGTGTGCGTCGGAGAACCATCGTGCGGCCGCCTCTGTGAACGCTTTGGCCGCACCGTAAGGAGAGTCAGGCCGAACGGCGTTCGTGTAGTCCAACTGCGGCCATGGCTGTTCAACTTCGTCGTACTGCCCCGCGGCCAGCTTTCCGTAGGGTGAGCCTTCGTACCATTCCCAGCCGCACATTGTGCTACCGGTGCTCATATTGACCAGCCGCCAGATGCCGGCCTCCTGTGCGGCTCTAAACACGTTGATCGTCCCTTTGACGGTGACATCCAGCGTGCCGTCCCAGTCTGAGATGTCATCCACAAACGCAGCTAGGTGGAGCACCATATCGATATCTTCAAACGCGGGCCGAATCGCATCGCGGTCCGTGATGCTGGCCTCGGTTGAACGGATGCCTTCAACTTTGCGGCGGCTCAGGTTGCTGAACTGGTACTTGTCGGACAGGTGCTCAATGGCAAGTCCGCCAATAAGCCCGCTAGCGCCGGTGATCAGTACTCTTGGTTTGCTGGAATTTTTTGGCATGAAAGTTGATCTCCTGCTAGAAGTTCGCGATTTCTGGAATACGTTCGGCCCAGGGGCTCGCCTCTTCGTATCGCGCAGAGGCGGAAAGGACGGTTGTTTCTCCGCTGTATCGGCCAACGATGTGCAGGCCAACTGGTAATCCTGATTTGGTGAACCCCGCGGGCACAGATGCTGCGGTGTTTCCGGTCATGTTGAATGGGTATGTGAACGGGGTGAATCCCCAGTGTCGATGAGGAACTGCTGCGCCATCGATAGTCTCGGGATGCAGTCCGACGGGGAATGAGGGCGTTGCGAGGGTTGGGGTCAACAGGATGTCGAATTGCAAAAAGAACTGGCGTACGTAGGCCCGGTAGGTCTCCAGGGTGGACATCGCGTGCCAGAGATCTGTAGCTGTATATGATTTGCCGTTTTCCAGACCTTCCGTGAAATAGTCGGTGAGTTGGTCGCGATGATTTTCCAACAGATGGCCGTTGGTGGCGTAGACGCGGGAGTTGTAGAGCACGTCAAACGTTCGATAGACCTCTTCAGGCGAACCGAGGCGGAACTCAGCTGACTCAATGTTGCAGCCGAGGTCTTCAAAGGTTTTCGCTGCGGTTTCAGTGAGCTTCATGACCTCTGGATCGACGGCAACGCCTCCCAGATCGGGGCTCCAGGCCACTCTGAGACCTTTGATATCGTAATCCAGCGCTGCCATGAAATCGGGCGGGGCGGTCTGGATGGCGTCGCGTTCACCGTCCTCGGCAGGACCAGACAGAACTCCCAGGAGAAGCGCCGCATCCTGCACGGTGCGCGTTAGCGGGCCACTTTGAGCGAACTTCACCGGGTGGTAGCTTGATGTATCCATCATGAGTTTCGGAACGCGGCCCTGGGATGGNNGGGATGGCTTGATGCCATAAATCCCGCACATGCTGGCAGGAATGCGAATCGAGCCGCCGCCATCGCCGCCCTGCGCAATGCTTGATATTCCGGTGGCTACCGAGACGGCTGCTCCACCGCTGGATGCACCGCTCGTCATTTCGGGGTTCCATGGGTTGCGGCATGCGTCGCCCAGTCGGTTCTCGTTTGTGCCGATCTGGCCGAACTCAGAAGTATTGGTCTTGCCGATGATGATTGCTCCTGCAGCACGTATTCGACGAGTGGCGATCGAATCGAAAGTAGCGATTCGATCTTTGTAGACGAGACTGCCGGAGGTGTGAGGGAGGCCTTCAGCCTCTTCAACGTCCTTGATAGGCACAGGGACGCCGTGGAGAGGTCCAAGGGTGTCACCTGCTGCCACAGCTCCCTCGGCGTCTCTTGCGGCCTTTAGGGCGCCGTCTGCGTCTACATGGAGGAATGCGTTGAGCTGGGAATTGAGTCTGTCGATGCGCTGGAGGGAGTCTTCGACCAGCTCAACGGGCGAAACGTCGCCGCGCTTGACAATGGCGGCCAGTTCAAACGCAGATTTCCAGGTGTTATCCGTACCCACGCGTCAGATCCTAGGAGACCGGCGGCTTGAGATTGGTCCACGGGTGTGCCGCTTCGAACGCGGCTGAGGCAGCAAACACGCCTGGCTCATCGCCAAACGCGCCCACAATCTGGATGCCCATTGGCAAGCCATTCGCAGCCAACCCAATCGGCACTGTCGCGGCCGGGTTGCCAGTCATATTGAAGGGGTACGTGAACGGAGTGAATCCCCAGAGTTTGTGCGCGACTGTTCGTCCGTCGAGCGATTCCGGATGTTGGTTGATTGGGAAGGCGGTAGATGCGAGAGATGGCGTAATAAGAAGGTCGAAATTTGAGAAGAAATCAGATGCGTAGCGCCTGTATCGATTGATGTGGGCTTCTGCCAGCCACAACTCAGCCCCGGTGGTCACTTTGCCGCCCTCGAGTCCTTCGACGAAATAGTCGGTGAGCTCATCTCGATGGTTCTCCAGCAAATGGCCGTTGACCGCGTAAGAACGAGACCGCCATGAAGTCTCAAATGTGTGAAATACTTCCTCGAAATCCCCTAATTTGTACTCCGCATCCTCTACTGTCGCGCCCAGAGACTGGAAAGACCGCGCGGCGTTTTCGGCTGCAGTTCTGATCTCTGGATCAACTGGCGCACCGCCCAGATCCGGGCTCCACGCAATTCGTTTCCCAGAGAGATCGGCCGAGAGAGCCGAGACAAAATCTGGCGCTGGTTCGTTAATTACGACCGGTTCTGAGTCCGGCGAAGGGCCGGCCAGGACCTGAAGCATGATTGCAGCATCGCGAACGTCCCGGGTTAGTGGACCTACGTTTGAAAAACTGATCGGATGCCAGTTGTTGATGCTCTCATCTCGCCTGGGCACGCGGCCCTGCGACGCTTTGATCCCGAACAGGCCGCACATTGCGCTTGGAATTCGAACGGACCCACCGCCATCGCTTCCCTGTGCTATTGAGGTGATGCCTGCTGCCACTGACGCGGCAGCTCCCCCACTGGAGGCTCCACTGGTGTACTCAATGTTCCAGGGATTTCGGCAAGCGTCGCCGAGTCGATTCTCGTTAGTCCCAATGTGACCAAATTCCGATGTGTTGGTTTTGCCAATGATAATGGCGCCCGCCCTTCGCAGTCGTTCGACGGGCAGGGCATCGGCAGCGGAGACGTTGTTCTTGTATACAAGTGAGCCATTGGTCTGACGGACGCCTTCTACCGCCTCTAAATCCTTGATGGAGATGGGGATACCGTGGAGAGGACCCAGGTTATCTCCGTCCATCACGGCCTGCTCAGCCGCCTGTGCCTGCTCCATCGCCATCTCGGGTATTAGTGTCAGGAAGGCGTTCAGTTTTGGATTGAGTGACTCTGCACGTGATAGGGCGAGCCGGGTTAGCTCCAAAGGAGATACTTGCTTCTTGACGACCATCTCACGCAGCTTGTGCGCCGGGGTCCACTCGAGAGCGATGGTGTCGGACATTAACTTCTCCGCCCAAGAAATAGATTTCGAAAATATATGTGTGGGCACGCAGTCTAACGCGAAGAGCCCACCGGTGGCGGCCGGTGGGCTCCTCTTTCGTATCAGGCGGTGCGGGATGCCGGGAATGGGGAGGTAGGTCTTAGCAATCCCCGCAACGCAGAAACGATCTATTTGGTTGGGCGAGTTTTCACTCGCATGGCTCCTAGTTCGCGTGAACTGGGTTTCGCAGTGCTCGGCGAGCCTGCGGGTGGTGCCTCAGGAATGGAGGAACGTCCATCTCATCGTTCGTCATCGAACCGAGCTGGTCGGCCATCTCTTCCTGTGCTCTGGCGGTTTCTTCAGCGGACGTGAAGCCCGTTGCGACTACCGTGAGCTTAATTTCGTTCTCCATCTTTGGGTCGGTTGCCATACCAAAGATGATGTTGGCCTCAGGGTCCACTACCCGCTGAATTACTTCGGATGCGGTCTGGACTTCTGAGATTGTTGCGTCGCCACCACTGGTGATGTTGAAGATCACCCCGCGGGCGCCGGAGATTGAGACATCCAGCAGGTTGCTGTTGATGGCATCTTCGGCCGCGATGATCGCTCGATCTTCGCCCGTGCCATTTCCAATGGACATCCACGTGGGTCCAGCGTTGCTCATGATCGCCTTCACGTCAGCGAAGTCGACGTTGATCTCACCGGCAACGGTGATCAATTCTGCAATTGACTGCACACTGCGGCGGAGGACGTTGTCAGCCATGCGGAACGCAGACTCCATCGTCACTTCCTGGTCCAGCGCGATCATGAGTCGATCGTTCGGGATGACGATGAATGAGTCCACTTGCTCTTGGAGTTTTGCAATTCCTTCGTCGGCCACGTGCTTGCGGCGTTTGCCCTCAAAGCTGAATGGCTTGGTAACCACGCCAACTGTCAGTGCGCCAAGTTCATGGGCAACTTCAGCAACGATCGGTGCGGCGCCGGTACCGGTACCACCACCCATGCCGGATGCGATGAAAACCATGTCCGCGCCGGAGAGCAGGTCGCGGAGTTCATCGCGGCTCTCGTCCGCGCATGCCTGGCCCTTGTCAGGGTCGCCGCCCACACCGAGTCCGGCTGCGATGGTGTCCCCGATTCGGAGTCGGGTTGGTACGTCAGATCGGAGGAGTGCCTGCTGGTCCGTGTTGACGGTAATGTAGTCAACCTGCTCCAGCCGCTCTCTGTACATTCGGGAAACGGCGTTTGAGCCACCTCCCCCCACGCCTATTACTTTCAGCTTGGCTTCTTTAATCTCTACATCTGCCACAGCCAACTGTTCAGTGACCATATTTGTGCTCCTGGCTACCACCTGTTCAAAATCGCTTTGTATGTCGATACCCATCGCCACATCGTTATCTGTAACTAGCGCCATCAGTTCCCCCTCTGGCATCGCACCCGACTAAACGCCAACAGGGGTGCCCGATTCCCGGCTACCAGCGAGTTTGCGTGGCAGCATTTTCCTGAATGAAGATCTGAGTCCCGATCCGGCCAGAGGGCCTGATGAAACAGCAATATGAGACTTGCTGCTGATGTGACTCTCCCTGGGAAGGTTCCTCATGCCCCAGAGCAGTATTCCAACGCCGGCGGCAAACTGAGGATCCTGGTTGACTTCTGGAAGTCCTTCGGCGCCACGCGGGCTGGCTACGCGTACCTCATGCTGGAATACGTAGCGGGCCAGAGAAGCAAATCCATCCAACTTCACACCGCCGCCGGTCAGAACCATTCGAGTGATGTCGAGCTCCGTCACATGGGGCTCATTGATCTTCTTCATCAGGAGACGAAGCATCTCCATGCCTCGATCGTTCATGAGTTGACCAATTTCGCGGCGATTGATCAGCAATGGCTCATCCATTCCGCGCGGGTTGATCTCAACTTCTTCGGTGGCCGTTCGCGCGTCTTGAGCCGCACTTCCGTACTTCAGTTTCACTTCTTCTGCTTCCTTGTGAGGAATATCGAAGGAGACGGCAAGGTCGTTGGTGAACTGGTAGCCACCAACTGATAGGACCGCTGTGTGGACGATTGAGCCCTCGTGGAAAACGGCGATGTCAGATGTGCCACCGCCAACGTCGATGAGAATGACACCCTCTTCACGCTCCTGCTCTGTCAGGACAGCTTCGGCAGAGGCGATTGGCTCAACAATCAGGCCAGATACGCCGATTCCGGCGGCCTTCACGGCTGCCGTGAGCGAGTCGATGGGGTGCTGGTCGCCCAGGATGGCGTGCGTCTGTATATACATCTCGGCAGCGTGCATTCCCAGCGGGTTGCGGACGCCGTAGATACCATCAAGGGCATACGAGCGAGGAATAACGTGGAGAATGCTGCGACCTTCGGTCTGAGCATCTGCGCTGGCTACTGATATTGCACGGCGCATATCTTCTTCTGCCACAACCTTTACGCCTGATTTGCTATCAACGCGGCTCCAGATGTTGCGAGACTCTACGTGGCTGCCGGTTAGCCCAATGTAGGCTCGCCGAATCGGCATCCCCGCCGCCTTGGAAGCGCTGCCAATCGACTCAAGCACGGCGGCTGTCGTCGCCTTAGGATCGGTGACCAATCCGCGGTGAAGACCATTGCAGGGCGCTACGCCAACGCCTGCGATCTCAATAGAACCATCTGAACGTTTGCGACCGAGAATGGTGCAAACCTTTGTGGTTCCAATGTCTATTGCTGCTCTGTAATCGTCCTGAATCATCTTGCTACCTCTCAAATATAGGCCGCGGAGTCTCCGCAGGAATCCCTCCTCTATCACGTTCCGACTTCGCCTGACGATTTCGGCCCCCTCGTGACGGTGAGATGGGATCTATTTAGGCTTGCGCCGTTTCTGCAGTTACTCCTCGGCTACCCCTTTTTACTAATCATTTCGAATTGGTCGATTTAGCGGTCAAACCCGCTCGGCAACCCGCAACCGTGCGCTACGGCTCCTTCGATTGCTCTCAACTTCGGAATCAGACGGCTTGGTGACTTTTCGGCTGATCTGCCGCAACGTCGGCCGGTGATTACAGTGACATACTGGGGTGCTAGGAGGGCAGACGCAGTCGGATGATTCGCGTCGCATAAACGTCTTCACAATTCGGTCTTCCAGCGAGTGGTAAGAGATAACGCACAGTCTTCCGCCGTGGCCCAGCAGCGATACGGTCTGCTCCAGCGCAGTTTGCAGCGCACCAAGCTCATCATTCACGGCGATACGAAGCGCCTGGAAGGTCTTGGTGGCAGGGTGAATCTTGCTTCGGCTGCGTCCTGAAGCACCGGCGACGATGCCCGCGAGTTCAGACGAAGTTGAAATAGGGCGGTGGTGGACGATTGCAGAGGCGATGCGCCGGGACGCTCGTTCCTCACCCAGCTGAAAGATGACGTCTGCCAATTCCGACTGTGAGTATGTGTTGACGATATCGGCAGCGGTGAGGCGCTGGTCCAACGAGATGCGCATGTCCAGCGGGTCCGGCCGTCGGAAGCTGAAGCCGCGTGATTCTGCGTCCAGTTGCAGGGACGAGAGGCCGAGGTCCATCAGCACGCCGTGCACGGGTACGAAATCAAATGTAAGAGCGGTGGCGCGTACCGTACGGAAGTTTGTGTTGGCATAGAGGACGCGATCGTTGTACTCGGAGAGGCGTTCGCCTGCCACACTGACGGCTTCGGGATCTGCATCAATGCCAAGTACCTGGCCACCGGGGTAGGATGCGCGCAGGATGGCCTCGGTGTGTCCGCCCTCACCAAGAGTCGCGTCGATGTATCGACCACCCGGTTGAACGGCCAGTCCCTCCAGAACTTCTGGCACCATCACCGGAGTGTGGTGTAGTTCGAGGCCCATCAGTAGCACCCTGTTTCGCTCTCCTGCGTTATCTGTTTATCGGTTATCTATTGGCCGGGGCGGGTCGCCATCTCAGCGAGCCGCTCGGCGTTGTCTGCGGCCTGGGTCCGGGCATCGGCTATTACCTGCTGCCACTGGTCCTGGTTCCAAAGTTCCAAATTCCTGCCTACTCCAACCACGACAGCCGTATCGGCAATTTCGGCATACTCCCTTAAGGAAGCCGGGATCACGACTCGGCCCTGGCTGTCGAGATCTGCCGAATAGGCTCTCCCGAACCTTGCCCTGGCAAGCATCCGGTTTGCGTTAGTAGAAGGACGAGAACTGATCTCATCAACAACCGACTCCCACGCATCGGTGGTGTAGGCGTCGATGCAACTCTCAATACCTTCTGCCAGCACGATTCCGGTTTTGAAGGCCGTGCGGAACTTGGCCGGGATGGCTACCCGGCCCTGGGAGTCGATCTTGTGGTCGTACTCGCCAGTGAAAAACAAACGGCTCTCCAACAGGCCTCGTCAATTGGTCTATCAGGGAGTCGGGTGGATGGCTGATCAGTGTGCCTGATTCACCATTTTCCTCCACTCATCCCCATCAGCCCCCATGTTCTACCAGAGAGCGACTCCCTGTTGCAAGCACTTCACAACCATTTTTTGGCCAATATTCAAAGAACCTGATGTCAATTTCGAAGACCGGTATGCTTTGTTGAGTTCAGAGCGATAAAAAATCACACGGTTCCGGGAGGAACAAAATCCCTACGTTTGCAGTGCTAACCAGCAGTGATCGCGGCTCGGTCGGTCAGCAGGAAGACATTGGCGGTGACGCCGTGGTCGAGTTGATCGAGTCGCTCGGCTTCGAGTTGTCTGGGCGCGTTGTTGTGCCGGACGAGAAGGCGGATATTGCCGCGCAATTGAAGAAATGGGTCGAAATGGGGATTGATCTCATCTGCACCACGGGCGGGACAGGGGTATCGGCCCGGGATGTGACGCCTGAGGCGACGCGTGAAGTGATCGACCAGGAGATTCCCGGCATGGCTGAGGCAATGCGGGCGGGATCTCTGGGCAAGACGCCATTCGCAATGATCTCGCGTGCGGTCGCGGGCGTGGCCGGGTGCACGCTCATCATCAATCTGCCTGGCAATCCGAAAGGCGTCATTGAAACGCTGGAGATACTGCTGCCGGTGATTCCGCACACTATTGATGTTTTGAAGAGCCGAGGCGATCCTCACGAGCGTGGGAAGCATCGTTCCGGGCATTCCACCGGGCGCGGACATTGATCGACTACCGTGTGATCACGCTCTTTCCGGAGATGTTCGAGTCTGCGCTTGGGTCAAGTATCATCGCTCGTGGTATCAAAGACGGCCTCATCTCTTTGGAGTGCACTCAAATACGTGACTTCGCGAACGACAAACATCATTCTGTGGATGATTCCCCATACGGCGGTGGTCCCGGCATGGTGATGAAGGTGGAGCCGTTGGCGTCGGCGGTGGCATCGATCAGCGCGGGGTTGGATCAGCCAGCACGGGTGGTGCTGATGTCACCACAGGGTAGACGGCTCACGAACGACCTTGCGCAGGAGCTCGCGTTGGAGCAGACGCTGGTCATCGTCTGCGGCCACTATGAAGGCGTAGATGAGCGATTTATCGAGCTGTTTGTCGATGATGAGGTAAGCATTGGCGACTTTGTGGTGACGGGTGGCGAGCTCCCCGCCATGGTGCTGATAGACGCAGTTTCCCGGTTCGTGCCGGGCGTGCTTGGGGATCTCAACTCCGCCCATCGGGATACGTTCGGACCAGAATCGGATGGGCTGTTGCAAGGACCCGTCTACACCAGGCCATCGGAATTCCGCGGACTCACCGTCCCAGACGTCCTGATATCCGGCGATCACGCGGCGGTTGAGCGGTGGCGAAAAGACATCTCTCTTAGTAGGACACGTGAGCGCCGCCCAGATCTGCTGAAATCCGAGGATTAGTGAGTGGCGTAATGCATAACGCTTGTCAGCGGCGGACTCTGAGCCATAAACTAAATCTTCAAGAAATTACCCGTCGGCACCGCTAACTAGGTTGCCGCAGTCAAATCCCCGCGTGATGGCATCTGAGTTCGTCTCATCGTGTCCATGCGCGAGGCAATTAGTACAGGATACGTCCAGATGGATGCCGCAGCTCTTCTCCCAGCCAAACCGCGGGACACAATTGATGAGTTCCGTCCTGGTGACACCGCCCGAGTCAACGTAAAGATTCGTGAAGGCGACCGAGAGCGTGTGCAGGCGTTCCAGGGCACGATTCTTCGTGGCTCACATCGCAAGGATCACACGCCACGTTCCGGCTATACCTTCACTGTTCGCCGGGTTTCTTACGGAGTTGGAGTTGAGCGAACTTTCTTGTTGAACTCGCCTTTGATCGACTCGGTTGAGGTGACTCGCAAGGGCAAGGTTCGAAGAGCCCGTCTCTACTACCTCCGAGGTTTGACTGGCAAAAAGGCCAGGATCAAGGAACGCCGTTAGGCTCTCTCGGTTACAGTTTCCAAAGGCGCCCCGTAATTTGGGCGCCTTTTATTTTTAGTGGCGATCTCGGCGTTCTCCCTTCCATCATGCCCTCCGACGAGGGAATCCAGAGGACCGCCGCGCGGATTGTGACCCGAACGCGAATTCAGCGTCGTCGTAATCGTATATGTGCCTGCCTGGATTCCCTAAGTTCACAAACGAAGTGCAACACCCTAACGAGGCGTTGCACTTCGTTTGTGAACTTAGGGAAGATGGATGGCCTTCGATAGCCGTCACCAATGGCTACACAATCCGTCGACACGCAACCGTCATCCCGGAATCGGAGACTTTGCGGAGATATCTGTGATCTAGGCACGCACACGGTAAACCGCTGAGCTACACCGCAATTGGCGTGCTAGTTAGTTGTCGCGTAGTTAGTTATTTGTGAAGGCGCAGGTGTGTGTCTGGGTTCCCATTTTCATGGGGATGACAGATGAGGTGAGTCGCGATGATCGAATCTTTGCTGGGGAGAATCTATGTTTCGGATTGTGGATAGGGATGCCCACGCGACGGGGTGTTATTCGTCACGCACTAATACCAACCACAGAGTTCCCGCGCTACGCTGACTGTCATATGTTTGCGGAAGTTGCGGTAGACGTTCCTGGGAGCAGCCGGGGCACATTCAGCTATGGGATTCCGGACGGTATGGATGTCCGGGAAGGCCACGCTGTGTGGGTGCCGTTTGGGCCCCGGGTTCGGCGTGGGCTCGTTTTTGCGATTAGCGATGTCAGCCAGGTCGAGACGGTGCGGCCAATTGCCCGTCTGCTCAACGAGACGCCGCTACTGGCGCCCCATCAGATTGAGCTGGCAATGTGGGTCGCCGAGTACTACCGCTCGAATCTATTCACTGCGGCATCACCCATGCTCCCTCCCGGCTTCGCAGACACGCTGAGGACTTACGTCGCACCTGGGCCGATTGCCGATGCATCCGGATTGAGCGCACGCCATACGAGGGCGATTGCGCTGGTTTCGGAGGCCGGCCAGCTTCGGAAGACGGCGCTGGCACGAAAATTTGGTCGTGGCGGAGTGAGGTTGATCGACTCTCTGGTGAGGAGCGGTCATCTTGTCGAGTCGACCGTGTGGGACAGGCCGAAGACGGCAGAGGCGACGCAGAATTACGTTGTGCTCGAAACTTCCGAATCGGAGGCGCTGGAGTTGGCTGATACGCAGCGGTCGAAGGTTCGCGGGGATCTGCTGCGGTTCATGGCGGAGTCGGAGGACGGCTATCCACGACCTGAGTTAACTGGCCGGTTTGGACAGAGCGCCGTGTCCGGGCTGATCAAAAGCGGTCTGTTTTCACTGGAAAAGCGACGCGTCGAGCGGGATCCGCTATCTCACTACCAGTTTCAGCGTTCGTTTTCGCTGGACCCAACCGCGCCACAGGCGGATGCAATAGCGCAGATCAACGAGGCGATCAACGCCGACGAGCCGAGGAAACCGTTTCTTCTGTATGGGGTCACCGGCAGCGGCAAGACTGAGGTCTACTTGCAAGCTACACAGAAGGCGCTTGACAACGGTCGCGGCGTCATCGTACTGGTTCCAGAGATCGCGCTAACGCCACAGAATCTTGCTCGTTTCGCCTCCCGATTTCCGGGTCGGATCGCGCTTCTTCATTCCGGGCTTTCAGATGGCGAGCGATTCGATCAGTGGTGGGGAGTACATCGCGGCGAATACGAGATCGTGCTGGGCTCCAGGGGGGCCATCTTCGCACCAGTGCGGGATCTTGGCCTGATCATCATTGATGAGGAGCACGAGTGGACCTACAAGCAGAGTGACGCGTCTCCCCGCTATGACTCACGCCGTGTCGCCGAGCGGCTAGCTACCCTCACGGATAGCACGCTGGTTGCCGGTAGCGCGACGCCCGATGTCGCCGACTACCGCAGGGCAGAGCGGGGCGATTGGCGATCGCTGATGTTGCCGGACCGAGTGGTCGGCGCGCCGGATAGCCTAGCGCCGCTGGTAACGGTGGTGGATATGCGGCAGGAGTTGCGTGACGGGCACACAGGGATGTTTAGCAGGGCACTCTTGAAGCACATGGATCGTGTGCTCGACGGCGAGGGGCGCATTATCCTCTTCTTGAATCGGCGAGGTAGCGCTTCACACGTTCAGTGCAGAAACTGTGGCTACTCGCGACGGTGCAGCCGCTGCGACTCCAACATGACGTACCACCGCGCTGATGCTGGCGTTCCAGCAGCGCTGATATGCCACTACTGTAGCCGACGCATCCGGTACACCAACGCATGCCCGGAATGTCACGAAAATCGCATGGTGCCCAGCGGCGTGGGTACTCATGCGGTGGTCGATGAGGTCGATCGTATCTATCCGCGCGCCGGCACCATCCGATGGGACCGCGATGTGGCTCGCACGGCAAAGGCGCACGAGGAGATTCTCTCGACGTTTTTGCACGGTAGCGAGCGCGTGCTGGTGGGAACGCAGATGGTCGCCAAGGGGCTCGACATCCCATCAGTCGAACTTGTCGGGGTGATATCCGCGGACACTGCACTTTCGATTCCCGATTTCCGTTCTGGGGAAAGGGCGTTCCAGATTCTGACTCAAGTTGCTGGCAGGGCAGGCAGGGGAATCAATCGTGGCGATGTGATCATGCAGACTTTCCAGCCAGACCACTACGCAATCCAGGCAGCAGTGATACAGGATTTCGATGCGTTCTACAGGACCGAGATCGAATCGCGGCGCTCACATGCGAATCCGCCGTTCACGTCGATTGTCCGGCTGGGCATCAGCGATCCGAATGGTGATAGTGCGCAGTCAGAAGCGTTTGAAGTTGCCGATCTCCTGAGACGCGCCTCCACAGCTTCAGGCATGGAGTCTGTGCAGATACTTGGACCTTCGCCTTCATACCCCATGCGGATGCGGGGAGTGTATCGGTGGCACATCCTTCTAAGAGGCAGTTCGCCGCTTGATCTGTTGGATCAAATCCAACTACCGCATGGCTGGACCGTAGATGTGGATCCAGTTTCGGTAGCTTGAAGGTCCATTGAACGCACGTCGATATAATTGGGCCAGATTCCCCACCCCTAACCCCGGAGACCTATTCACCTGTGGCAATTTTGCCTGTTCGCGTTCTACCTGATCCGATACTGAGAAAAGAAGCGAGACCTGTTGATGTAATTGATGACGCCATCCGCAAACTCGCGGCAGATATGATCGAGTCGATGCAGGCCGGCCACGGTATCGGGCTTGCCGCACCTCAGGTGGGCATACTGCGGCGCGTGGTAACTCTGGCGATGCCCGGCGAAGAGCCGTTCGCGCTGATCAATCCGGTCATTTCGGATCGCGAAGGGGAGCGGAGGATACCGGAAGGTTGTCTTAGCCTTCCCGGTTGGACGGGAATTGTCACAAGGGCAGTCTCGGTGACAGCGGACTACCTTGACCTTGAAGGAGTTGAACAGACCATCCCGGGGGCGACAGATCTTCTTGCGCAGGCTATCGAGCACGAGGTGGACCACCTCAATGGCATTGTGTTTATCGACCATCTTCAAGCGCACATTGATCTCTGGAAAGCGGATGAGGAGCCAGATCCTCGCCACGATCATCCCGAAATCGATTTTGAGCGTGAAGCCGCGAATGGGGATTTAGTCGCAGATGAGGACCGGCCCCAGGATGAGGATGAGCGACCAGGATTAGACGAAGAGTTCACAGATGATGAGGAGGATGAGCCGGAGCCCATCGTTCACGCCGATCTGGCAATCTACCAGCAGGCCGATCTGGATCAGCTGGACATGGAGGTTCGGCGCTTGAGATCGCAGCTCCCTGAGTTGGAATTGAGCTAGCCCGCAATCCCGATGGATACCTTTGTTAGCAGCGCCATAAACGCACTCATTGAGGGCGGAATTGATGGCTATGTGGTGGGTGGCGCAGTGCGAGATCGGTTGCTTGGCCAAGAGCCAGACGATCTGGACATCGCTGTATCGGCTGATTCATCGGCTGCAGCCTATGCAGTGTCGAATTCCACAGGCGGTCGCTTGATAGTCCTGGACCCCGTCCGTGGCCACTATCGGGTAAATCGGCCATTAGACGTAGATTCGGGGCCGGGCTGGATTGACGTGGCGCTCATGCAGGGGGAGATCGCGCCCGATCTGGCCCGGCGTGATTTCACCATCAATGCCATGGCCATTGCCTTGCCGAACTGGGCCGATGAACTGGATCCGCAGCACCTAATCGATCCTCTGGGTGGTCAGGAAGATCTGCGAAAGGGCACCCTTCGCGTTTCGTCATTTGAAGTGCTGGAAGCTGATCCCGTTCGGTGTGTTCGCGCCGCGCGGTTTGCGGCGCAGTTTGAATTGAGCGTCGATCACGATACCCGGGAGATGATCAAGGGCGCCGCGCAACTGGTACCTGGCGCCAGTCCTGAGCGGGTGCGGGATGAGATTTACGGGATCTTTGCCGCCGATAACGCATACCTAGGGGTGCGCGTCCTCGATGAGACCGGCGTTCTCAGCGCTGTGATGCCAGAAATTGACCGGGCAAGGGGCGTGTCTCAGCCGCCGAACCACCACTACTGGGACGTGTTTGAGCACTTGATGCACACCGTAGAGAATATCGATCAGATACTTGGCGATTTCACGGAATTGGACGCAGATCATCCGGTCCTCGAAATTCCCCGCACGGCAGATTTCCCCGATTACTTTGGCGAAGAAGTGGGAGACGGGCAGACCAGAGCAACGCTACTGAAGTTGACATCTCTGTTGCATGACATAGGGAAACCGGAAACCAAGACGATAACCGAGGCAGGCAAGACGCAGTTTCTGGGTCACGGGGAGTTGGGGTCTGAAATCGCTACTGAGATTCTGACCCGCCTCAGATGCAGCAACAGCGTGATTCGTCACGTAGGTTCAATGATCAATTCTCATCTCAGACCGGGTCAAATCAGCCTTGATAGAACCGAGCCAAGCCGCCGCGCCGTATACCGTTACTGGCGAGACATGGGAACCGTTGCGAGAGATACTGTGTACTTGAGTTTTGCCGATTATCTGGCGGCGCGAGGGCCGCGAATAATCACGTCGGATTGGCAAGCATTTTGTGGTGTCGCCGGTGTTATACTCGGTAGAGCCTTCGAGGAGCCTCGCGATTCGAAGGCTTCTCTATTGCTCAACGGAAATCAAATCCAGCGTCAGTTCGGCCTGAAACTTGGGCCTGAGATAGGAATTCTGCTGAAGTTGCTAAGTGAGGCAGAGGCCCTGGGACGCGTCGAGACTCAAGAAGAAGCTGTGAATATGCTGCGTGGCGAGATAGCACGCGATAAAAGTGAACGCGGGAGTCGCCGGTGAGGCGCCAACCCCGCGGACTAATATTTTTGGCCGTGATCTTTGTAATTTCGGCTCTCGTGGTTGCGTTTCCAACGATCGATATCAGTCTGTTTGGTGGATCGTTTGAGCGTGGCGATAGTGACAACCTTCTTGGCCTGTCACTTGGCCTGGATCTGCAGGGCGGCACACACCTTGTCTACAGCGCTCAGACAAAAGATGGTGAAGACCCCACTATTGATGATATGGACGCTGTCCGATCAACGATCGAGTCTCGGATCAACCAGTTCGGACTGAGCGAACCAACAGTCCAGCTTCTCGGCACTCCCCCGGACCGTATTCTCATCCAGATTCCGGGATTAACCGGCGCCAGCATTAGTGCTGGGTTCCAGGGAAACGCAGTCACTGCTGATGAACTTGAGGCCTATTTCAGGAGTGATCTTGGCCACCCGGAAGCCACAGTAGAGACCGTCAAAGACGATGATGACATAGAACTGCTTGTGGTCAGCATCAATGAGCTCCAAGGCGACCGCATCGATATAGAAGGCAACGTTCTGGAGGTATCTGAGGCGGAGCAGATTCGCACCAGGCTTGGCGATAAGTTCCCGGCTCAGTTGCGAGTCCTTTACACAGCCTCGATTCCGACCGTGACTTCTACGGCCACGTCGATAGAGTTCGCGGCCTCCACAGTTCCTGTTGTAGAGGCGACGGTGGCGCTGATTCAAGAAGAGATCGCCGCCATTGGCCGAGCGGGTCTGCTGGTTGAAGAAATCAGCGAGCGAAACTTCAGCATCACAATTCCGAATCCGGTTGAAGACAGACTCACCGAAGATGGTGAGGTCGTTGAGGGTGAAGTTACTGCCATCAGACGAGCCTTTTTGGAACGCTTTGGCACTCCCCTCATATTCGCGCTTACGGGCCAGATTAACGCCTACACCGTTGGTGGTGGCGTGCAGGAAGCGAAGCAGCTTATTGGCCAGACGGCCCAGCTTGAGTTCCGAGAACGCACATGCGGACCGCTGCTCGATCCCCAGGATGGTACCGAGTGGCCACCGGATGGCCTGACCTCATTCGAGTGGGCGCTAGAGCGATGCACCAATCCGAACTATTTCAGCGAAACTTCTCTACCTCTGACCGGCGCTAACCTGGTGGACGCCTACGCAGGTACCCAACCAGGGATTGCCCGACCAGTTGTCAATATTGAGTTTGACGGTGAAGGTGCGGATGAGTTCTTTGAGGTCACCGACCGAATCTCCAGGACCAATGGGCTGCTGGCGATCTACCTGGATGGCAATGAGCTTGTGGCTCCTGCTGCTTCGGCTGGAATCAGTGGTGGTAGGGCCTTCATTCAGGGTCCAGATTTCACGGGTGAGCGCACCCGGACGGTGGCAATTCAGCTCAAGTCCGGTGCGTTGCCACTGGAATTGACGCTGGTTCAGGAGCGCAATGTTGATGCCACGCTTGGTGAGGACACTCTCAGAAAGAGCGTAATCGCCGGCATGATTGGTCTCATCCTGGTGCTCTCTTACATGATTATTTACTACAAGGCGCCAGGTGTAGTCGCATCGATAGCCCTGATCCTCTACGCGGTGATAACCCTTGCGGTGTTCAAGCTTGCACCGGTTACGTTGACCCTTTCCGGAATTGCCGCGCTGATCCTGACCATTGGTACCGCAGTGGACGCGAATATCTTGATCGCGGAACGCACCAAGGAAGAGCTGCGGGCTGGACGAACTCTCTTCGCCGCAATCACTGAAGGGTTCGCACGAGCGTGGCCGTCCATCAGGGACAGTAATGTGGCAACTCTCATCACAAGTGCGGTTCTGTTCTGGTTCGGAGACCGTTTGGGCACAAGCGTCATGCAGGGATTCGCGTTGACGCTTGGTATCGGTACGCTTGTCAGCATGTTCACGGCATACTTCGCCAGTCGGGTCATCAGCCGGACCGTTGCCAGGCTGACGGGACCATCTCGAATGAAGCTCTGGGTTCCGGTCGGCGGTGTGGGCGCGGATCACAGCGAGCCAAGTCAACAGGCCGGAGATTAACCCGTGGATGTAGTCGGAAGAAACCATTGGTTTTTGAGCCTGTCGGCGGTCCTTGTGATCATCGGCATTATCTTCATTTCAATTCCACCAAGGCTTAATCTGGGAATCGATTTCACGTCCGGGACCAGTTTCGACCTGAAATTTACCGATGACGTGAAAACCGAAGACGTTCGGGCCGCACTGTCAGCGGCTGGTCATGGCGACGCGATCATCCAGAAGGCCGGGGATGGCGAGTTCTTCATTCGAACCCGTGATCTTGGCCAGTCAGGCATTGAAGAGATTCAGGCGGAGATCAACACATCTATTTCTCTGGATTACCGCATTCCCAGCGTCACATCGGTGGGGCAGTCTGTAGCTGACGACACGGTGCGTAATGCCATAATCGCAGTGATCGTGGCGGCGCTCTTCGTCATGTTGTACGTGATGTACGCGTTCCGTACAGTGCCACGCTCATATCGTTACGCCATCGCCGCGATAATCGCCCTGGGTCATGATGTATTCATCGTGCTGGGTCTCTTCTCAATCCTTGGTCATGTCATCGACGCCGAGGTGAACGCGATCTTCATCGTGGGAATCTTGACCGTGATCGGTTACTCAGTCCACGACACAATTGTCATTTTCGACAGGATTCGTGAGAACGTGTCGCTTGCGCCAAGTCGACCGTTCAGCGCGTCCGTGAACATCTCAATCAATGAGAGCTTCGCACGCTCACTCAGCACGTCCATAACTACCGCGCTCACAATTTTGGCCCTGCTGCTGTTTGGGGGCGAGACGCTACGTGACTTCCTGATTGTTCTGCTCTCAGGAGTAATCGTGGGAACGTACAGTTCCATTTTCCTTGCCGCCCAGATTCTGGTGGCGTGGGAAAACCGCGACTACAGGAAGCTGAAGTTCTGGGGACGGGCGACTGCCAACTAGTCGTAGTGTGTTGCCTATCGACCAATCTAATGATTCGATGTCTACAATAGGCGACCGACTAAGACAGGCGGGAGATTAACGTCATGTACCTGGGCGCCCACGTATCATCAGCCGGCGGGCTGGAAAAATCTGTTGGCCGTGCGCTAGAAATTGGCGCTGAAGCCATGCAACTCTTTCCGTCATCACCTCGGATGTGGCGATTCAAGCCAACTCCGGAAGCCAACATCGACAAGTTCAATGTCGCAGCCGCTGAAGCCAACATGGGCCCCACCGTGTTTCACGGAATCTATCTGTGTGCGTTGGCTGCCGAAGACGAAGCGTTGCTAGCACGCAGTATTGATTCCCTGACAAACTACCTGAAGCTTGCAGAAGCCATTCAGGTTGAAGGCGTCCTGTTCCATCCGGCCAGTCACAAGGGACGCGGGTACGAGACGGTTGAGAAGCAGTTTGTTGATTCGGTGCACCATATTCTGAAAGAGGCGCCGGGACCCCCGTGGCTGGCGCTTGAGAACAGTGCCGGCATGGGGGATCATATCGGCTCGAAGTTTGAAGAGCTTGGGCGGCTGATCAAGGCGATCGATAGCCCTCGCATCAAGGTATGTTTCGACACTCAGCATGCGTTCGCAGCTGGGTACGACATGTCCACGCCAGATGGTGTTGCAGCGGCGATGGACGAGTTCGATCGTGAAATCGGAGTTGATCTCATTAAAGCGGTTCACTGCAACGACTCCAAGACCCCGCTGGGATCATCAGTCGACCGTCACGAGAACATTGGCGAAGGTGAGATCGGTATCGATGGCTTTGAGGCCATCATGATCCATCCTGCATTCGCAGAGGTACCGTTTTACCTTGAGGTTCCCGGTTTTGAGAAGGGCGGCCCGGATAAGCGGAATATGGATTTGGTAAAGGCCATCCGTGAGCGGGCACAGAGTTAGGGAGATATGCAGGATAGCGTGAGAGCTCGGATGAGTATTGAGGATTTTGAACAACTGGTAATCGAGGCGATAGACTCGCTTCCAGAAGAGTTCATCAAGCGCCTGGATAACGTTGATATCACTGTGGAGTCGATGCCGACCCGGGCTCAACTTGCGCAACAGGGAATCCCGGATGACAGTCTATTGTTGGGGCTGTATGAAGGCGTGCCGATGACGGCCCGGCAGAACTATGGTTTTGTGCTGCCTGACAAGATCACCATCTTCCAGGAGTCGATTGAGATGGCATGCGCTACATCGGAAGAGATTGTGCATGTTGTGCGTGACACCGTTGTGCACGAAGTTGCGCACCATTTTGGGATTGACGATGATGCACTTCACGCGCTTGGCCTATAGCAACTGGCGCTAGACCAGACGGAAGGAATTGCACGTGACCAGGGTTGTGATTGCGACCTTCGATGGGCTGCAGATGTGGCAGATCGATCCCGAGGTAACCCCAAACCTTTACAGTTTTGCGGCCCAGGGCGTGCGGTTTGAGCGCCACCATCCGGTAGTACCAAGTGTCACCCGGCTCAACGCCACCAGCATGGTTACCGGCTGCCTTCCGGGAAGTCACGGCATTGCGGGCAACCGGATGCTTTTCCGGGATGTCTGGCCCAACAAGGTGGCGGATGTACTGGAACCCGAGTTGAGACTGATCAAACGGGAGTCCGGGAATCGAGTTCTTCTGAAGCCGACGCTGGCTGAGCGGCTGACCAGTGAAAACATGGAGTACGCCGCCGTTGTCTCAGGAACATCTGGCAACGCGTTCTGCCACGTTCCCAACGCTGATATTTCTGGGGGATTGGTCATTCACCCTGAGTTCTCACTGCCTGACGATATCAACCCACAGATAGTCCAAAAGTTTGGCGCTTGGCCGGAGATGGTTCTACCAAACGCGCCGCTAATTGCGCATGCCACGGATATCTTTGTCGACTACGTAATGGGCGAACGCAAGTCTGATGTTGGACTCATCTGGTACGCGGAGCCTGACAAGTCTCAGCATGCGACCGGGGTTGGATCCGAGACGTCAGTTGCTGCAATAAAGGCTGCAGACCATGAGTTTGGACGTCTGCTCAACGCCATATCAGATGACACGAATGTGTTCGTGATCTCGGACCACGGCTACTCAACTTCTGAAGGAATCATCGAGATCGAGTCGATGTTGAACGCTCAGGGATATCCATCCCTTGGCGAATCTGGAGGCATTGGGGTGGCCGCAAATGGTGGGACTGCCCTCATCTACGGAGAAGATCTGGGTAACGGGCAGGCCGATACGATGGTCGATTGGCTGATTGATCAGACCTGGTGTGGCTCAATATTTGCTTCTGAGCGCATTGGGGCGGTTGAGGGTACGCTGCCGATGAGTTTGATTGGTATGGAAGGTCCGCGGTCAGCAGATATCGGGGTTGGATCCAACTGGAGACCCGCAGATGGGAAACAGAGCGTGGCTCACTCGAATACGTTTGGGTCTATGGCAGAAGGCCACGGGGAGCATGGCGGGCTGAGTCCAACCGAGATGCGCAACACGCTGATCGCACGGGGACCAGCTTTCCGGTCAGGTATCGTGTCGGAGTTGCCCAGCGGCAATATCGATCTGGCGCCGACGGTGCTGAACATTCTGGGCGTCGTCGGCGATGGTATGGATGGGCGGGTGTTGTCGGAAGCGCTCGTTGATGCGAACGACTATCAGGCATTCAGCGAACCTGAGTACCGGTCGCATGAGGCGACCCGTGGCGAGTATCGTCAGGTGCTACAGACCGTTGAGTATGCAGGGGTTAGCTACGTGGAGCAGGCGAACCGGATTTAGGGCGGTACTTCGCACTACGCCGTCATAACGCGCTTCAGCCGTACGTCAGTCCAGCGGAGACTCGAACCCGGGCACGCACCACTTCGACGTCAAAAGAATTCAGATACGTAACACGCCCCTGACTCGCGAATCGCGGCGCGGCATGGCAGTTCAGAGCGCGTGTGCCTGGATCCTGGATATCTCCGCAAAGCCTTCGATTCCGGGATGACGTTCGTGGTGGGCGCAACGCGCGGGGAAACGCAATGGCAGAAAGGAGGGCTCATCTTGTCCGGTAGCGGCGGGTCTATGACCCGCTGTTCCGGCTTTGAAGTGCCAGCCAGCNNCGGGTCATAGACCCGCCGCTACCGCGAGCGTCGGTCTATAGCCGTTACAGGGGCTGCCAACTGTAGCGATCTTCAACCTTGATCACGTGGCCTATATTGGAGTCGATCAACAGGTGACCGAACGTCGACATCGTGCGATCGGCCGCCAGCCTTTCAAGCAGCTTGCGGCGGGGGGCGCGAGCCACAGGCTTGTCTTGATCGAAGTCGGCACATAGATCCGGCATCTCAAATTGCACTGTGTTGTGGAGTACGTCTCCCGCAATAATGGCCGTCTCGCCCCCAGATTCGACGAGGAGCGATTGGTGTCCCGGAGTGTGCCCCGGAGTGGCCATCGCCCGGATTCCAGTGGCCAAGGGCGTTTCATCGTCGGTAAGATCCACAAGCCCCATTCGCTCAAGCGGGTAGATTGCCTGCTCAACAGGGCTGCTCGAAAGGATGTCCGGCTGCGTCCAGTAGTTCCACTCGGTGGTTGATATCACGTAGCGCGCGTTCGGAAAAGTAGGTGTGGATTCGCCATCGGGATTCTGGCGAAGCGCCCATCCAATGTGATCAAAATGAAGGTGAGAGAAAAAGACGTGATCCACATCTTCCGGCGATACACCTTTATTCGCCAGGGCGTCCATGAGCTGTCCTTCGGTGCCATCCATGGCCTCATGAGGCCCAGGCCCTCCGCCGGTATCCACGATCACTGTTGCATCATGTGACTTCACAAGGAAGACCGTGAAGTTAGTTGGGAACTCCCCCTCTTTGGTGAGATGGTGAGATCGAGAATCCCAGCCACCCTCTTGCATGTCTGAAAATACGTTTGATGAGGGGAACGCCAGTGGCCCAATGTCGCGAAGCGCGGTTATTTCGATGTTGCCAATCCGTACACATGTAGCCATTTGATCCGCTCCTACGTTGATGCGCCGACGTCACCTGAGTAGTCTGTCATCGCCTACTCGTCTCGTTATCTGGCGCCTATCCATGTGCTCAAGGACGGCCAGAGTGTACTTCCGGCTGGTGTCGAACATCTCTCGCACTGATCCCAGTGAGATGGTTTCATTGGCCGAACCATACTCGATTACGCGCTTTTCCATCTCTTCGTAGACATCGGCCGGATATATGACCTCCTGATTCAGGCGCACGACCCGGCCCTGATCACCCAGCGCGGCGATCAACTCCTGGTCGATTTGCTTGTCTGTGGGTGGCGAGTACCGGTCGGTCCCAAGATAGTCCAGGTAGTCAGCGATCTGTTGTGTCTGCTCGTCAGTGAACTCGGGCGTGTACCCGGGAGATCTCATCAATGAGCCAACGTGCTCGACATCGCCGTTTTCGGCCAGCCGATCTGCAACTTGCGTGAACAGGGCAGCCTTCAGTTTTAGGCGACTCCTGAGCTCCTCAGCGGGAATGCCAGCCCGTAGTGGGTACTCAGCGTGGAATGCCCGGGTTGCGTCGCGCGCTGTGCCTGAGAGCCTCGCCCAGCCTGCAATCGTGTAGATCGGGCCATCGGTGGTGTTCGTGAGCGATACGAGCGCCGAGGAGTTCAATAGACCTTCGATGCGTTCCGTGATGTCCGCCACTGATTCGTTCACCGCCTGGGCAATAGTTGTCGGCGCCGCAGGCTGGGCCAACTCCACTGCGCTAACAATTGCATCTTCACCTGATCCTTCGGAGAGGGCTTGTAGTCGGTTGGTGACGTTGTCGTCATAGCGCCTGTGCCTGCGTGGCGTGAGATCGAGTGCCACGCCGCCGCCAAGTGTGGCGACGCTGTCTCTAATAACAAAATAGTCGCCCTGAACGATTGGAATGGGGTGTTCGAGTTTGATCTGGACCCATCCTGTATCCCCCGGTGCTAGAGCATCAGCATCGAGCAGCCGCACCACGGCTGGGCTCTCCGCGCTACCGGTGAACAGCGTTGTTGAGGCGTTGTGCTTCACGGGCCGCGGTGAGCGGTTGATTACGCGGAAACTTGCATCAAATACGCTGGTAGGTCGGAGCCATCCCGGCGAAGCGATCACATCGCCTCGTGATATCTCATCGTGGGATATGCCGCTCAGGTTGATCGCAACGCGGGTGCCGGGTAGAGCCTCGTCTTCTGCCTCTTTGTGCGTTTGGAGTCCCCTGATGCGCGCCCGAGTTCCAGATGGCACGATCTCTACTTCCTGCCCGCCTCTGACTCGACCATCAATCAGAGTGCCAGTGACGACCGTCCCAAACCCGGAGATCGTGAATGAGCGGTCGACCGGCAAACGAGGTCGTCCGAGATCGCGTTTCTCGGGCAGATCATCCAGCATTCTCTCCACTTCTGCCAGCAGATCAGGAATGCCATCGCCAGTCATCGCCGACACGGGGATTATCTTCGCGTCTGCCAGCGTTGTGTCTTCAAGGAGTTCCAATACGTCGGTCGAAACGAGATCAATCCATTCGTCATCGACCAGTTCGCGCTTTGTGAGGGCTACTACGCCCCGTTTGATCTGAAGCAGATCCAGTATCGCCAAGTGCTCCACTGTCTGTGGCATGACACCCTCGTCTGCGGCGACGATCAGCAGCGCCATATCGATTCCGCCAACGCCCATGAGCATGTTCTTGATGAACTTCTCGTGTCCGGGCACATCGACGATGCTCACTTCACGGCCGCCGGGAAGCGTCATCCAGGCGAAGCCGAGTTCGATGGTCATGCCGCGCTCTTTTTCCTGGCTCAACCTGTCAGGATCGATGCCCGTCAGGGCTTCGGTGAGGGTTGATTTCCCATGGTCAACGTGACCCGCTGTGCCGATTACAAACATGATTCAGCCAAGCCTCAGGCGCATAACGAGGATAGGTGGAATGTCTGGCAAATTGCCCCAGGAGATGGCGTTTGGATTCGTCGATTCAGATGCCGGTAGGGAAGGCTCGGACATCGCGTCGACCACGAAACCCTCGTTTGCCCAGGCGCTGATGAGTGTGGAGACTGAGCGGTGGAAATACCACTGCGGTTCGGGCTGCCCCATAATTCCTTCGCCCTTGTATTGTTAGGAGGTGGTGTACCTGGAAATAGATACACGATGTTCGTGGCTCGCTCGACCGTCTATGCCGATCTCTCCACGTTCACCATGCGGCTTGATATCGGATGAATTGAACGCCGGATGGGTGATGGAGAACACAGCTCTTCCATCGGGCTTGAGAAGCCGAGCCAGCGCCGCGATTGGGGTGCTGATTACCGCCATATCCATGATCGCCATGGAGATCACCGCGGCGTCGAATGACTGTTCCCCAAGGGCCAGAAGCGCGTCCATATCGGCGGCGTTGATGACTTTGAATTCCAGTTCATCGCTATAGTCGGCGGATCGCTTTCGCGCACGATTAATGAACTTCTTTGAGTGGTCGATGGCGGTCACGCGTGCACCCTGATCTACGAGCTGACGCGCCAACCGGCCCGCGCCGCATGCAATATCCAGCACGCGCTCGCCTGGCTGGATATCCAGGAGTTCATGAGTTGAAGGCTCGATAAGCAACCTCAGGAAGTCGTTGCCATCGCCGACTTTATCGTCCCACCACTCGGCGTTCTGGTCCCATATATCGACCGCGTCAGAGATGAGGTCTGGGAAGTCATATTGATAATTTTCAGGCGTGGGCATTGGTTCGCATGGCGTGCAGTGGACGGTTAGGGCTGCACAGTCTAACGGTCTTCGATCTATTCCAGTTCCACAAACTGAGAAAAGACCTCATTGCCCACCAGCCACTTATCGTGCGGAACCCAGTAGCGGTCGCCCGCGGATTCAAGCAGACCATTCAACTTCAACTGCGATATCTCATTTGGAAACTTCGCGGAGAAGTCGACGTCAAATCTGTTGCTGATCTCTCGGGCCGAAATTCCTTCGGACAGGCGCAAGCCCATCATCAGGAAGTCGGCCGACTGCTGGGCGTTCGAGTCTGGTCCACCACTGCCAACGACACCAATTTCTCTCATGGCGGCTACCGCGTCGGTTACTGATGTGGGTTCAGGAGCGCTTTGCAACGCCTGAACGTACTGGCGGGGCGACTTCATGTTCTCAAACCGCTGTCCTCCGACGTAAGAGTGAGCTCCCGGTCCGGCGCCCAGATATTCGCCGCTTCGCCAGTAGATCAGATTGTGACGAGCGAGCTTTTCTGGTTTGCACCAGTTCGATATCTCGTAGTGCAGGTAGCCAGCCGCCTCAAGGCGCTCACATGCCATCAGGTACATGTCTGCTGCGAGATCGGCATCAGGTTCGGGCAGATCGCCTCGCTCAACAAACGCTTCAAGCGGGGTGTTGGGTTCGATTGTCAGTCCGTAGAGCGATATGTGATCGGTATCCAGCTCAAGAGCCTTGTCCAGCGACGCTTCCCATTGCTGCAACGTCTGATTTGGCAGTCCGAACATCAGGTCCAGGTTGATGCTGTTGAAGCCGCCATTGCGGAAGTTGTGAATGGCAGCAACCGCAGTTTTCGCATCATGCTTGCGGCCCAGCATCAGAAGCAGTCCATCATCAAAGCTCTGAATTCCGATACTGACACGGTTGAAGCCAATATCTCTCAGGGCCGCTGCCCGCTGGGCGTCGATATCACCGGGATTTGCCTCCAGCGAAATCTCCGCGGCTGAATCGACATCGAACGCCTCGTGGATGGTTGATGTGATGCGTTTTAGTGCGTCGAGAGGCAAGTAGGACGGAGTCCCGCCTCCGAAGAAGATCGTGCTGGTGTGTGGCGTGCGCAGTAGGGAGCCCCACAGTTCGAGTTCGCGTTGAAGAGCGCCAACGTAATCCGGGATCAGCGATTCGATCTGGGCGTAGGTGTTGAAGTCGCAGTACGGACACTT
>DBZV01000200.1:58567-58868 GCA_002311865.1 Dehalococcoidia bacterium UBA1151
GGTGTCCAAAGCCCCGGACCATCATCTTCTGCTGGAGGCTCGTCTGCGGCGCTTGTCGACGGTGGCGCCTGTCCGGCCTGCGCTGCCGCTGCCATACGCTCAGCCTCGGCCTGCTGAATCCTCGCCTGCTCTTCAATCCAGCGATTCAGTCGATCCAGCTCGGGCGGCATGATGTTGAAAATCTCAATGTCACCTGGTGTCTTGATATCTCGAAGCGATGAGATCACAACGACACCCGCCTCGCCCGGTCCAAGCTTCTCATCAAGCGTGGTTGCGATGTGCTTCAGGCGAGCTTCAGCCG
>DBZV01000200.1:58967-59628 GCA_002311865.1 Dehalococcoidia bacterium UBA1151
TGTAAGCGTCCTGAACCGTGTCGGCGACCTTCTGGCTGCTGAAGCCTGTCTGAGCGATGCGGCCCCAGTCCAGCACCTGCATGAACAGATCGTCATCATCCAGAGCTTCAAGAATGGCCCCGCTCTGGATGCGGGTATTGATGAAGGGGTATGCGGGCAAGTTGGTCTGCTTCAGCTGGTCAACACCGGGGTCGCCACTGAAACTGATGCCCTCGTGGAACACCTTTTTGACGATTCCTGCCTTGGCTTCCAGCGAATTCAGGTGCTGATCCACGGCCGACCAATAGTCTCCCAACCGGGACGCGTATCCGTCCGGTGCGCCCGGCAGGGAGTACACCAGCGGAATCACGTACAACTTCCGCTGATCGAGAATATCTCCAGCTTCCGGTTTTTCGATCTTGCCAAGTTCTTCTGTCATGAGACCCCTAAGATGCTTTCAAGGTGGGAATGTTACAGGCGCACCGCGAACCGAGACGATCTAAACGGAAAACAGGAAATTGACAACATCGCCGTTCTGCATAACGTACTCACGGCCTTCGGAGCGCAATTTGCCCACGTTCCGGGCGTTGCTGACTGTGCCTTGCTCCATCAAATCATCGTAGGAAACGATCTCAGCCCGGATGAAGCCACGTTCAATGTCCGAATGGACCACACCGGCTGC
>DBZV01000200.1:59711-67369 GCA_002311865.1 Dehalococcoidia bacterium UBA1151
CCAGGCACGCACCTCGTCCTCGCCAACCGTAAGGAATGACATCAGGCCCAGCGACTCGTAGCAGAGCCTCAGTATCCGGTGCAGTCCGGGTTCGCCTGCGCCAAGCGATGAGCGGAATTCAGCCTCCTCGGCATCGTCCATCTCGCTCAGTTCCATCTCCAACCTTCCACAGATCGCAGCACCGCCGGTCAGATCGCCGGTGAGCATCTCGGCGAGCTCAGACTCAACGGATTCAGCGTCTGGAATGGCGTCTTCACTGATATTTACAGCGACTAGATAAGGCAGGCTGCTCACCAGAAACTGATCCTGGAGGCCACGCTGCTGTCCATCTGTGAGTTCCTGGGATCTCACGGGTACGCCGTATTCAAGTTGGGTCTGGACCAGCTTCAACTCTTCGATCAGCTTGAACTGCGCGTCGCGATCAACGGCCTTCATATTTTTTACGTCGGAAAGCTTTTCGATTCGTCGATCGATGAGCGCAATGTCAGAGAACATGATGTCGAACTCCACGTCTTTGGCATCCCGCCGCCAATCGACTGAGTCTCTGGAGTGGACCACGGAATCATCTTCGAAGGCGCGCACAACATGGAGCAACGCGTCGACTTTCTGTAGCTGACCCATCGCCGCACCGTTGAACATTCCCTGATCTTGCTGGACGCTGCTTTGGCCAGGGATGTCTATATATGTGACCTCAGCGAAGATGGTCCGCTTCGGCTTGTATAGCTTGGTGAGTTTGTCCACACGGTCGTCCGGCACGTGGGCGACGCCGATGTTCGATTCGGGTTTCGCCTCGTACTGCCCAACGGGGATGGCGCTGCCGGTAAGCGCGTTGAAAATGGTGGTCTTCCCCGAAGAAGGAAGACCGATGATAGCGATCTGCATCTAGTGGCGGTCCTGATAATTGGTTGGGTTGTGATGCTGGCCGTAGATGGAGGGCAGGCAGCTGAAGATCAATTAATCGTCTTCAATTCGAATATCGGTGTCGATCGTGCGGCCGGAGTACTCATTGCCCTTGTCCACAGGCTTTGATCCCGTTACATGTTCAAGCACGACATTCCACGGTGAAAGAATGATGAAAAATCCAAGTAACATCGCTGAAACAATCAGATCATCCAACTGGCCGCGGATAGGGATGAAATCTGGAATGATGTCGAAGGGCGTCACAACGTAGCCAAGGGCGATTATTGGCAGCACCTTGGTAGTAACGGGAACCCGACGGTCTCGCATTAGCTTCCAGATCAACCGGAATGCTGGCCGCAGGATAAAAAAAATTCTGAAAAGACTGAACAAAGTGTTGAACGTGTTCCAGTTCGTGGTGAGGTTTGCTCACCAATTATATATATCGAGCCACTCGTCAACGTATACGAATCCAATTGGCGATCAGGTCGCAACGTCATGATCCGCGTTTTGCACGGTTCGGATGAGTTCTCAGTCTCCGAGCGCCTGATTGAGATCAAGACCGCGGCTGGATCGCCTGAGGTGATGTTGCCCAATACCAATATATTCGAGGGCGACGGCTATTCCAGAGACGAGTTGATTGGAGCGGCCTCTGCTGTCCCGTTCCTGGCGGACAAGCGTCTGGTCATCGTGAAAGGCCTGCTGGGCCGCATAGAGGCGAACAGTGGTCGTCGGAATAGTCGGACCCTGAAAGTCCCGAAGGGAGACTGGACTGGGCTCAGCGATGTACTTCCCTCATTACCACCATCCACGGATCTCATATTCGTGGATGGGGAACTGCGCAAGAATGGCGTTGGCCTGAAGACGGTTGGGTCGACCGCCACCGCTGAGCAGTTTGACGTGGCCCGCGGTCAGGCGCTGGACATGTGGATCGCTGAGCGGTTTCGCGCGGAAGGCGCGACGGCCGCGCAATCTGCGGTGCAACGATTGGCGGACCTGATTGGCGGGCAGACGCGCCTTTTGGCTCAAGAAATCAAGAAACTGTCTCTATATGCAAACGGACGTCCAATCGAGACGGCAGATATCGACCTGATGGTCGCGCCGGCTCGCGAAGCGAACATCTTTGCCGCAGTTGACGCGGTGCTGGATAGCAAGCCGTCAGAAGCTCTGCGAGCGATTCACCAGCTTCTGGATGAAGGGAGCAGCATTCACTATCTGCTGACCATGCTGGCACGCCAGACCCGCATGACGCTGGTCGCCCAGGACATGATGGATTCAAGCGCGACTGAATCGGACATTGCAAAGCGAATCGGAGTGCGAGAGGGCAGCTTCCCACTCCGCAAGACGCTCCAACAGGCCCGGGCTCACCCGCACGGATACCTAGCGTGGATCCACCGACAGCTCCTGGAAGCGGACGTGGGCTTCAAGACCTCAAGTGTTGGCGATGAACGGGCGGCCGCGGAGCTTCTGGTGGCGCGATTATCGACGGCGCGGTAGGCGTTTCCTACGCGATCTCCACAGCCCGCAGATCTCCCTCTTTCAGCGCTTCGATCAGATCGTTCACATTCCTGATCTCGCCGAACAGTTCCGTGGCCACGTGTCCAAAATCGTCAGTTTTGTGGGAATCACTACCTCCGATGCCGGGCATTTGCGCGGTGAGAGCCAATTGGTCAGAGAACTGGTTTTGCTCTCTTGTCCCCCGGCCGTTTACCACTTCCAGGGCGTCTACCCAACTCATCAATGGGTTTTGCAGAGTAGATCGGATGGATGAGTCGAACTGCTCTTCAGATACTGGCTCTTGTCCGGGCGGGAGATTGCGACGATACGGGTGAGCGTAGATGGCTGCGCCGTTAGCGGCGAGGACCGCTGCCGCCAACTTCTCAGGGCGGTGGAATCCGAATACGTACTCGGTCACTCCAAAGCACAGAACGTGTCCAGCATCTGTGTTGATCTCTGAGCCGGGAATCAGCACTATACCGGAATCTCCTGATGCGATCTCCAGCTCGTCGGGCGTCCAGAACTGATCGTGATCCGTGATGCACACCACATCGATTCCTCGATCGGCAGCGAGCGCCGCGTACTCGTTTATCGGAATTCCGCTATCGTCTGAGCGATCCAGCGTGTGGCAGTGAAGGTCGATCAGGCTCAATGCGCGTCTGCGTGGTGTCTGGGGGATAGGTTCATTTGATCAAGATGTTAGACAGTTCCCCATCGATTCGATATCCCCAGAATGGGCCAGCTGATCCAACAACATCGTGAACCTGCGGCAGTCGACAGACGTATCAGCTACCAGTCATCGCGTAATATCGGTGTAACGACCTGCCACGTATTTCTCACGGGAATCCCTTGCTGACTCGAAGATCGCTCACGAACCTGGCCATCGCGACCGGCCTGATTCTGGCTGTTGCATGTGGAACCGCAGTGGATAAGCACGCCGTCGAGATGGTCGAAGAAGTGCACGAACCCATTCCGACGGCTACCCCCGCGCCGACTCCCACACCTGAGCCATTTGTTGAGGAAGTCGAGGTAGTGGAAGAGTTGGATTATGAGTCGGAGGCGATTGAGAGCATCGGCCACTATGTGCGGGCTCACAACTATCTGAGCCGGGGCGATTACGTTCAGGCCGAACGGCGATTCACGCTGGTTATTGAGATTGAGCCTGATTTCGCGAGGGCTTGGGCGGGCAGGGGAGAGGCTCTGCTGTTCAAGAATGAGAGTGAGGCGGCCATAAATGATCTGACCATGGCCATCTCACTGAAGCCTGATCTTGCGGCTGCGTACTCTTCACGAGGTGAGGCGTGGCTGGAGGTTGGTGATTTTGAAGCTGCCAGAGGTGACGTAAAGATCGCAATAGCACTCGACCCCGAGGCTGCCCGCACGTGGATCGTCAAAGGACGGCTCGCGACGGTGGAGCGTGATTTTCTAGCTGCCCAGTCGGCCTTCGATACCGCGATCCTCCTTGCACCGGGGGAGGGGGTGCCTTATTTTTGGCGAGCCCGATTGCACTCAGCGGCCGGGCAGGTTCCGGTTGCAATCCGCGATCTTGACCGGGCGATAGAATACTCACCCGCGCTCTCTGCAGCGTATCTCGAAAAAGGTGTCCTCATCGCGAACGCAGGAGATTTCGCGGGTGCGAGAGAGCTGCTTGAAGAGGCTCGCGATCGCGCCAAAGATCCACGTAACCCCTCGGTCTATGAGCAGGCCCAAGAGCTCCTTGAACAACTTGACGAACAAGCGACGCCGTAAACCAGACAGCGACCCACTATCTGGACTTGTAGTTGTAGAACTTTCAGACGATCACGCCGGCGCCATTGTCGGGATGTTCCTGGCGGACTACGGCGCGGATGTAGTCAAATTCACGCCGCCTGGCGGATTTCCCCTCCAGCAATCGTCTTCTTACCTAGTATGGGATCGCGATAAGAAGCAAGCGCCGGCTGACGCATTGCGGGGGAGCAGCTCCGGGGTCAGCGCAGAACTCGTCGACGCGATTCTGAGCGCGGATATCGTCATCTCATCGTTGACCAGCGAATTTCTGAAGTCGAGCGGAGTGGATGCGGACGGGCTGATGGCCGCCAACGGACGATTGATCTGGCTCAATATCACCGCTCGTGGTGACGTGGACGAGCCGGGGTCCGAGATTGCCGGGGAAGGGCTGATTGCTGCCGAAACTGGAGTGTTGACCGAGCAGCGGACCCGTGATGGGAGCCCGTTCTGGAACGCGTTGCCGTTGGTGGGATACGGAACGGCGATGCTGGGTATCCTTGGTGTACTCTCTGCGCTGCATCGGCGTGAGGTAACTGGCCTTGGGCAGCGCGTTGATACGTCGCTGGTGCAAGGCTCTCTCGCAGCCCGTTCGCCGATGCTTGTGCGCGGCGAGGGTGTTGAGACGTGGGACTCAGCTGGAAACGACCCTCAGGGAGCCCTGCCAAACTATCGCCTCTATGAGACCTCTGACGGCAAGTGGATCCACATTGGCGCGCTGACTCCAGATTTCTGGAACAAGTTATCGATAGCGGGTGACTTGCTTGAACTGGTGACTGATCCGCAATTCGATACGGCTCCGATGTACTGGCCTACGGAAGAGATTCGAGATGCTGCGAAAAGAGTGATCGGGGATCGGATAATTACGCGATCTCGAGACGAATGGGTGCAGATTCTTCAGGATGGTGATGTGCCGGTGGCGCCCGCGCAGACTACAGACGCGCTGATCTATCATCCTCAGGTGCTCGCGAACGACATTCAGGTGGAGGTTGAATCGGGATCCGGTACGCTCGGCATTCAAGTAGCCCCGCCGATTACGCTTCACGGCTCAGAGTCGCACGAATCTGTCGGATTCACACCCAAACCTGACCCAGAGTTCAATGGTCCGCTATCTGGCGTTCACGTGCTCGATCTCTCGGCGTATCTTGCGGGGCCGATTGGTCCGGCATACCTGGCTGATCTTGGTGCGAACGTGATCAAGGTTGAGCCTCTGACAGGCGAGGGCTGCCGGGTGCTCATGATGCTGTACCTGGGCGGCAACACCGGAAAACGCGATATCGCTCTAAACATGAAGTCGATCGAGGCGCGTGAGGCGCTTGAGCGGCTCATCAAGTGGGCGGACATCATTGTTCATAACAATCGCGTTGGTGTTGTCGAGCGGCTGGGCATCGATTACGAGGCGGTTCGCATGATAAATCCAGTAGTTATCTACCTTCACACCACTGGCTTTGGCAGCGAAGGGGTTATGGCCACGCGCCCAGGATTTGACCCGCTAGCGCAGTCGTTTACGGGGATTTCACAGGCCCAGGGTGGGCCGGGCAGACCGCCGGTATTCCCGAAGACGCCAATCTGCGATATTGCGACCGCGATGCTAGGTGCTGCGGGCAGCCTTGTGGCGTTGTACCACCGGGATCGGACGGGTGAGGGGCAGCACATCGAGAACTCGTTGCTATCGACTGGACTGTGGCTGAAATCTGATTCTTTCGTCAGGCAGGAGGGCTTCGAGGAGCCGATTCTTACGAACGCCGACAACACCGGCCTTCATGCTTCACACAGGTCGTATGAGGCGTTGGACGGGTGGATCTTCGTTGGCACTCGCACCGACGATCAGAAGGCAAGTCTCGCCGCGATCACAGGTGTTGCCGGGTTGGCGGATGCCGGTCCAGGTGTCGATGGTGACGATGAAACAGCTCGACAGGCCCAGGATATCTTCGCTGGATCAACAGTCGCTGAGTGGGCGGAGCGATTCGCTGAAGCGGGCGTTCCGTCGGCACGAGTGGCCGAGGACATCGAAGAGGGTGTGTATGGGAATTCTGATGTGTTGCGGTTGCGTGCAGTGACCGGTGCGGAATACCCAGGATTCACGAACCTGAGACAGCCTGGGCTCCTGATTGGATTTAGCGAGTCACCGGGAGAACGCAGACGCGGGTCGCCTGCCTGTGGGCAGGACACGGAGCCGGTTCTATCGGAACTGGGCTACAGCGCTGGTCAGATCGCCGCCCTTGAGTCAGCGGGCGCCGTGGCCAGATTCGGTGAGCAAGGTCAGGCGTAGCCGTTAGTTCACCAGATCATCTGTTGCCGTCACAAGGCGGGTGTCCGGTTTGAAGTCCGCCCACGCGAACCAGAAGTGGTCGCCATGAATCACGGGCGTTAACTCTGCCCCCAGTAGCTCCCCGGATATTGCCAGCCCAAACCTATCCCAGGTGGAACCAGTTTCGTTGTCGATGATCGTTCCATCAGGCCGGTTAGTAAACGTCAGAACGCGATTTTCAAGATCGCGGAAAAACATCGTCGTGGACCCAACAACGATTGGGCCTCCTGTGGAATCGGTGCGGCCAAAACCTGACTCTGTTTTATCGTCGAAAAAGACAACCACCGGGACGTCTCCAACAAGATCGTTTACAACGGGATTTTCGTTGAGAAATGAGAAAGCATAAGCGACGGGCCCCTTGCCGATATCAACGGCGGAGACTCGTTCGACAACGTGGATGCGACGGTCCGGGATCTCGAAGAAAAGGAATGGCTTATCGATTTCAGGCGAGTCATAACCCGGGTATGGCGCGGTATCGTAGTCGAAGTCAGTAATCTCAGGCCGGTCGAGGACTAGCCCATCTTTGAAACGATCTGCGAAGGTCTCGAAGGACACCGTCTGGACCGGCAATGGTACGAGCCACAAACCAGCATCGTCTCCTACCAGCCCTTCTCCTGTGATCTGCTGCCACATCGTCTCTGTGACGTTGTCGTACATGACGAGGTCTGACTTTCTCAGGAACCCTGAAACGCCGAATTCCCGCACCGTTCCGTTCACGGTCCGTTCAAACGCCAGGGCGCTATTGCAGAGGGGGCAGTACGTGACGACTACTGGCAGTCCGCCAATGTCATCGTTCACGATCTCATGCTGCAGCAAGATATCCAGCGGGTACGCACGCGCGTCGCCGTTTACTTCAACGACGATCACTGGCTCACGTGGATCAATACCCACGGTCAGATTCATGAGTGACGTAAATGTCGGATTGGAGATAGCGGGAATCGCATCCCGAGGGACGCTTTGCCCAAGCTCATCAAGCCGAACGGTACGGCGCTTGAAGTTGGTTTTCCAGCCCTCGAACTGAGAGCGAAACACGAACGGCAATTCCGTGCTGCTGAACGGGGTATCGACAGATGGGTCAGGTGACACTGAAAAGATATCGCTCGGGAGCTCCCGGGCTTCGGGCGGAGACACCGTTGGCGATGGTATTGGAGTGGGAACAGCGGTTGACGCGTTTGTCACCACAATTTCG
>DBZV01000200.1:67451-84124 GCA_002311865.1 Dehalococcoidia bacterium UBA1151
ACGAGAGTCGTCGACCGCTGCCTCAGTCGTAACACTACTCACTACCTCGCCGTGAGCTGGGACGTGCTCTCGATGAGACGTGTGTCTGGCTTGAACGCCGCCCACGCGAACCAGAAGGGATCACCGTGGATTATCGGCTCCAGTTCATGACCACTCAGTTCCCCTTTAATAGCCTTGCCAAACCTGGTCCAAGTGGTCCCGGTCTCGATGTCTCGGATGTCACCATCCCTGGTTTCAAAGGTCAGTAATTGGCCGCGTAGCTCGCGGTTGAAGGTCGTGCTTGAGCCAACGGTGCTGTACTTGTCACGTACGGCGGAACTTTTGAACGCAGATTCAGTCTCGTTATCAAAGAAAATCACTACGGGCGTATCGCCAATCACGTCGTTCACGATCGGATTCTGCCGCAAGAAAGCGAAGTGGTACGCTACCGGACCAGTCCCCAGATCGATGGCCGAAACGCGATCGACAGGGTGGGCTCGTCTATCGATGGCGCCATCGAACAAGAATGGGTCATTTCCTGGCACAGTACCGTCGTATCCCGTGTATGGGGGATCGCGGTATTGGGGGTCGTTATTTGGCCGGTTCATGATCTGACCATCCGGGTACTCTGCGATGAAAGCATCCCATGAGACAACCTGGGCGGGCACGATATCCAATTGGCGTCCAACGTAGTCGCCAACAATCGCCTCACCGGTGAACTGCTGCCACCAGCTCTCCGTGGCCCTGTCCCACATGATCAGGTCGCTGTTGCGCAGGAAGCCAGATACCCCAAACCGGTGCCTCTCACCGTCGATTGTGGCTCGAAATACCACCGAACTATTGCAGAGGGGGCAGTAGGTTATCGCTACAGGCACGCCGCCAACCGTGGTGTTAACTATCTCGTGACTGATCAGGACATTGAGGGGAAATGCGCGGGCTTCGCCGTTGATTTCAACGGAGATCACCGGCTCAGGTCCTTGAAGCCACTTGGGCGGATTGGAAACGGGTTCGTACTCTGGATTATCGATCGGGGGAATGCCGTCGCGAGGGACGCCACCGGAGAAGATATCTGTGAGAGCGACTGTCCTGTTTGTGAAATCTGTTGTCCAGACGCGAACAGCTTGACTGGCGAATAACGCTTCACGTCCTTCAAGTGGTCCGAGAAGATCCGGAGTGATGTGTGAAGCATTTCCTGCGCCTGTTGTTGGCGAAAATGAATCTTGAGATGCTGAACTGTCCTGCTGCGGGGATGCCGGACTAGAAGCGGAAGGTCCAGATCGGGCGGGTGATAGTTCCGCATCAGTTCCGCACGCGATTACGGCGACGCCAATAAGCCCAATAAACGGGATGATCCTGCTTCGAGATGTGAAATATCGGATGATGGCTCCAGGTCAAATAGCTGGCGTTGGTAGCTGCGTCTGGCACTTGGAACGCTACAGAAGAGGCGTCTTAGTGTCATACGGAGCTATACCGCAATGCGGATTAGATGCAAGTGTATTTATAGAAGTGCGTTGAGAGGAGGATCAAGGGTATTTTCCCTCAGGATGGATAGACGAGCACTCGTGCGGGATTATCGACCAACATGCGGTCAAATGCAGATTTCTCGATGCCTCTTGCCTCCATCCACGGTCCTACGCGCGAAATGATGTGATCCCAGCCGTGTCCGCCAAACTCACGCAGGCGATGCTTTGAACATACGTCATGCGAAAGAACCACGCGATCGCCGTAGCCCTGATCCAGCAGAGACGCAATCTGGTCGATTCGCTGGTGGTCGCCCGGCATGTAGGTTTCTGGAGCCAGTGGATAGTACGGCGAATCGTGCCCGAAGAGATCGTACTCAAGATACGAGCCTGCCGCCGCTGTCTCGCTGAGAATTGCCGGATCAAAGATGGTGCGTTCGATGTGACCCATTATCGTGCGGCTCAGATCACTGCCTTTGGCTGACATGAACTCCAGAATCTCGAGAGGCGCCCGATTATTGCGGCCAGGATGGATCAGGATGGCAGCGCCCGTTTCCTGCTGGGCGATAATTGCCGCCTCAACGGTTTTCTTCTCGGCATCGGTCCAGGGCCAGGAGCAGCCCAGTTCGCCGATAATTCCGCAACGGATGTCCGTGCCGTCTACGCCTTCCGTGAGTTCTGTGATCATCTGTTGTGCTACGTCATCCACGGGGCGTGCCGCGTAGTCATCGGGGTGACTGGCCTCAACGTAGAAGCCAGCGCCCATGATCAAATTCAGGCCAGTTGCTGTGGAGATTCGCTTTAGCGCCTCCGGGTTGCGGCCAATGCCAACGGTGGTTGCATCCACGATGGTGCCGCCGCCCGCGCGCTTGTAGAAGTTCACCTCACGTATCGTGAGAGCCTCATCGTCCAGGGACAGATTGTCAAAATTGCTGACCCAGTTGAACCGCACCCAGCCAAGATTGTGGAAATTGACCTTTGCCCTGGCGAGAGACGCGTCGTCGGGGTTATCAGGCTCCTTATAGACCACGGTGAAATCGATCATCAGATGTTCATGGGTGAGCGTTGGCCCTAACTCTGAGGGATCGACTGCGCCGGTTACCGTAACCACTTTGCCTGGGTCGTTCGTGTTTGGCATGTAGATCTGTTTCCTCAGGAATGTTTTTTGGAATGCAGGATATTTAGTGATGAGATGTGTTCGGCTGTTAACATGCCAGCCGGGGAGCGACTTGCATAGGCGTATCCAGAGATATTCCTGGTGAAAACCCTGGTTGGTTGTGCAACAGACACGGCGGAAATGATGATAGAGGCTATCGTGAATGTGGGGATACTGGGATGCGGCGCCATGGGGCGCGAGTTGGCACTGGCCGCAGACAGCGATCGTATTCCCAATGCGCGCGTAGTTGCATTGTTCGATATCGACGAGAAAGCCGTCGCCGGCCTTTCGGCAGACCTGAGCAACCCACCCACCGGATACTCCGACATTGATGCCTTTGTGGCCCATCCCGGTCTGGGACTGGTTGTCGAATGCGCCTCTCAAGCCGCTGCGCGTGCTCATGCCGCGAAGATTCTTAGAACGGGCGCCGCACTCATCCTGATGAGTTCCGGCGCACTGACAGATCCCGACGTTTACGAGGAGATGAGCGATGCGGCCCGCTCGTCCGGCGGCAAAGTGATTGTGCCGTCCGGCGCGATTGGCGGTATCGACGCGATCAGGGCGGTAAAGCATCTGCTGGAGACGGTGACTCTCACTACTACGAAGCCCCCTCTTGCTCTCTCAGGCGCTCCCGGATTTGCGGAATGGGAGGACAGGGAGATCACCGAGGCGACGGTGATCTTCGATGGTCCGGCGTCAGAGGCGGTCAGACTATTCCCTGCCAACGTGAATGTTGGCGCGACGCTGAGCCTTGCGGGCATTGGGCCAACCCAGACCATGGTAACCGTGATTGCGGACCCGGATGCACCGGGAAACGTCCATCAGATTGAGGCCAGCGGGAGCTTTGGAAAGTTCAAGTTTGAGTTCATTAACGAACCGCATCCTGCCAACCCTAAAACGAGCTATCTGGCGCCACTGGCGGCTATCGAAGCTCTTCGCACATACTGTGACACAGGGCCACGTATCGGCAGTTGAGTTTTCATCTCCGGGTTGCGGGAAAATCAGGCGTCTCGCCAGTGGTACTCCGGCTTCCAGCCCAGGATGTCCGCGGCCTTACTGATATCGATGGCTGCCGCAGTGCCTTCTAATCGCTTGCGAATCTCAACTCCGGGATAGATATCGTTGATGACGTCCATGGTTGGCGTGTTCAGCGAGGTCTCATCACCGTTGATGAAGAACGCTTCGTGGCCGGTCCAATCAGCATCCAACGCAAGGCGGCAACTGCGGGCAGCGTCGCGAATATCGACCCAGCCCCAGAAATGCATCGCCGCGCGCTCACTTGGCGTTTCGCCTCCCGATGCCTTGAGCTGCTGCCTGGCTACATCGAGGAGGCCATGGAACCGCATGCTGGCAATCTGCATGGGGCGTCTCCGACAGAACGCCTCAGCCATCTCCTCGCCCAGCCATTTGCTCTGGCTGTACGCATCTTCTGCACGAGTGGGCTGAGCTTCATCCACCGGGAAGTAGCGAGGCGCGACCGGAGCCTTTGAAAACACCGCGCCGATTGCGTTGATTGAGGAGGCCATGACAACTTTGTTGATTCCGTGGATCTCAGCGGCTTCCAGCACGTTCCAGTTGGAAAGCATGTTGACGCGGAATACTTCAGCCTCAGGATCACGCATGGGGCTAGGTATCGCGGACATGTGCACGATGGCATCCATTCCGCGTGAGACAGAGGTAACGGCGCCGAGGTCCGTGGTGTCGATCTGCATGAATCGGACGTTGGATTCGGGATCACCAACGCGGTCGGTGCTAAGCACTTCGTGGCCATGCGAGCGCAACTCAGGAATGATGTATTTACCGGCGCGACCGCTACCGCCCGTGACGAGTACTTTCAACGTAGCCTCAATTCAAGGTTTGATTTGTGATGCGAAGAACAGACCGGTAATTCTACGAATCGAGCAGGCCCAGAAGCCTCTTGAGGGTGAACTCGGTCTTTTCAATCCTACCGCTTGCCCCGGCCGCGACTTCGTCACCTAAATCGAGTGCTGAAAGGATAATTACGGTGATATCCGGATGAAGGTCCTTGATCTTTCGGCTGGCCTTCAACCCATCCATTCCCGGCATGGAAATATCCATCAAGATGAGGTCGGGTTTGAGTTCAGCGGCCATCGCAACCGCTTGAGCGCCGTTCCCCGCCTCGCCCGCTATCTCGAATCCGGAATGACATTCCAGGCGCGTACGAATTAGCAGTCGATACGATTCCTCATCGTCGACTAGCAATATTCGGGTCATGTGGTGGTGACCATCAAATATGAGATATCGCTCAAAATCGTAAATCCCGGTGGCGGCTGGAGATTTGGCTCAAGAAAAAATACTATAGATGGAGGCGTGGAAGTTGATAAGAGTGCTGGTATCCACATACGAGTACGTGCCAGGCCCAGACTCTCAGTAACGCGCAATGACCGAGCCCATAAGGACTCGGTCATCCAGCGCGGAAACCCCGGAACGGGTTTGGTAAATCAAGCCACCTGGCGAGCGCGTGTCTTCAACATCTGACGGAGTAACTTCACCCTGGGATCGACCCGCGGTGTCTCCCTCATGGCTGCATCCATCTGCATCATCTTCTTGAGCAACTCAACCCTGGCATCTGCAGTTCGATTGGTGCTTTTGACTCCAGCATTCTTCAGGTTGGCTTTGAGCAATGCGATTCGGGCTTCTGCCATGCGTCCCTGTGTGGAACCCAGGGCTGTTACGGTATTCCGGTTTCGTTGCCTCGGCATCACGGTAACGGCCTTGCCATCAACGTAGCGGACGATGGCGCCCTTCTTCCTGGCCTGCATCATCTCAGGGCTCTTGCCGTTGCGCTTTTCGAGCTTGTTGAGCTGTGGGACTGCCCATTCAGTCGCTCGACCGCGGCCACTTTCCCAGAGTTGCAGCGTCTTGAGTCTCACCCTGATGCGTCGGGCGAAATCTGCCTGATTCTGGCCGAGTTCCCGTCGAAGGGCAATGATGCGCAGCCCCTCCCAGGGAGCGTCCTTAATTTTGCCGGGTCCTGAGAAATCCATTTGATTACTTCGATCTGTCTCTCTGTTGTCAGCTTGCCGGGCCCTCAGCCACTGCTGCCGAAAACGCACCTGTGTCAATTTGCCCCATGACTCCGCTACCCGGTTTGCTCTGCGCAAGTGCCCAACTTATCCGAAGTTCCAACTCCCCCTCGGACCACGGCTTGGTGATGTAATCGACAGCGCCCATGAACAGAGCGTCCTCACGGTCTCGTGGTCGTGACCTGGCTGAGATCATCACAACGGGAATCTCCGATGTGTCTCGGTAGCTCTTCAACTGCTCAAGCACCTGGAATCCGTCCATCTCGGGCATATTGATGTCCAGCAGGATCAGGTCGGGATTGACGGACCGAACGCTTGCGAGTGCTTCGCTTCCGTTCACTGCCTCGACAACTTCATATCCAGAATCTTCCAGAGTCATTGAGAGAACGAGGCGAATATCGAACTCGTCGTCAACAATCATGATCTTGGTCATTCAGGCATCCTCACCCATCTGGCTTTGAGGGAGTTTCTGTTCTCGCCTCGTTGAACTAACTATGGGTGAGATAAACCCCTGTAAAAAGGTTCATTGGTGTCAGTGAACTGAACTACTGGCTCATGGTGGTGAGCCAATTGGCTCGCGAAAGACCTATTTTGTGGCGAATTATGGCGTGATGATGACCTTGATAGCTCCAGAATTTCGCTTATCGTCCGCGACGGAGAAGCCCTCTTTGATGTCATCGATTGGGTAGTGATGGGTGATGATGCCGCTCACATCCAGCAGTCCCCGCGACATCAGCTCCAGCGCGGTTTGTGCCTCGCCGATGCCGTTGAAGCTTGAGTAGCTGTTTGACCACTTGAGCGACAGTTCGCGCTGCATTCCCAGGTCCGTCGGAACCTGTTGTGGCTGCGTAAATGAGCCAATGATGCACACATCGCCGCCCCTTCGGGACATAGTCATGCATTGAGCAATCAGTTGATCATTGCCGCCAACGGTCTCGTAGACTACCGCGCCGCCATCGCCATTCGTTAGCGCCATGACACCTTCTACCGGGTCAATCTTCGATGTCACAACAATTTCGTCTGTGGCGTTCATCTGCAGCGCGACCTGTAGCGGCTCACGGCGGGTGGAGACCATGATGACGCGCCCGGCGCCGAAGGCCTTTGCAATCTGGCCCATTGTGATGCCGATAGTTCCGGCGCCAAGGATCACTACGGTATCGTCGGGGCCAGCCGGGGAGATGTGGGCGGCGTGAACGCTGACCGCGTAGCAGTCCAGCAGGGCAGCACCGTCATAGCTGATGTGGTCGGGAATCAGTCGGGCGTTCTCCTGCACAACCACATCCAACTCAGAAAATCCATAACTCGCCTGCCGGACGCCGTTGCGAATGCCGCGCGTTTCACAGATGTGATAACTGCCGGTTTTGCAATCCCGGCAGTGGCCGCATCCCAGGAGATGTTTTGCCTCGATAGCGACCCGTTGTCCAACAGCCAGCTTGCTGACGCCATCTCCCAGCCCAACTACCTCACCGGCCAGCTCATGGCCTTGACGCCACGGAATATCGCCGGTCCGTGGCCGGTTGCCGCGATAGTTGTGTAGATCGCTGCCGCAGATTCCGGCCGATTTGATTTGGACCAGCACTTCGCCAGGCGCGGGTATGGGATCGGGCATCTCTTCAACACGAATATCTTTTTCGCCGTAGAACATTGCCGTTTTCATGTCGGTTTGCTTTCTGTATGTGATTCGGGATCTAGCCCATGGATTGGCGAAGCGCCGTGGTTGCTTCGGCGTCGATTGAGAGTGGGCTGCCTGAGATCTCGACCCCGTACATGTCCCGTGCGGAATCGATCGACACTTTATCGTCCAGCACGTCCTCAAGAACGTCAGACGGTTCGCGCTCCAGCGGGTTGCCCCAGCCTGCGCCGGAGGCCATCTCATGTCTGATGACGCCCCCCGCCGCGATCTCAACCTCTGTCATGGTTGGGAGTACTGTGTCAGTGCCATCGACTTGCAAGATATTCATGGATGGTCTGCCTGATGCTCCGCCAAACAGGCCAAACGGTGGGTGGGCTCGTTTATCAGAGCGGAGTTGAAGCCGAGCCGCGCCGGAGAGATTCTTTATCTGCCGAATGTGGGCTAGGGAGCCACGATACTTCCCTGCGCCGCCGGTGTCGTCGAGAAGGCCGTATCGCTCGATTCGCACGGGATGCTCCGCTTCGGCGATCTCGACGGGCGTGCAGGCGATGTTTGATGCGGGATGTGGCACGCCGTCCGGGCCGTCGCTGTGAGGACGACCTCCGCGGGCGCCAGCGAAGAGGTCGACGAACGCAAACGGAGTGTGGTCCTCAAGGTAGCCACCAATGCTGATGATGGTATTGCCACCTTCGCCGTCTGCAGGGACTCGATCTGGAACGGCCTGAGCCAGCGCGCCCAGCACGGTGTCCATAATGCGAAACCCGGTGATGCCGCGGGCGGCACAAGGGGCGGGGTGGACCGGGTTCACCACGGTGCCTTCTGGCGCAACGATCTTGATGGGCCTCTGATACCCGGTGGCGTTTGGAATGCCGGGGTCCATGATCAGCCTGACGGCACCCCATGCGGCAGCTGAAGAAAAGGGCAACGGGGAGTTGATTCCGGCCGGAACTTGTTCAGAACTGCCTGTCAGGTCAATCGTGATCTCATCGCCCTTAATGATGACCGCGGCGCAGATACGCACAGGGCCACTGTCGATGTTGTCGGCATCTATATACGACTCATACTCAAATCGCCCATTCGGAAGTTTTTCGATTTCAACGCGTGCGAGGCGTTCTGAGTAGTCGAGCAGTTCGTTGGAGTAGCGTCGGAGCGTGAGCGGGCCATAGCGGTCCGCCATTTCCAGGTACGCAATCTCACCAGTGACATCCGCGGCGATCTGGGCGCGCATGTCGCCCATAACCTTTTCCGGCAGACGCACGTTGGTCTGGATGAAGTCGTACACCGCTTCCACCGGCTCGCCTCGTTCGTGCATCTTGAGCGTGGGGATGCGGAGACCCTCCTGGTAGATCTCAGTCGACTCCGTGGCGTTACTGCCAGGTACCAGCCCGCCGATGTCTGTCTGGTGGGCCACAACTCCGACGAACGCCTCCAGTTCCCCGGAGTGAAAGATTGGCTTGATGATGTAGACATCCGGGAGGTGAATTCCGCCGGATGTGTACGGGTCGTTCAGAATGTAGAGATCTTCCGGGTATATCCGGCCTTCAAATTTCCGCAGAACGGACGCGACGGCTGACGGGAACGACCCCAGGTGCATGACGATCGTCAGCCCCTGTGCGATCACCCGACCCTCTCGGTCACACAGGGCGGTTGAGTAGTCCAGAGCGTCTTTCACGATGCTTGAATAGGCCGTTCGCATTACGGTCAGGGCCATCTCGTCCACAAGTGCGTCGAGCCCGTTCTGGATCACCTCAAACGTAACCGGGTCGATGTCAGATCGTTGCGTCACCGTGTTTTCCTCAGCACTCGCCCATTACGATTTTCAGTGAACTCGCCGTCCATGAATGATGGGATGCCATTCACGATGACGTGGCGCATTCCAATGGCGTAGCTGTTGGGGTTTTCCAGGGTTGCCGTGGGCGAGAACTCATCCGGGGCAAACACTGCGATGTCTGCCTGGTTCCCAACTTTCAACTCACCGCGATCGTTGAGTCCGAGCCTGTGCGCGGGCATTGACGTCATGCGTTTGATCGCCTCTGAAAGCCCAAGTGTTCGGTGATCGAAGACCGATTTGCGGATGAACCATGAGGCCCAGCTATATGCGCCGAGGAAGCTAGACTCCCCGATCGGCCCATCCGTCGCGAGGGCGGTCGCATCGGAGCCAACCATACAGAGCGGGTGGGCGGCGGCGCCTACGATCTCCTCTTCCCGATAGGAGTGGCACAGAACCATCACAGCATTGAGATCGTCCGCGTTGGCTGCCAGCACATCACAAATCGCGCTGAACGGGTCCGCTTCGGAGAGTTGAGCGAGCGTGACACCTTCAAGCTCAGGCGTGGATGGAGCGGTAAATATATAGACGTTCTCCCAGCCGCCGATGCCGAAGCTGGAGATGATGCTCACGTGTTGCCTGACGCTAGCGCGGTAGCTGCGGCTGCTGAGATTGGAACGGCGATCATCGGCCGACATTGCCTGTTCATAATCGGGCAGAGCGCAACTCAGGTTGGTGATGCCATGTTCACGGGTGTGGATGTCGAACGTTACATCGAGTCCGCGGGCGACGGCGTCGTCCACCAGTTCCAGTGCACGCTCAGTGCTATCTGCTGGCCCACCTTTCCGGGGAAGTATGTGCGATATATGCAGTGGGATTTCTGCCACTGCAGCCGTGTCGATGGCTTCCTGAATCGCTTCGACCGCGTACAACTCACGGTTCCGGGTGTGCGGCACATACACGCCATCGTAAGAAGCAGCAGTCCGGCAGAGTGATTCCAACTCGGCGCTGGATGTTGACCTCTCGGCCGGGTACTCAAGGCCCGTCGAGAAGCCGAATGCGCCCGCCTCCAGTCCTTCCCGCAGGTCGGTATCCATGGCAGCCAGTTCGTCGGGGCTTGATGGCCGAGTGAGATCAGAACCGTGCGCGAGTCGTAGATTGCCGTTTGGAACCAAGGTGGCGACGTTTACTGCGGGGCTGCATTGGTCCATGAGCGCCAGGAACTCTTCGGAGGTATTCCAGTCGATATCCCGATGCTCCGAGTGGCCGTAGATGTTGGACTTGAAGCGCTCAGGCGATGTGATTGGCGCGCAGCCATGGCCACAATTTCCAATCACCTCTGTGGTGACACCCTGCGCAACCTGGCTTCTCGCCCGTGGGTCTACCAGCAACGTGAAGTCGCTGTGAGAGTGAATGTCGATGAAGCCGGGCGTTGCCACACTGCCACTGAAATCCAACGAGGGGGCATTTGCGTCGGATAGATCGCCGATCGCGGTAATCTTGCCAGCTTGAATGCCGATGTCAGCGCCAAAAGCCGCGGATCCGCTGCCATCAATAATCTGTCCGCCACGCAAGATGAGCTCAAACACCCTACGCCTCCTCGAATGTGAGAATCAGGTTGTTCAACTCGTCCCGGTGAATCCAGGCGTCCGGCGGCACAACTGTGGTTGCATCGTACTCATCCACGATGATAGGCCCCACTGTTGGGTGCGCCCCGATGTCTGCACGCCCCACCACCGGCGTCGAGAGCAACCCATGATCCGGACCGAAGTATGCATCTCGTTTGGCTTCAGCATTGGTGCGGGCTATCTCGGTGACGCTCGCAGGCTGCTCCTCGGAAGGGAATACGACCAGATACCGGATGTTGACTAGCTCAACGGGCTCGTCATCCGAGCGGTGGCCATACGTTCGATCATGCTCCTCATGGAATCGCTTCACCGTCTGGAGCAAACCCTCAGATGTGATCCCGCCATCGTCGCTGAAGTTGATGGAAAGCTCATAGCCCTGGCCGCTGTACCGCAGGTCTGCGAGCGCCGTCCATGCGCCCAGATCGGGATCTTGATCTTGTTCGCGCAGCGATTCGGCCGCTGTCCGGCGTAACCGGGCGAAAGCATTATCGAGTTGTTCGATATCCACGTTGTCCACCTTGCGGAACAGGGTCTGAACGAAGCGGTACGCCGGTGCGGCTGTGAGGAGGCCAAATGCGGAGAAAAGACCCGGTGCCGGTGGAACGATCACGGTGCGGATTCCCAGCGATCGCGCGATTCCGGCCGCATGGATGGGGCCGCTGCCACCGAATGCAAGCATCGCAAACTCCCTGGGATCACGGCCTCGGTAGGTGGTGACGGCCTTGATGGCCCTGATCATTGAGACGTTCGCTATCTCATAAACGCCGTGCGCCGCATCGAGGGCGGATATTTTGAATGGTTCGGCGGCTGTTTTTTGGATTGATTCGATCGCTTTGTCACGATTGAGGGTGATTACACCACCAGCAAGCGCCTGCGGGTTGATAAACCCCAGCGTTACGTTGGCATCGGTCACCGTGGGATCAACCCCGCCGGTTTCATAGCAGACGGGACCGGGAAACGCGCCTGCTGAGTCGGGGCCAACTTTCAGTGCGCCACCAGAGTCAATGCGGACGATGCTGCCGCCGCCAGCGCCAACCTCGGCGATATCGATCACGGGAAGTTTCAGTGCATGCCCACGGCCCTTCACCAGACGGCTGGATAGCGAGATTCCGGCGCCAACCTCGTATTCGGTGGTCAATGTCGGCTCGCCGGCCTCCACCATGGAAGCTTTGGCGGTAGTTCCGCCCATATCGAACGTGATGAGATTGTCGATTCCGGCCTGCCTCGCCAGGTAGGCGCCACCGACCACGCCAGCGGCGGGACCTGACTCGATGATGTGCGACGGCTTCATCGCAGCTGCGGCGTCCGACATTACGCCGCCGTTCGACTGCATGATCCGGATTGGCGCGCCGATCTGGGCAGATTGAAGTTGGCTGGACAGGGATCGCAAGTAGTTTGCCACTGTGGGACCCACGTAGGAGTTGATGACCGTGGTGCTGGTGCGCTCGTACTCCCGGATCTCGGGCAGTACCTCTGACGATACCGATACAAACAGGTTTGGGAACTTTCGTCGGACCACCTCAGCAAGCTGCGATTCATGGTCAAAGTTGCGGTATGAGTTGAGCAGGCAGATCGCAATCGCTTCGATGCCTTCCTCTGCGATGCGCTCAAAACCAGCATCAGCAGATGCCATATCCAACGGAGTCAGCACCACGCCATTCGCATCGATGCGCTCGGAGACCTCAAGGCGATACCGGCGGCGCACGAGTGGCGGTGGGGGCGTGTACTCCAGCGAGAATAACTCGGGAATGCGGAGTCGTCTCAACTCAAGCACGTCACGGAATCCGGCTGTAGTGATCAGGGCCGTGCGTGCGCCCTTGTTCTCCAGAATCACGTTTGTGGCGACTGTGGTGCCATGAACGATCTCCCTGATGGTGCTGCCGGGTTCGCCGAGTTCGGCCAGTATCTCCTCAATGCCTGAGACGATGCCCACTGAGTAGTCGTCCACCGTTGAGCTGACTTTCCGGGTCGCCGACCGCCCATCGGGAGTGACAAGGACTACATCAGTGAATGTACCGCCAATATCCGCGCCGATGCGGTAGCCACGATTCGGGTCGTCTGGGGGGTTGGACCCTGTCACCTGGTTGAGCCCTCTGATGATGGTTGTTTGCGGGCCGGTTGCACGCCAAAAGTATTCATGCCAAAAGTTTTCATGAAGGCGGCGATTATCGTCCGGGTTGGGGTCGGAGACAACCTGCGCTGGAAATCTTGCCGAAAGCGGGAGTTAAAGTATGAGACCCACCAACCGTGGGTCTCATGTGAGATGAATCGCCGGGGGACGTGTGCCCCCGGTGGACGGACTAGAGTCTAAGTCTTGCCGATCTTGAACATCTTTGTGCCACACTCTGGGCAGATGCCCTTTGTGGCCGGCCGGCCGTTCTTCATCACTGTCGACTCCGGGCTCTTCATCTCACGCTTGGTCTTGCACTTCATGCAATATGCATCCATAGTGATCTCCGATTCTCAGGCAGGCCCTATTCGTTTGGCTCAGGGCCGTTACCAATATCCCTCCTGAGCCGGAAGGAATCGTATTTATCGCCACTGATCTGATGATCAGCTAATCAATCGTTAGGGCAATTGAATATGGCTGTCAACTCAACTACGTTCAGATCGCGCATTCAGCAGCACATAGGATTGCAGTCCAACCGCATCGTGATGGACCAAAATGGCAGAATTACCGAAGGTATTCGAGGAATATGCAGTTTTTGGCCACTTGAATGAATTCAACCAGACGGCTATCCACTTCTTGAGAAGGCCTGTGGAGTGTTTCCCACCTAACCCAGTACGATTGGCGCGAACGTGATCACGGCCTACTACTGGGAAATTTTTTCAGTGAGGCCCGTTCAGGGGATCTAACTCATTGTCTCCCGGACGGCTTCGATCACCCGCTCAGGAGTTGGATATACGAGAGGTTCCAACGCTGGAGAGTAGGGCACATTGACCTGTGCGGAAGCTACTTTGATGATGGGCGCCTGAAGCGACCAGAAGGCCTCCTGCGCCACGATGGATGAGATCTCACTGGCGACGCTGCAAACTTCGTGCGCCGGATCAACTACCACCAAACGACCGGTCTTCTCTACAGATGTCAGGATTGTCTGCTTATCCAGGGGCACCAGTGTACGGGGATCAATAATTTCGCAAGAAATTCCCTCTCCCTCAAGGATTTTGGCTGCATTCTCGGCATGCGCGACCCCACCGGCGATGCCGACGATGGTACAGTCGGTTCCTTCGCGGACGATACGTGCCTCACCGAACGGCACGAGCAACTCGCCACCGGGAAGGTCCTCGTTTGCAGGGACTTCGCCACGTGAGCTGATGGCGATGCCGTCCTCAAAGATAAGGCAGGGGTTGTTATCCCTCACTGCCGTTTTCATGAGGCCCTTGGCGTCGTATGGATTTGTGGGACAGATTACTTTTAGGCCGGGTGTGCTCATAAAGATGTTGTAGTTGCGGTCTGAGTGGTGAGCGGCCGCGCCACGGGCGTAGAACATTCGTGCGCGCCATGTGACGGGCAGCTTTGCCTGACCGCCAAACATGTACCGCATCTTGGCGGCCTGGCTGATCATCTGGTCCATGCCGACCCAGAAAAAACTGGTTACGGTCTCCACAATGGGCCTCTGACCAACCAGGGATGAGCCGATGGCGGCGCCGAAAAACCCGTTTTCCGAAAGTGGTGTGTCGATCACACGGTCTTCCCCGAAGATTTCGAAGAGGCCCGCACTTGCGCCGTAAACGGAGGCTCGGATGTCCTCACCCATCAGGTAGACGGACTCATCGCGTTCCATCTCCTCACGGGTGGCCTCTGCAATTGCGGCCATGTAGGTCATATTGGGCATGTTCTTGCTCTCTAGTTGAGGTGGTTGGACTTGATCTTGATGGATGTGCTGATGTCGTCTCTTTACTCGGCCCACATATCTTCAAATAGCTCTTTTGCTTCCGGGTACGGACTGTTGCGGGCGAATTCGAGGGCCGCGGCCACATCGACACGAACGCGGGCCTGTACCTCCGCGCAGTCCTCCGGTGTGACAACGCCGGTGGAGGTGATGGCCTCTTCATGTATTGGAATCGGATCACGCTGACGCCACTCGTCAACTTCTTCGTCACTCCGGTAAGGGTTGTCTCGAACTCGGTCAAGGCCTAGAGAGTGATCTTCAAACCGGTAGGTCATGCACTCAATCAAGGTTGGTCCCTCACCGGCCCGCGCACGTTCAACCGCATGTACCGTGGCCTCGTAAACGGCAATTGCGTCCTGTCCGTCGACCAGCACGCCGGGCATGTTGTAGGCGGGAGCGCGGTCAGAGATGTGATCGACAGATACGGAATTTTTGTACGACGTTGTGATCGCATACTGGTTGTTCTCACAGAGGAAAATCACCGGGAGGCTCCACAGTGAGGCCATGTTCATGGACTCGTGGCAAGCGCCCTGGTTGGAGGCGCCGTCCCCAAAGAAGACCATGGAGATAAAGTCTTTGCCCTGCTGTTTCGACGCCAGCGCCGCTCCCGTTGCGATAGGGACGGACGAAGCGACAATGCCTGATTCACCCAGGATCCCAATTGAAAAATCTGCCAGATGCATGGAGCCGCCCTTGCCTTTGCAGTAGCCGCCACTTTTGCCAAGAAGCTCCGCCATCGCACCGCCAAGATCGCCGCCTTTGGCGATTGGATGACCATGACTCCGATGATTTCCAGCGATGTAGTCCGTGTCCTTGAGAGCCGCACAAGCACCAACGGCAACGGCCTCTTGACCGATGTACGGGTGAGCCGGGCCCTGGAGTTCTCCAGATGAATGTATCTCTATAACGGTTTCTTCAAATATACGGATGCGCCACATTCGCTCTAGCATCTGCAACAGAAGATCTTTGTCTGGTGGCATGTTTCTCCTCGTTTGGCCTCATTCAGCCCCATTCGGCCCCAATGGCGAATTGGTCAGGCCAGGATTCGGGCAGTATAGACCTCAGAGCTAAGTGATGGGACACCGGAAGTGATTGTCTACGCAATCGTCCTCAGGTGCAGTATTGTGTGCGAAGCAATGTTTGGTGCCGTCACGTAAGTACAATCGGCGAACGCAATTACAGTCGCGTCACATATTCGGGCTCATGTCATTTAGCTTCATACAACTCGCAGACACCCAATTCGGAATGTCGTCAGGACTGAGCGGAATGTCCGATGAAGAGATCGCCGCGTTTGCCGCGCGTGGTCTGAAAGTGAACAAAGAACCGAAGTTTCAGGGTTACGAACCCGAGACGAAAGCCTTTGAAGAGGCGATCAGGCAGGCCAACGAGCGCAATTCAGAGTTTGTTGTTGTCTGTGGCGATATGGTCAACAACTCTGAAAGCACCGAAGAGCGCGATGAAGTGATGAGGATTGCATCGCAGCTCAACGAAAATATTCCCATCTACTGGATTGCTGGCAATCACGATGTGGCAATCGATGCAGTTGTTCCTACGGCATCCAGCATGGCCTCATATCGGAAGCACTGGGGTGACGATTACTACTCGTTTCAGCACGGAGATGTCTCGTTCATTGCGCTGAATACCAGCCTGATGGATCAGCCAGAGCATGTTGGAGGCGATGTGGAATCTCAGATGAGGTTCTTGAAAGCTGAACTTCAGGCCGCGAAGAAACGGGAATCATCGCAGATCATTGTTTTCACGCACTACCCACTCTTTCTGGCCGATGCCGATGAAGCGGATAACTACTTCTCAGTCAAAAAGGCGCATCGGATGCCCGTAATTGATCTGCTGGAGGAGTACGGTGTTGCGGCGGTGTTTGCAGGTCACTGGCACCGGAACAACTATGCTGAGCATGATGGCATGCTGATGGTTGCGACTGGTGCAGTTGGCTATCCCCTGGGCGACGATGATTCCGGGTACAGAGTGATTGACGTGACAAACGACGAGATATCGCATAACTACTACGAATTCGGATTCAGGTAATTTCTTGATCCACGATTCAGGACACGCTAATTTTTTGAGGACGCCGGATGACCACAGATAACTGCA
>DBZV01000101.1:0-470 GCA_002311865.1 Dehalococcoidia bacterium UBA1151
CGATGGAGTTGAAGTCGATGGTGCGCCGTGAGGCGATCACGATAGAGGAGTATCTGGAGCAGCTTAATCCAGATCGCCGAACAGCTATTGCGGCCATCAGAGAGTGCGTTTTGCGCAACCTCCAAGAAGGCTACGACGAGCAGATGCGGTGGGGCATGATCACGTATGAAATCCCACTCCAGACATTCCCTGACACGTACAACAAGCAGCCGCTCATGTACGCCGCCATTGCTTCACAGAAGCGACACATGTCGGTGTATCTCATACATTTATGGCAGAAAAGATCTCAAAGAGTGGTTTGAAGCTCGCTACCGTGAGTCCGGTAGGAAGCTGGATATCGGCAAGGCGTGCGTACGGTTCAAGACACTGGATGACGTTCCGCTGGAACTCATTGGTGAAGCGATCTCAAAGAGATTAGTAGCTGATTATCTTGAGATCTATCGCGCCTCAAGATCACCACAAAAGCGCGG
>DBZV01000101.1:648-1914 GCA_002311865.1 Dehalococcoidia bacterium UBA1151
CAGGTTGAATTTTATCGAGCGCATCCTGCGGGCTGTGAATTTCAGTGAAGTCGCTTCCGAACAACATTAAAATCGGTATGCCCGCAGCCTCAAAGGGGGCATGATCGCTACTGGAGGTGGCCGGAATCACTCCGCGCCGTACGGGAATATCGAGATCATTCGCGATTACTTGGGCGGCCGCCACTAACCCGGCGTCGCCGAAGAGTTCAAGCTGCCCGGAGCCAAGCGCATCAAGATTGATCATGAACGCGACGCGGGCGGCTTCGTCTGGCGTGAGCGAGTTCAGATAGTGCTGGCTGCCGAACAGGCCGAGCTCTTCCGAACCGAAGAACACGACGCGTAATTCGAACGGGAGATTTCGATCAGCAATCTGCTCGGCGATTGTGAGGACCGTTGCTACGCCGGAAGCATTATCGTTGGCGCCCGGTGATCTCGGCACAGCATCGAAATGCGCGCCCATGATGACGATGTCATCGCTGTCGCCGGGCATCGCGGAAACAACATTCCTGCTCTGCAGTGTCTGCAGCGTCTGCGGCGCGACTTCCAGACGCACCGAGACCGGACCCTCTTCCATGCGTGAACGAATCTGATCACCGTCGATGCCAGATATGCTCAAGGCAAGGAAGTCGAACTGCCTCTCGAATGTCGCTGAAACAGGCCCGGGGGCACTGTTCGCGACGATGATAGCGATTGCTCCCGCGTTTGCGGCATTGCGAGCCTTCGTTTCAAACGGGATTATGCCCCTGTCTGCGAACGCAATCGCACCTTCAAGACCGCGTACCGGAATATCAGCAAATCCTCCCAGCCCGATGTCCACAAGCATTCCTTCCGCAGTTCCTGGGATGCTTCCAACTATCATCCGGGCGCTTATGGGAGGCTCACCAGATCCTATGAATTGAATCAACTCACCGTCCTGTTGCAAGAACTCAAACTCGAAATCTTGCAGCTCAGAGTCATATCCCAGTTCCGACATACGATTTTGCAGGAACTCCGCAGTGGCAAGCTCTCCGGCGCTGGCGCTCATGCGGGGCGATAAGTCCACAGAAAGGGTTTCAACATAGTCGAAGGCTAGAGCACCAAGCTGGTCCGCATCAGTCGCTACGACCATCGGTTCCGCCGTTGGCGCTGGTGTTACTGTGGGCGGCGTGAAGTTGGGGGTAGGAATAGCCGTCGCGGTTGGTGTCGGCGGTGTTTCTGTGGCCTCCGGCACGATTGGAACCAACGTAGCCACCGGTACCTCACTATTGCAGGCTACCGCTACCGCCA
>DBZV01000101.1:1953-6241 GCA_002311865.1 Dehalococcoidia bacterium UBA1151
ACCGCTACCGCCAGTGCCATAGTGGCGCCCAGTGCCCAGATTGGAACCCTGCGGATACGGCCTGTGTGTTGATGAATATTCATGATGTAGCGGCGGTTCATCCCGATGTGATTCCGGCGGATATGCTCCCTGTGAATAGGCAGTACAGTGTGGCAACTTGTCCGGTGCTTGAAATCATACTTACCAATTCTCCGGAAAAGGTTAATGGGCATCGGTCGCGCCGCCACAGCGCCTATACTCCCCGCACTCAGGCGGGATTCAAGCCCGTCGATACCGCGGTCGCGCCGGATGGCATATTGCGATTCGCGATACAGAACATCGAGATCGAGTCGTCAGGGAGACGTTGATGCACAGAATAGAAAATCTCAAGCAACGTGTAGTTGGTGGGGAGCGGGTTGTTGGTGTCTCGGTACGAATGACTTGGGACGGTCCGGCGATCAAGGAAGTCGTCGATGATGGCAACTATGATTACGTTGCCGTAGACGCCCAGCACGGCCCGCTTGATGAGCGATTGTTGGTCCAGTTCTGTGAGATTGCGAACGAGCTGGCTGTTCCGGTGCAATTGCGTATCAAGCATGCGAATCTGGCGTTTCTGATCGGTAACATGCTGGATCTTGGGCCTTCGATGATCGAGGTTCCACAGGTGAATGAGCTCGATACTGTGCAGGCCGCGTCCAACGCGTTCTACTACCCGCAGCGTGGCAAGCGGAGCTGGGGACCGGCGTTCAGTCCGGGGCGGGCGATGCACGGGGACCGGCTGGAGTACGCCGACTGGTGGAACAACCACGGGCTATTGTGGATGCAACTGGAGTCGATCAGGGCGGTGACGCAGGCCAAAGATTTTGGTGACGCTGGAGCATCGGTGGTCTCATGGGGACCAAACGACCTCGCCTTCGATCGTGAATCCAACCCGCAACATCCGCTCCAGACCGACGACGATTGCATCGAGCACGTGCTCATGCAGCTTCGCGACGAAGAGACTACGCTCTGCCTGCGGACCTATAGCCCGGAACAGCAAGAGCGCTACTTCGAGATGGGCGCAACCATGTTCATGGACGAGAGCAGGCTATTTGAAGCGCCTGCGTAGTTAGAGTATCTGCGACAGGAAAAGCTTAGTGCGGTCTTCCTGCGGATTGGTGAAGAAATACTCAGGAGTGCCTTCTTCAACAATCTCATCGGCGTCGAAGAACAAAAATCGATCTGCAACCTCCTTGGCGAATCCCATCTTCGCTCCTACCGCCCTTGGAACTGCGGCTTTCGCTTTTCCATGAAGGCGGCGCGGCCTTCTTTATAGTCCTCGCTATCGAAGCAGGCCTTGACCATCGCGGCTACAGCATCCAGATCCCGGTCCGCCGGGTCTTTTACGCCTTCGTTGACGGCGGCCTTGGCGGCCTGGACTGTTAGAGGGGCGTTGGCGGAGATCATCTGCGCGAGTTCAGTGACGGAAGACTCGAGCTGATCGACGGGGACAATGCGGTTGATAAGGCCCATGTCGTGAGCCTCTTCGGCGCTGAATCTGCGGCCAGTAAAGAAGATCTCCTTCGCCATTGATGGCCCAACGAGATTCATCAAGACTTTGATGCCACCGTACCCGTAACCAAGCCCGAGCTTGGCCGCTGGCACGCCGAATTGGCCGTCGTCCGCGGAAATTCGTAGATCGGCGGAAAGCGCAATCGCTAGGCCGCCGCCAATGCAGAACCCTCGAATCATCGCGATCAACGGCTTTTCCAGGGTGGTGATCGCTTCGTGGGCATCGGCAGAGTTGGCCTCGTATATCTTGATCTGCTCAGGCGTGCTGCGCTTCTCCTCGAACTCTGAAATATCAGCCCCCGATACGAATGCCTTGTCGCCCGCGCCTGTCATAACGATCACTCGCACCTCATCAGAGCTTGAGAAGTCCTTTATGATCGACGCGATGCCGGTCCACATATCGAAAGACACGGCGTTGCGCTTGTTGGGCTGGTTGAATGTCATCCAACCAACGCCGTCCTTGACGTGTGCCAGCATCTTGTCCGTTCCGGTGTCCAGGTGGCGTGTTGGGGAGTCAGACAACGCCGTTGGTGTGGTAGCCATTAATCTCCTCTGTGGTGTATCCAAGTTCTTCAAGGATGTCATCTGTATGCTCGCCCTGCTCCGGGGTTGCGGTGCGTATGGACGACGGTGTGCGACTCAGCTTGATCGCCTGATTGACGATCTCAAACTCCCCCAGTATGGGGTGATCAACGGCCACTGCCATCTTCAGATGCTTCACTTGAGGGTCCGCGAATACCTGGTCCATTGAGTTGATCGGCCCACACGGGCACCCGGCATCGTTCAGCAGTGTGATCCAGTGTTCACTCGTGTTGGTGAGAGTGATTTCGCCAATGGCCGCGTTCATCTCGACGCGATTTTTCGAGCGGAGATCACCCGATTTGAATCGCTCGTCTGAGATGAGTTCAGGCGCTTCCAGTGCGTTGCAAAATCGCTCGTAGATGACCTGACCGGCCACGGCGATGTTAATGTGGCCATCGGAAGTTGGGAAGACACCCGTCGGAATCCCGGTCGGGTGGTCGTTCCCGGCGCTAACAGGGATCTCACCGTCCTTCAGATAGCGCGCCGCCTGGAAGTCCAACATCTGGATCTGCGCCTCCAACAGCGAGGTCTTCACCCACTGGCCTTTGCCTGAGGTGTGGCGCTCGATGATGGCGAGCAGTATTCCCTGGGCGCAGAAAAAACCAGCGCACAGGTCGGCGATGGGTATCCCGACGCGCATTGGGCCGCCGCCAGGTTCGCCGGTGATAGACATCAGGCCGCCCATCCCCTGTGCGATCTGATCAAACCCGGGTCGGTAGCCGTAGGGGCCATCCTGCCCAAAGCCAGAGATGCTGCCCAGAATGATGCGTGGATTGATATTCGAAAGAGTCTCATAGTCGGCGCCCAGCCTGTTCTTCACATCGGGCCGGTAGTTCTCAACCACGATATCGGTCTCTTTGGCCAACGCATGAAAGATCTCCCTGCCCGAATCAGCCTTGAGATTTAGCGTCAACGATCGCTTGTTGCGATGAAGGTTCTGGAAGTCGAAGCCATGGCGATCGCCGCCCATAACCTCTCTCCCATCCGCTGGCATTTCGATCTTGATCACCTCGGCGCCCCAGTCCGCCAGTTGGCGGGCGCACGTGGGGCCAGCTCGGGCGCGCGTGAGGTCCAGCACTCTGATCTTCGAGAGCGGCATGCCGGTGGTCTGATTAGGGCGCAATGTGCTGACTCCAGCGCTCAGATGGGTGATTCTGACGGAATAGTACAGCAGGCGGCGCGCACGATCACAGTGTGACTAGTGATCGAGGTCAGCCAGCGCCTTTGAGAATGTCTCTGCGGAAAGATCGACGTCTGCCTCATCGTGGACTATTGAGACGTAGAACTTGGAGTCTTTGAGGACGCCGTGATTCCTCATGTTCAGCAGGAACTGCGCCTGCTTGTCCCGATCAGACGCGAGGTAGTCGGCATAGTTGTTGACCGGTTTATCCGTGAATACCAGGTCGAAGACTGGCCCATCGCCGACGATACGGGCCGGGATGCCCAGATCTGCGGCGGCCGAGCCGAGTGCGCCGCTGATCTTGTTGCTGATCTCGTGCAGCCGTTCATATGTGCCTGGGCGTTTCAGGACTTCCATGGATGCGAGACCAGCCGCCGCTGCGATGGGATTGCCGTTCATCGTACCAATCTGCAGCAGTGGCTCTTCCGGTCCGGCGGGATCGAACTCCGCCATGTACCGTTCGCTCCCAGTGATCGCGGCCATCGGGAATCCACCGCCGATTATCTTCCCGATGGTGGTGATGTTTGGCTGCACGCCGTAGTACTCCTGAGCGCCACCGTACGCGAGTCTGAAGCCGGTTACGACCTCGTCGAAAATGAGAGGAATATCGTGCGTGCGCGTGGCTTCGCGCAAGCCCTCCAGAAAACCGGGTGCAGGCGGGATGATTCGCTGAAACGGCTCTACGATGACACCGGCTAGCTCTTCACGATGGTCTTCGATCAAGGATGTGACGTATTCGAGATCGTTATAAGGCGCCAGAAGCATCGACTCTTCGACCGCTTTCGGGATGCCGCGACTGTCCGGAATTGGGTGTGGGTAGTCGGCGGTGCGTGAAGGTTTCAGCGACATCAGGGCGTAGTCGTGCATGCCGTGATATCCGCCTTCGAACTTGATGATCTTCTCGCGACCGGTAGCAGCACGAGCCAGTCTCAAGGCGTACAGGGTGGCCTCGGTCCCAGTACTGGTGAAGCGCACTTTGTCGGCACTTGGGACGGC
>DBZV01000065.1:0-695 GCA_002311865.1 Dehalococcoidia bacterium UBA1151
TGGTAAGTGACGGTAGATGACGATGGCGAACAGGAATATCGCCAAACCGCGAGCCAATAGGTGAACCGGAGCATTGGCAAAGGCAATGGAGCCAAGGGCGGCGGCGGGGAGTGCTCCCAGGATGAACCAGCGAGCGACCCGGTAATCAATGAGCGCTCGATTCACCCATACACGAGACACGGTCTGTATGGTCACAGCTATCGTGACTATCGGCACTGCCTCGCGGATTCCTATAGCGAAGGTGAGGACTGCAATCATGGCAATGGCGCTGCCTATGCCGGTAGCCCCACCCACGATCGCTGTGAGCAGTGCCGCGGCACCGACTGCCAATGCTAAAAGCGCGTCCATGGTCTCCTAAACCCGGCCCACTACCCGGCAGTCCATCGTTAGATAGCAAGAGTACGTGATGCTGAGCGGTCGGGCCCTCAGCCAATGATCTGCTCACGGGCAGGATGCCCCAGCGAGACTCATTACATTCAACAAGCGAGGCCGTTCAGCAAAAGACCCGAATCGTTGTAGAAGTCTAATCGCTGGTGGCTTGGCTGGTAGACGAAACGGGAGTCGACCGGGCGACCCTTGTTTCCGAGTCCTGGCCACACTCTCAATCCAGTTGCGCAAAGCGCGAAGGCAGCTTTGACAACAGCCCTTACACCTGTCTTCTCTTGCGTGCTTGACGGTGACCGGTGACGCGGCGG
>DBZV01000065.1:739-1727 GCA_002311865.1 Dehalococcoidia bacterium UBA1151
CTGGCCCGACGCCTTTGAGGCGGTTGTATGTACGGCTACTCAGGCGTGGCAAGCAGCGATACGTGCCCATCGGCTACTGGTGCTCTCGGTGCGACGAGAACTACGACGCGGGACTACGAAGGCCAGAGCCAGGTTGGCTGTCCGACTACGCGATCTCGCGGTCCCCTAGGCGGTCAAGTTGTTGCTTGGCTATCTGACGCACCCATTCAGCCCGCGTCGCGCTGTACGTACCCGTATTGATTGGATACGCTATCTCGGCCTGATATCGCCTCACAGTGAGGGGGGACATGGTCTTAGGGAATGGCTCGGACGCGGAGAGTTTGGAGTTCACGTTTAATTACAACCCGCCGGTGGACGCGGCGGCGGCTGAACGGGTGTTGAAAGAGGTGAAGGAGATCCTCGACCAATCTGGAATCGTTTTTCTGCTCTCTTCGGGCACTTGTCTAGGGGCGATTCGAGATGGCGCCATTATCGCGTGGGATGACGACCTAGACATCATGTCAGTGATGGGTGTCGACGGCTTGTCCAAGGCGAAGGTGGACACCGCTTTGGAGACGTTCCGGAATCGTGGGTACTATATCTACGCTTCACCTGGGGATCACCCGGCGTTCTCGATGATTAAGGATTGGGTTCGCACAGGCTGGGACTGTTACGTGAGCGAGAAGGAGACGGTTGTGGTGTACCCGAAGCAGGAGATTCCGCTTCGGTTACTGAGACAGCCGAAGGAGATTACATTCTTAGGGGAGCGCTTCCTAGTGCCCAACCCGCCGGAGGAGTACCTGCGCCTGAAGTATGGCGAGGCGTGGCGGACGCCCAAGCGGACAGGTGAGTACGAGCTTGACGCGGTCGAGAAGATTCCTAGCATGGAGATAGACGGCGCTCGCTGCAAGCTCCAAGTGCTTGACGATGTCGGCAAGCCTGTCAGCGGCGCTGAGGTGTCATTGGTGGGCTATGGGCGGTCGACGACGGATGCTAACGGCTACGCGGA
>DBZV01000065.1:1798-5455 GCA_002311865.1 Dehalococcoidia bacterium UBA1151
ACCTTCGTGTACCGTGCGGACTCGGTCGCGAAGGCCTCGGCGGCTGCGGGAGGCACAGTCGGGACGCTGGGGAACCTGCTTACGCGAGCGTGAGTACACATGTACCTAAATAGATCTGCACCGGTCTCATATCGGGCATACCTCCTTGGGCAGAGCTAGCCTAAGCGGGTATAGCGTTGCGAACACTACAGCGAACTCCTCCTATGTGTTGACGCCTAGGCAAGCGTTACTCTGCCGTTACAGCAACGTTATCCAGTAACGGTGTCAGTTGAAGTAGGACACCCCTATCGGTTGCCTCGAGTTGAACTCGCGCTTGCGCCTCGCCGATTGCCGATAGGCCACTCCCTCCATGTCTGTCTTTGCCTACGCCTGCCGGTTGCCGACAGGCCACCCCTATCTCTGTCTGTCTTAGGTGCGCGAGTGAACTTATCCCGCAATCACTTAGGTCATCGCTGAGGTTGGAGCCTCGCGCGCGGGCGCAGCATCCGCGCAAATGTCATTATGTGCTAGGTGTTGTTGACCGTTCTCGGCCACCAACTCCACCGGCCGAACATCGCGACCATGCTCGGTACCAGGAATGCCCGCACGACAAAAGTGTCGATCAGAACGCCCAGCATCACGGCAAAACCTAGCTGGAACAGATCTCTTAGAGGGAGCGTAGTAAGAACGGCAAATGTTCCGGCAAGGATTATCCCGGCGGAGGTGATCACGCTACCCGTTCGGCCAACAGCAACTGCTATCCCCACCCGAAGGCCGTGTTTTCGGGTAGCTTCACGGATACGTGACATCACGAAAATATTGTAGTCGGCGCCTAAAGCAACCAGGAAGATGAACATCCAAACCCCGTTGGAGTAAGCCACGCCGGAATGGGAAAGGATCACCTGGAATACGAAGATAGAGATGCCAAATGTGGCACCGAAACTCACGATGACACTGAAAACAAGGTAGAGAGGAGCGAAGAGCGATCTCAATAAGACTACAAGTACCAAGAATATCGCGAAGAGTGAAACCGGAACGAACCAGCTGAGATCGCGATCGATCGATGCCTTAGTATCTGTTTGAACCGCTGTCGGCCCACCTACGAGAACCCGAGGACCACCATCTCTTCTTAGGCTCGACTCCGAAGCCAAAGTCCTTATCTTCGCAATCATGTCCAAGGCGGCCGCCGAATAAGGATCATCCGAAAGGACAATCTCGATCCGTGCGGTGGTACCGTCGGGCGAAACGTATCGCGAAGCACCTGCTCGCTGAGCGTCCTCCATCGACACCGGAAGGCCGGTCGGCCGTGTAGGGCCTTTGACGCTGGCTACACCATCCAGCTCCGCTATATCAGCCGACAACCGACCAATCTGTCTATAGGCCTGGCTTATTGGACCGTCGTTGCTCTCTACCAGCATCTCACTCGGTGCCAGCTGCCCTGCGGGAAACGCCTCAACAAGCAAGTTGTAACCGATCTTCGATTCGGCATCATCAGGAAATCCGTTCAGGAAATTGAAGCTCGGGGTCATTGTCCACGACGGTATGGTCGCGATGATTATCCCCAACATCGTCACTGAAAAGACCAAGCGCGGCCTCCGGCTAACCAATCTGCCGGCCCGGTCCCAGATACCGTCATCTCCATTGCTATGCGATTCGTCACGAGAGATAAGTTGGTGAATGAATTTCCCTACTCGCGAAAAACCGATCGAAACTGCGAATAGAGGAAATAGCATGATCCCAAGTGCGACGGCGAGCACTTTCCCGCCTGAATCTTCAGGAAGCAGGAAATCTCGTGGCCAGAAGGCCCATCTACCCAAGAGTGTGATGATCGCCGGGAGAACGAATAGTCCCGAAAATAGAACCACCGTCACCGCCAACGCCAGCATCGGCCCCAAGGATCGGAAGGAGCCGAAAGATGCGAACGCGAGAGCCGACATCGCGACGATAGTGGTACCTGCTGACCCTGCGATAGACGGCCCCACGCTAGACATAGCTGCCCGCATACACTGCCATTTATCAGAGTGTTCCTGAAGCTCTTCTCGGTATCGAGAGACGATGAACAAGGCATAGTTCGTGCCTGCTCCAAACACCAAGATAGACATGATTGCCGTCACCTGCTGGTTCAGCGGGAGACCAAACTCTTTAGCGAGGATTGCCGCTAGGCTCTGCGCAAACGTCAGAGCGATTCCAATAACGACCAGAGGCACAATCGCCAATAACGGTGAGCGGTAGATCATCAGCAACAAGACCAATACCAGAATCGACGTCGTGACGGTGACCTTAAGATCGATCGACCTGAACACCTTGATGGCATCATTGAAGATCCCGGCAGGTCCGGTTACCGCGCTCTGAATCTCGAACGCCGCGCCTACCTCACTCGCCTGATCAACGAGCCAATCAACCGCTTCCAGGAACGCGTCGTCTGACGGATTGCCCCCTATGAGTATCGATACCATCGAAGTTGTTCCCGAATCGGAGGTAAGCGTTCCTCGTGCTTGGATGGAATCGATTGGGGAAGCCACGGCTATGATGGCTTTCGGCGCGCCCTCAGATCTCGCGTTCTGAGTGAACATCTCCAACGCAGAGTCCATATTGAGCCCTTGATCCCCCGCGTCAAAAACCACCAACGCTGGAATCCCAATCCCCGAGGGGAATCGCTTAGCTCTAAGGCCTATGGCCTCGATGGATTCTGCTCCAGCGGGTAGAAAGTCTTCTTGTCCTCGAGAAGTCACCTCGGAAAGAGGGGGCGCAACAGCGGTGACGACTCCAACAATCAGCAACCACGCAGCGATAGCTAACATCGCAACCTTGGGAGTGTGCAAACTAATCAGGAAAAATTTCACTAAATCCTCTTAGAACGCCTGAGGCGCAGTCCCTCGATGATTCTTAGAATGGGTACTATGAACTACTCAAACGGTGCTTGATCACCACGGGCGTGATTTCTACTAAGTCTGATCTTCTATGAATAACGTGGGGACGAAAGGATATAACCCGCAATCTTTTCGACGGTTTCCCAATCTTGTCCTGTTGGAGTAAATTGCCTATCCACTGTCAATGTCCATCCTTGAAACCTATCGGATTGACTCTTGATTTCAAGGTTGCCAATACGCTTTGCTAGTGTCTTAGTAGGTATGTCCCTAGATAATGTGTCCACCAGGCCGGTACCACCATCGTCACCTTTCCAAATCACATCGACTACTTTCCCGAACAGGGGAAATGATTTTTTCCTGACTGTCTTGATTTTGGCCTGTTGACGAGTTGAGACCGGTCCATCAACGGGGATGCCCAGTACCACCCACCACCGAGGGGGACTGTGCTTCTGCCGGTCTTTCTTTAGGATGTTTATCCACCTGATTGACCCTTCGAGGATGTCGATTACCCCTAGTGATCGCTGGTACCACGAATTCTCTATTTTTTCTTCGGCCCGGCCACGTTCAACCATTTCTGCTTTCACGCCTAACGAGTTCAGGGCGTAGGCTAAATCATCTCTTGATTTGTCACGGAGTAGCTCTTTCATTTGTTATATCCCTTATCCCTAGAACGCGGGCGACAAAATGGTTACGAAAGTGGTTGCAACCACGGAAAAGGAGAGGTGAAGCGAGATTGCCCGACTAATGTTTATCAGTCTATTATGCGACAGGCGAGTGGAGCCACCCGCTCGGAATCGAACCGAGGACC
>DBZV01000170.1:0-271 GCA_002311865.1 Dehalococcoidia bacterium UBA1151
GGATGCAGCGCGATTATCACCCAGCACGATGTACTGGTCAGCCTCAAGCACCCAGAGATGAATTCCTGAGTCGGAGGAGTCGGCGGGCTGCTCCACTTCCTCCCCATCGATGAGCAGCCGCTTGTTCTTGATCATCACCTCTTCGCCGGGGAGGCCGACGATGCGCTTTATCTCCGCCTTCCGCCCGTCGATAGATTTCAGGATCACCACGTCGAATCGATCAGGCGAACCTCGTTTGTACTCACGAGGACTGACAATCGCTTTGTCGCCT
>DBZV01000170.1:409-8706 GCA_002311865.1 Dehalococcoidia bacterium UBA1151
CATCTGTGGTAGATTTAGCCGCCGAAAGAACGGCCAAATTCCGGTCGAGCCCCATATTGGCTCGCACTGAATCCCCAGGAGCAATTAAGTATGTCATTTGCAACCAATGTAACTCGTCTACTCGACCGAGTGTTGCCCATTAGCGACGTTCAGGCGCACTGTGATATCCCGTGCGGCATCTACGATCCCCACGCAGCACTCGAAGCAGCTCAGACCGTCATCCGCATGACCGAACTCATTCAGAGTCTCGATCTGAGCGACCCGGCGTCAGGCCACGCCCTTGCCCGCTATACGCTGGTCAAAGAGGAGCACGGCAAGAAGGCCAAGGACGATATTCTGATCATCTGGACCGATTACTTCAAGCCCGAGCACCTTGAGGCAAACCCGGACCTTCACACCCTGGTGTGGGAAGCCTGCAAGCTGGGCTCACAGGCCAAGCAGAACGTCGACATGGATGCCGCCGTAGCTTTCAAGGCTGCAATCGACAAGATTGGTCACATCTTCTGGGAGACGAAGAAGTAGCCCTGATCTGATCCAAAAAGGCCCGGCGACCTGCCGGGCTTTTTGTTTTCTGGACACATTTGGCGAGAGGGGCATCTAACCGTCATATTCACGCCGCCTCATGTGCGTGCGAACATGTGGCGGCAATATGCTGCCTGTGCGGCGCTATCGACAGGAGATGTATAGCTGAGGCCAAACCGGAACCACGAGTACCCGCCCGCAAACGCGCGGTTGCCGATTCGATCTTCTATGAGCTGACGCGCAGCATGTGTCCCAAATGCTAGAAGCTCATTGACGCAGAGATTCACCTGAAAGACGGCAAGGTGATCATGCGGAAGCGGTGCGATGAGCATGGCCGGTTCGAAGTTCTCATATCGCCTGACGCCGAGACGTACGTCGATCAGCTTCGCTACAACAAGCCCGGCGATATCCCACTTGAGTTTTCCACTGAGATCAAAGACGGCTGCCCATACGACTGCGGCCTCTGTCCTGAACACAAACAGCATGCCTGCGTAGTGATCATCGAAGTCAACACCGGCTGCAACATGGCATGCCCCACATGCCTCATGGACGCGGGAACCGGCTTCAACTTACGGCGCGATGAAGTCGAAATCATGCTCGACACGTTCGTGCGGACCGAGGGCGACCCGGAAGTGGTCCAGTTCTCAGGCGGCGAACCAACGTTGCACCCGGAGTTGCTGGACTTCATCCAGATGGCGCAGGACAAGGGCATTCGCCACGTGATGGTGAACACCAACGGTCGCAAGTTGGTGGAGGATCCAGAGTGGGCCGAGAAGTTCTGTGCACTCAACCCCATGGCCTATCTCCAGTTCGATGGGTTTGAAGAAGAGACGTATATCAAGATGCGTGGTGAGTCGATTCTCGACGAAAAGATTGCAGCTCTCGAAGTACTGGCCGCTCACGATATCAACACGATCCTCACAGCCACGATTGAGCGCGATGTCAACGAGCATGAGTTATCGGCAATCGTCGAGTTTGGACTGAAGCATCCGGCCGTAAGAGGCGTCATGTTCCAGCCGGTATTTCACACGGGTCGTCATCTGGAATATCTGGACCCCATGAACCGGGTCACGATCCCCGAGATCATCGACCGGCTCGATAAGGGCATGAACGGAACGTTTGTGAAGTCAGATTTTGTCCCGGTGCCCTGCTGCCACCCCTCGTGCCAGTCCATCGCATACGCTTACGTCGAAGGCGAAGATGTGCCCCCCCTCGCCAGACTGATCGATGTCGATGAGTACCTCGACTACATCACCAATCGCGTGTGGCCCGATCCCGAAGCAGAGATCAGGGATGCGCTCGCAGGCATGTGGTCATCGTCAGCGGCACCGGGCAGCGACACGCTGGGCGACAACTTCGTCTGTGCAACGTGCAATATCGACTTCAGCATCCCAAACAACATGGCGAAGCATGTCTTTGCAATCACGATCAAGGATTTCCAGGACCCGTACACATTCGATATCAAGAAGCTGATGAAGTGCTGCGTCGAAATCGCGACTCCAGATGGCCGACTGATTCCTTTCTGCGCGTACAACACGGTTGGGTATCGTGAGGACATCAAGAAAGAACTCATGATGTCACGTGCCAGAGAGAGGCTGGAGAAAAGAATTGGCATCCCGGTTGCCTCACCTGAGCCGCAGGCTGGTTAGCCGGTGGGAGTCATTCCGATTCGAATCCCTTCGCAGGCCATCCACGTCAACGCCGACCGCCGTCTTGCGTTCCAGGTATTGACCGCCTTTGGGGTGGCCAAGGGGAATGAAGGACCATACTCGCGGGTTCTTGAGGATCAAGGGACTCGGAAATTCGTGGAGTTCACCACTCCCATTTCACTTGGATTCGGAATGCACAAGACCTGGGTGACGACTGAGTGGGTCGAACTTCACGAACCCGATGCCATCGATTTCGAACTTTTTCCCGGTAAAGGGCCGATCACGGGCGGGCTGAAGTTGCTCAGTGATCGATTTGAGTTGAGTGACCACGGTGGCTGTGCCCAGCGCACTTATCACAGCAAATTTGGAATCGAATGGTCTGTGCTTGGGTGGGTTCTAGGGAAGATCTACACCCAGAATTTCCTGGAAAAACACATGCGCGAGCATCTTTCAGAAGTGAAGAACGTGATTGAAGCCCGCGCCGAAAAGAGTCGGGTGCATCCTCAGGTGGCATGTACTCACAGCGCGGCGGAAGCGGCGTGACCCTCACCCCCGACATTGACCTCAACGCCTGTTGTGCCAGAGCGTACAGCCATCCCGCCGCGCGTTATTTGCTGGGCGATTCGCTACACCCGGGCGGTCTGGCACTGACGGAGGAAGTGGCGTCGGATCTCAACCTGACGCCTGGATCGCGAGTGCTGGATGTCGGGTGCGGTCCGGGTGCTACGTCGCTCTTCCTCGCCAAAAAGTACGGCGCGACGGTTACCGGCGTCACGCTGGAGGAAGCTGGCGCGGCAGAATTGGAGTCCCACGCTCGCAAGCAGGGCCTGGAGGCACAGATTGACGTGATCACTGGCGATATCGCCAGTGTTGATCTCAGTCCAACGATGTTTGATGCGGCGATAGCTGAGTGTGTAGTCTCAATATTCGACGATAAACCAGCCGTGCTTCGTCGGATATTCGATGCTGTGCAACCCGGCGGTCGGCTCGCCATCTCCGACGTGATCGTGGAGGGTGACCTGCCGTCCAACCTCCAGAGCGTGTTTGCAGTCGCTGGATGCGTGGGTGGGGCATGGTCGCTGGATGAATACGTCTCGCTAGTCGAAGGCGCTGGCTTCCGCGTCACCCGAAGCGAACGCCGAAAAGATGTCGCGAGTAGCTTCGTTGACGGGGTACGGAAGAAGCTCATGTTCGCGGAGATCGGTGTGAAGCTTGGCAAGATTCCGGTCGAGCTTGAGCTGATCCAACAGGCGAAGACTTACGTCGCAGAAGCACGCCGTCTGATTGATGACGGCACCATCGGCTACTGCGTGATCATCGCTGAGCGACCCTGAGGTGCCCGAACGCACGGACATCCCATTCATCACGACGGACCAGATGCGCGTAGTCGATCGGCTGATGGTGGACGAGTTCCACATCGGGCTGGAGCAGATGATGGAGAACGCCGGCCGCAACCTGGCGAGACTCGCCGTAGATCGGTTCCTGGATGGAACACCAGAAGGCAAACGGGTGATCGTACTGGCTGGGTCAGGTGGCAACGGCGGCGGAGGATTAGTCGCAGCCCGTAGATTGGCCGGATGGGGTGCGAGTGTTTCAGTCCGTCTGACGCGTGAGGCATCAGATTTCACGGGCATACCCGGCGTTCAGTTGACCGGTCTATACCCATTAAGCGCGGGATTAGCCTCACCGACGGTGATCCAGATCTGATCATTGATGCAATCATCGGATACAGCTTGAGCGGCCCGCCGACCGGCGTCACCGCTGAGATGATCACATTTGCCGATGAGAGCCCGGCGTCGGTGCTGTCACTCGATGCGCCCAGTGGCCTTGATTCGACCACCGGTGAAGCACATCAACCGTCTGTGCGCGCGGATGCCACGCTGACTCTGGCGCTGCCTAAGATCGGACTCAAGACGGGAGCGGCGCGCGCCCAGGTTGGTGAGTTGTACCTTAGCGATGTTGGGATACCGGAATCGCTCTACCGGGCGAAATCGCTGCAGATAGCGGTCCCGCGCTTGTTTGACGAGGGCGATGTGGTCCGGGTTTGGTAGCAGGAACTCTTGTTGTTGCCGGAGGTCGCAAAAACCGTGACGTCCATCCGTCCAATTGTCATCCTGCAGCCGCTTTGGCATGCGGGATCTCAGCCATGGATACCTCCAACGATCGAAAAGCAGGACGCCTTCGATTGATAGTCGCTGGCGGTTAGTTACGCTGAGATCGCGGCCGCGGGGCGGCCAGGATGACATGTTGGGCGGATTTGGCCTTGAGTGAAACATCCGGGCGGGCGGCCATCGCTGCTACCCCAACGACACCTCACCAGCAAACGCTCTCAGCAACTCCAGATGTGCTGGCCCTCCAACTCGTCCCAGACCCATCGTGTTGATGCTCACGTGCGTCGCGCCAAGGTCTCTCCACTGCTCTAATTGCGCGGCAGACGCGCTCAGGTTATTGGGATTCAGCTTCACCCAGCCCTCAAGCCCCACTGAACCGTCATCCCGGCCGTACTCGGAAAGGTAGCCTCTGAATCGCTCTATCGCCGCCTGCCCTTCGTCCGTCAGGCCGCCGGTCGTCATCCAGCCATCTGAAATGCGGGCGATGCGTTTCAACGCTCGCTCGCTGTTGCCGCCGCCCATCCAGATTGGGATTGGCTGCTGAACGGGCAGTGGCTTGAGACCGGCGTCTGGAACCGAGTGCCACTTTCCCTTGAAATCGACCGTCTTATCCGTCCAAAGTTTCCGCATGAGATCGATCTGCTCGGCTGAACGAGCACCGCGATTGGTGAACTCCTCGTTCAACGACTCGTACTCCACCTGGTTCCAGCCCAATCCGATACCAAATCTGAAACGGCCGCCAGACAGCACATCCAGCGCCGCCGCCTGCTTGGCTACCAGTACCGTCTGGCGCTGCGGAAGGATGATGATTCCGGTGGTCAGTTCTATGGTTCTCGTAACCCCGGCAAGAAATCCGAACAGCACAAACGGCTCATGGAATGAAGTTTCCAGGTTGTACGGCCCCTTCCAGTCCGGCCGATTCTCAAGGTTGGCGCCGATTACGTGATCGAAGGCCAGGATGTGCCGGTACCCAAGCTTCTCGACCTCAACTCCGTACTCTCGTATTTCACCGGGGTCGTTGCCAATTTCAGTCTGCGGAAAAATAGCGCCAATTCGCATCCGTACTCTCCTGACCTATCCAGCCCGGCTGGTAAACCAATCCCAGCGCTCCCCAGCCCGACTAACGCACCTGTCGACATCAAACTCAAGAATTTCCCGCTGCTCAACCAGTACCTCGGCAGCTGAGCGCACCTGCTCCAGGTACTGCTCCTTACCGTCATATCGCTCCTGAATAGACATGCGAGGATCTGCTGAATCGACTCTTTCCTCCCTTGTCAGCGGGAACGGCAGCGTGGAGCCAGTGAGACCGCCCGTTAGGCCGATAACCTGTTCAGGCGCGCCCATCGTCGGGTGCCGCAGGTTCCACGGAGTAGACGTAGCGAGCGGCACCAGGATGTCGGGCAACATCAACCCTGCGATCTCGTTGCCATCAACGTCCACATCGGAGACTATTGCGCCGTATGACTTGCCCGGCACTGGAGGCAATGTACGTGTGAGTGTCTCGTCATCGTTGCGACCAAAATCGATGCGCTTGGGTATTGGAATGTGCGGCGGGCGGTTTGAGTTTGGAATGGCGTCAAACTTCGCCGAAACCTGCTCCGCGGTCAACCCGGTCTCATCATCGAGCCGTGGGTACTGGCTCTCCAGCGGCGCAATCCCGTTCGCTGCCCACTGGTGCAAGTTCGCCAGCTGTGCGCGCATTAGAGGCGCATAGTCGATGGAGTTGACCAGGTTCTGACCGCGCAAGTTATCGGCACTCCGCCTGTCGGTCGGAGGCCAATCACCATGACCATGTTGGCAGCCGGCCAGCGCATATATACGTGCGTTCGGTGGCGGGTCGATATCGGCCGTCGCATCCGGGTCGGTATGCACCAATGAGGCATCAGACCGCCAGTATTCCGCCGCAGTGTTCGAAAAAAAGACTTTCAACTGCGAGTTGCGGTCGGCTAACCGCTGCATCAGCGCGCCGCGCTCCTCAGTGACCGGATCGATCGATTCGCCCGGTGTGAACGGGAAGAGTTGTGCCATCATCGTCGGCAGATCCTTGGATGGCTGCCCAAAGCGCTGATTGAACTCACCTCGCATGCCGCCCGGCACGTGAGGAATGATTCCATCGAACGCCTCCCTGCCCTCTTCATCCAAGTTCAGATCGAGGTAGATGAAGTTGCGAAGGAATCGGCCCGACTGCGAGACACCAAACCCATAGGCATGCTCGATATGCCCGACACAGAGATTGCCTTCTGATTCTGTGCCGTACTTGAGCCAGGAGATGGAGTCTCGCATCGCCAGGAAGCCAAGTCCCATCACCGGCGCGCCAACGGTCGTGTAGGTGAGCTGGTACATCAGTCCGGGATCAAAACCATCGTCTTTGGTGACGTAGCTGGGGTCTCCCACGTACTCTCCATCAACGACGCGCCCGAATCGCCACTGGTCTCTGGATATCGCGGTCGGTTCTGAATCCGGCTGATCCCGCACCGTCATCAGCGCATCAGGCTGATCCATCTCCAGCACTGGGTGCGGTGTGTGATCACGGTCCGACAGCATAAAGTTGTTGACATGCTCCATAGCCTGGAACTGGCTGAATATTTTTCCTGTGAGGCGACGCCCATCCGAATCCATCGCCTCAGGCACGGTCAACCGGAGCAACGCCTGGAATGGCGGCACATCGGCCTGCCATCCAGTCCACATGACCGTGTAGCCTTGCTCCATAAGCCAGCCATGGCCGATCTCGATCTCCTCGAGGCGCGCCGTCTCATACGTCACTTTCTGAGAGGGGGCATTATTGAACTGCCCGAGAGCTATCTTGCGCCCCCGGTTTAGCACATCAAAGAGTAGGCAACCGTTTCCATTTGCGGGTTCGACTGGCTTGAGAATGATGACATCAGAAGAGAACTCAACCCTCCCCGCCGCGTTCGTTTGAGCGAGGTCGATATCGCCTACGCGATTGTTGGCTTCATGGGCCGGGTCGACGTCAAAAAAAAGCTTTCCCCGAAGCTCTTCATACTCTCCAACCTCAGCGAACGATTTTCTACCCGCGAGCGGTCGTCGCAGCTCAAGTTCAAATTTTGTTACAGGCAATGCTTGATGTTCCTAGCCGTGGGAGCCGAGTTTGCGTGAGATGGCAGCTTCAGCAACCGGGCTGATGATCTGGCCAATGTCAACGTTTACGAGGGCGGGCTTGCCCGCTCCAAATGCGCGCTTTAGCGCCGGGCGGAGTTCGGCCTCGCTAGTCACATGCTCGCCATGCGCACCAAGACCCTGCGCCATGATATCGTAACGCTGGGGCAGCAGATCGGTCCACACCGGTTTCCCGTAGAGGCCTTTCTGGATCTGCCAATCGATGCCCCAGATCGCGTTGTTGCCAAGTACCGTAACAACGTTCAGGCCATGCCTGACCGCGGTATCGATCTCCATGCCATTGAAGCCAATCGAGCCATCGCCAGTGACACAGATCACGCGCTTATCAGGAAACGCAGCCTGCGCCCCGAGCGCATATGGAAGCGACACACCAATCATTCCAAAACTACTCACGTATAGCCATGTCGATGGCTTATTGCACTTGAACGACGCCCGGAAGAAGTGAGCATAGTCGCCCCCATCGAAAGAGATGATCGTATAGTCGTCAGCGAACTCGTGGAGTGCCTGACTGACATTGCTGGGATGCATCGGACCTTCGTCTATTGCCAGCGCGTCGATGCCAAGCCTGAACTCATCGGCAGATGCCTTTAGCGACCCTGCCCAGGACTCATCCTGCCACGAGTGCGTCCTCGCCTCATCGGCAAGCTGGGTAACGATTGGGCCAACGTCGCCGGCGATGCCAACAGTGACCGAGCGTGCCCGGCCTATGTCCGCGGGCGATGGGTCAACGAAGATGAACTTGGCCTCACTGGCGAAAGGCGGTGCTCCACCGTATCCCCACGTGTAATCTAGCTTTTGCCCCAAGAGCAGCACTACGTCCGCCTCACCAATGCGCTGCGCGGCGCCGTTCAACGGCAGGTACCCGAATCCTGCACAG
>DBZV01000170.1:8876-9656 GCA_002311865.1 Dehalococcoidia bacterium UBA1151
TTGCTGGCGGAGCGCAGTAGTTCAATGGCGTTCGAAACCTGTTCTGGATCACCAAGATACTTCCGAGGTGCGCCGTACTCCGACGGCAGGTACCGCATGGCAACATCCTCGTCGACCTCAGCTTCCTGCAGGTCTGCCGGAATCGTCAGGTGGACAGGTCCCTGACGCCCCTCAAGAGCAGTTCGGAAGGCCAAAGAGATGTACTCAGGAATCCGTTCCACAGACGGTATTTCCCATGCGCCTTTGGTCACCGGCCTCGCCACACCAACCTGATCAAACTCCTGCATCGCCCCGCGCCCGATATTGTGTGAGTCGGCAGACCCCGCAATATTGACTACGGGGGCGTGGGAGTGAGTCGCGTTAGCGAGGCCCGGAATAGCGTTTGCGTGACCCGGGGTCGTCGATAACGCCACACCAGCGCGATTCAGCAAACGTGAGTATGCGTCAGCCATGTGCACCGCGGCGGATTCATGTCGAGTGTCCAGCATCCTGAATGGCTCGTCAGCCAGCACGTCCAGCAGGTGAAGGAAATGATCCCCCGCAACACCAAACAAAGTGTCCACGCCTTCCGCCTGAAGCGACTTCGCTATCAGGTGACTACCGGTAATCTTCGCCACCACATACTCCCGATGAAAATACCATATTCAAACGGGCGGCAGCATAGCATGCCGGAGTGGTTTACTCCGGTGGCGAACCGCATCTCCGGTTCCGTTTCCGAAAAGAATACACAGCCTTTTATCATTTACGATAAGTTTGTATTATTCAGTAAAAGTTAATCCC
>DBZV01000170.1:9740-22043 GCA_002311865.1 Dehalococcoidia bacterium UBA1151
GTCACCGCCTGAAGTCGATGAGATACCAATTGTGGTTGTTGCCGCCCCGACCAATATCATGGAGGAGGCCAATCCATCATCGGTGGAGCCGACGGGAGTAGACGCAACTGTTAGTCCGACCCCCAATCACGGAAGCTCCTTCCGCGGCCGTCTCTATGCCGAATCCGCTCCAGGACATAGTTGCAAAGTTCACTGATACTGCCCGCGGAGTCCCTTCTCACATCGCAGACATCAATATCACCGTAACCGAATGGCCGGACCGTGGCCCCGTTTACTTTGTCGCCGACAGCACACAGTTTGTAGATGAATTCGGAAATTCAGAGTGGACTGCGAGGTTTGCCGACAGTGACTCCAAACTGGGAGTTGGCGTTTTCGATCGCCTTTATCGCACTATCGATGGGATCACATACTGGAGCCACGCCTATGCTCCGGGCAACCGCTTTTTAGCCGCCGAATGGGAACGACTTGAGGGTGATCCTGTCCCTGAGCTCTTCGGTGGAATGGTATTGAGTCTGGTTGAACTGGTGGCACAATATCCGGATGTCGAAAAGGTAATATCCGGCAGACGATTTGAGATCGTTGGTCCAGCCTTTGAGGATACGGCGCTACCGTCGTTTGAGCTTAGCGGACCTGAGAGCACTGGATTACCCGACGAACTGGTCATCAGGGACCTCGTTGATCGATCAAAGTTTGACCCGGACATTAATCCGGGGGATCAAGTGCTCAGAAAGCGTGCGTTCACGCTGTCATTTGGAGTCCCCGTCGAGAAGGTAACAATCCCATAGGAATGCGCATTGACGCTAGCTATAGCTAGTCTTCTGGGTCGTAATCCCTGAATTCAATCGACCCCACGGACTCATCGGTGGGCTTAGGCCGATGCCTGAAGAATATGCGGAGCCATCGAAACGTTGCTTTTGTCAGGTGAGCCGTGTGCCCGGCAAAGTACCCGATTACCGAGTCGTCTTCACCATACATTCGACCACCGGGGAACATTCCGCGCACATTGCGGAGCGAAGATGATGGTCCTAAGGGGCGATGATCACGCCGCATGATCTCATCCTCTTTCTGACGCTGTCGAGCTTCAGCCTCTTTTTGCTTTGGATCAGCCATTGCGGCCCCTCCAATCACCGGCGATTTCTGGATACGATCTAGTGGAATGATACCTGCTGGTACGTTATACGGGCATGATCTTTCTGACGATCTTTAGTGGCAACAGAACTATGGTCACGGCAAGATGCATAATCCTACCGACGATTCCCATTCAAAGACTCCCTGATACAGGTGGATTGCTTACGCCGTGTGGCGAGTTTATCTTCCCGTGGGGATAAGGGCTGTTTCGCCCGAATGTGCGTGCATAGAATGTCGATACCAGACCGCCCAGCACCACGGAGCACTTCCCGACTCTCATGCGACCCGGACGCCGATTCGCTATCGCCTCAATCGCCGCATTTGTATTGCTATTCGGCGCGTACTCTGCCGCGATCTGGTACTACTCAGAGCGCATCAACAGCGGCGGGTTACAGGTAGATCGCGGTTCTGAAGATTATGACGTTGAGGTAATCGCAATCGGCGGTGACTCCATCACACTCAAAGGCGGCAGCCCAAAAGATCAACCTGAAATAGTGGGGCTTGAGTGGCCCGAAGGCTACGCTCGAGCAGACGGCCTGATCTCGATTGACGGAGACATCGCCACACGCGGTTTCAGTCTCATATCTGGCGAGCTTTTTGTAGGCGCCAGGGTCCGTTACGACAAACACGCGTGGTGCTGTGACCCGCTGGCGATGGGATTGGATTTTACCCACATCAGGCTCAACACCGAACTTGGCGAGGTAGATGCGTGGGCGGTCGATTCAGGATCTGCATCATGGGTCGTGTTCATTCACGGTAAAGACTCTGACCGCACGCAGGGCCTTCGACTCCTCCCGACGCTCGCTGCTGCCGGTTGGAATGTGCTGCTCACCACCTACCGCAATCATGAATCATCGCCCGCAGATCTCAGCGATCGCCACAACTACGGCCTCACTGAGTGGCGAGACCTTGAGTCCGCGGTCCAATTCGTACAAAACCAGGGCGCCGAGCGCGTAGTGATCGCAGGCTGGAGCATGGGCGGTGCAACCTCCGCCGTATTCATGCGCGAATCAGGTCAAGCCAACGCTATTGATGGCCTAATACTTAACGCGCCACTACTCGATTTTGAAAGAGCCGTTGACTATGGCGCAGAGCAACTCAGTCTGCCAGGATTTCTGACCACCTCCGCCAAGTGGCTGGCCGACCGCCGATTTGGAATCGACTGGGATGCGATGGACTACCGGGATATGGCCTCACAGCTCAATCTACCGATACTGCTGCTCCACGGTAGTGCCGACGATACTATCCCGGTAACCGCCAGCCGGTTATTTGCTGAGGCCTACACCGGCCCGATAACCTACGTGGAGTTTGCAGGCGCCGACCACACCACGCTATGGAACGCTGATCCCGCGCTATTTGAGCAATCAGTGGACGAATTCATGAGCGCGCTGCCCTAGTCGTCGCTATCTGGGTCGAAGACCTTGTACTGGATGCCATCTGAACTGGAATCGATCACATCGCCGCTCGATCGTGTTCTCTTCCCGATTCTGGACCACACAAACTTCAAAAGCTTGTAGATTCCAATAAACAGGAACATGAGCAGCTTGAACATGCCAATGACCGCCAGCATGCTTGCCCCGCCGCTGCTGCGAACGCGTGCGCCGTGCTCAATCTGCGACCTCACGAAGGGATCTCTGAACTGGTGACCACGATTTCCACCGGGTCTATTGTGCATATCCGACTCCTTGCCCCAAGCGCCGTATGGTCTCAATGGTGTCATGTTCAGGCATTTGATGCTACGCAAGATCACGTGGTGTGAGATTCCAATTCTTCGATTTCCTACCACTTCACCGATGGATCGCGACAATGCCGCTGCACCCACAAGTCGTCAAACTCATGAACATTATCGCCGAGCTCAATATCCCGGCCGTGTGGGAGATCAGCCCGGAAGAGTCACGTGGGCTCGTGAAAAAGCGACGGGAACTGATACAGGGCGACTTCATTCCAGTTGGCAACGTCTACGACCGCACGATTCTTGGGCCCGCAGGCGAGATACCTGTGCGCATTTATGTGCCAGACACCGATGGAACGACCAGCCTTTTGATGCACTTTCACGGCGGTGGCTGGGTGATTGGTGACCTGGATACTGCAGACTCAACTTGCCGCATGCTGGCCAATGGCATCAACGCTACCGTGGTGTCAGTCGACTATCGAATGGCGCCGGAGACGAAATTCCCGGACGCGCCTGACGATTGCTATGCAGCCACGGTATGGGCCGTTGAAAACGCGGCTGAATTGAGCATCGACGGATCAAAAATTGCGGTCGCAGGCACATCCGCGGGTGGAAATCTGGCTGCGGCGGTCGCGCTAATGGCCCGCGACAAGAGCGGTCCCGCGATCAGTCACCAAATCCTCTACTACCCCGTAATCGACTACCAGTTTGATCGCGCTTCGTACAACAATTTCGCGGGCGGGGAATACGGCCTCACTAAGCAGGCAATAGAGTGGTTCTGGGAACAGTACATCCCCAAAGGCGGTGATCCGCACCATCCATACGCCTCCGTGATTCGGGTAGATGATCTGTCTGGACTTGCTGCCACCACGATCATCGCCGCTGAGTTTGACCCGCTGGTAGATGAAGCAGTTGACTACGGCGAGGCGCTTAAAACTGCGGGCAACGATGTGGTGACCACCGTCTACGAAGGTATGAACCACGGTTTCAACGGCAACATAGGACTCGTGGACGCAGCCCGGACTGCCAACGAACAGGCGATAGCGCGCGTAAAGGCGTCACTCGGCTAGTTAGTCTGGCCCTGGCCCCCACCACGCCGTGGTTCCCCCGTCCATGAGAAGCTCGGATCCGGTGACGTAGCTGGCGTCATCTGATGCCAGAAACAGGATACCGTTTGCAATCTCGGCGGCGGTGGCCCAGCGACCGAGGGGCACTCGCCGATTGCGCCACTCCGTCCCGGCCGCATCCTCCAGCACCGATTGCGTGAAGGGCGTGACGGTCCAACCTGGCAATACCGTGTTCACTCGGATATTGTCGGCGCCCAGCTGCACGGCTGCAGCGCGCGCAAAATGGGTCATTCCCGCTCGCGACGTCGCGTATCCGGCGGCGTAGTCGCTAGCTAGTTTTGCTGCCATCGAGGAGATCAGCACAATCGAGCCACCTCCAGCTTCTCGCATCGGTGGCGCTACGGCGCGTACGCCAAGGAACATGCCCATGTTGGTGACGTCCATCGTCAGCTTCCAGCTATCAACTTCAACGCCCTCTATTGAGCCACGGTCGATGGTGCCGGCCAGATCGATGAGGATATTCAACGACCCGAATTCTGAAGTGGCCTTCGATACGGCGCCTGCCCACTGGGACTCGTCGGTCACATCCAGGTGAACGTAATGCGCTTGGAAGCCATCATCTCGCATCTGCTGGGCCGATTTCTCCCCTGCTGCATCGTCAAGATCGCCGATCACGACTTTTCCGCCGCCCTTGAGGATCTCCCAGGCGGCGACACCGCCAAATCCCATGAGATCGCCTTTGGCTGCATGCGCCCCACCTGCAACCAGCGCCACTTTTCCTTCAAATCTGCCGATCACGTCACTGCCTCCTGATTTTCTAATGCGTCTGATTAACTAAAAGGAAGACTACGGCAGCCGACAGGCGAGAGAAACAGAACCACCCGTCGCGTTGCGCCACGGGCGGTGGTACTCCATGTTGGACTGTTGCCGAGAGACAGTTAGCGCCGATCTGACCAACCAGCTCTTCGGTGGTCTGCACCGAACTGGCCATCATTCGGAAGTTGAGAAGCGCACCGGCATAGGCATCACCACCCGGCAGTACAGCCGCGGCTGTGGCATCCTTTGCGATGCACACTTCAAAACCGTCCTCCAGCAGATCACGCATATGGGCCTCAACACAGAGGTTTGCAGACATACCAGCAAGGATCACCTTATCGATGCCCTGCTTGCGTAGTTGGAGCGCCAGATCATTACTTTGTGACCCGTAGACCTCGTGGGGGCTGGCGATTACGGTGCTCTCTCTCGATAAGCGGCTTCAGGGTCTCTTCCCAATCGGCCCCGGAGCCACTGAACCCATCCGTATCGAGCGCACCTTTTCGATCGAACATACCGATCGCGTGCATCATCGTCTCCAGCGCCCCACCAAATTTCCACGCATGATCCTGTGGATAGTAGTAGTGCGGCGAAATGAAAACCCCGATGCCGGCATCTTGCCCGGCGCTGATCAGCGACTTCAGGTTTGCGACAGTATTGTGCTCAACAACACTTGGGCCAACAATCTCCCACGTAACGCCCTTTGTCGAAAGAAAATCGACCTGGGGGTCTGTAATTACGAGAGCCGTATTCCCTTTGGTGATCTCGAACCCGGGATTGGGTAGAATCTGATCGTAATGTGTTGGTGCGTCTGTCACTTGCGAACTCCCGTTGCTGGCAGGCTGGCTTCAGGCCGCGCTCTGCGTTGATAAATTTTGGGAGTGGCATCCGCCAACTAACCAGCCGCCGACTCACGACTCCCCGAAAATGCTGCACAAATCACTGTTCAATGTGCCAGGCAGCCATCCAATTGTGTTGGTACGGTAAACAATGTTTATTGCGAGCGCAAGTGCGCTGGCGAGGCCGCCAGAAAATTTCAACATGCAAACCGGGCGGGGAAATCATGTCGATACTTGACAGAAAACCCACCCATCATGTGCTCGAATCTTCCCCACCCCAAAGAGGATATCCAACCCTGGAAGGGCCTAATCGGAGGCTAGTTTGCCTGCGTAGGCCCAATCGGACTGGCTCATGTCATGAAAAAGAACCTGAGTGGCCTCAGGCGGAGAGCCAACAATCTTCTCAACATCCTTTGTAAATGCCATGGCCAACTCTCGCTTCTGGTCGTCCGTGCGGCCTTCGTACAGGTAGACATGAATCGCCGGCATAATCGCTCGCTTTCTTAGGGCAGATAAAGCGCCGCTACAGTTTGCGGCAGTGGCGATTATAGATAGGTTCGAGCGGAACCACTCTTCGACGCGGGACGAGAGGATTATCGGCCCATCTCAAGACGGTCGATCAGGACTTGCGGCAGATCATGTTCCTTCATCCGCCTCTGCGTTTCATGAATGTCATATTTGACTCGATGAAACATCACGCTATCCGTCTCAGTATCCACAATCGCGTAGGAGGCCATATTGTTCCCGTCCCTGGGCTGTCCCACAGATCCGGGATTGACGAAGGTGCGGCCTTCCAGTTGGATTTCATCGGCGTTCGTGGGCAACGACACCCTCGGCTCTTGCCCCTCAACAAGAGTAAATACCAGCGGTAGATGCGAGTGGCCTACCACACAGTGGGCTGTATCGAAATGCTCCAGATTCGCTTCAACCGCTTCGAACTCCATGAGGTACTCCCACACCGGGTCTCGAGGACTGCCATGCACAATCGTGAAGTCCTGGTAAGCAACCGTGGTGCTCATACCCGCCAGGTATTTGGAGCTCGCCGGTGTCAGCACCTCTCTGGTCCATTCGATCGCAGTGGCGGCGTAAGAATTGAACTCGTGGGCATCTATATTGCCAATTGCCGCGAGATCGTGATTCCCTGCCACAACAATGGCTGACTGCTCGCGCAGGATATCGATGCATTCGTTGGGATTCGGGCCGTAACCGACCGTGTCTCCAGCCACCCAGACTTCGTCGAAGGTGCCAAAAATGCTCGCGTGCGCCATCACGGCCTCCAGCGCGACCACGTTCGAATGTATGTCCGACAACAAAAGTGCCTTCATTAACGAGTCCCCAGCCCGACGCCTTATTCCCGACTAAGACGAAATCCTCTGGCACTCTACATATAATCAGAAGCGTGACAACCCCACATTCACAACGACAGGGCGAGTTCGCACTGATTGACGAGCTCGCCGCCAGACTGAAGCCCGCCAACTTATCCGACCTCATCGTCGGGATTGGAGATGACTGCTCGGCAATTCGACGCGGGCCGTTCATCGACGTGTACACAACCGACACATTGGTCGATGGAGTGCATTTTCTCTCTGAGACCGTTGACTGGGAGGATCTCGGCTGGAAATCGATTGCCGTCAACCTGAGCGATATCGCTGCAATGGGTGCCAAACCCCTCCATACTCTGGTGACTCTGGGAATCCCCGCCGGGTTCTCAGCCAACCGTCTCAATAGCATCTACACAGGGATTGATGCGATCACGTCGAAGTTGGGCGGCCCCGTGACCGGCGGCGATATTGTGCGCGCGGAAAAGCTTTTCATCTCTGTCGCCGCGGTGGGGACCATCGACACGAGATTGACTGAACACCCCCACCCGATGCTGCGCTCAAGTGCGATACCTGGCGATGTAATCGGTCTGGCGGGCAGCATAGGCGCATCAGGTGCGGGATTGGAATTTATCAAGGGTGGCAAACCAGTTCCAGAGTGGGCTCAAGTGCACAATCGCCCGATCCCCGGTATGGACGCGGGGCCGGCGTTGCGCAACGCCGGCGTAAGGTGCGCCATAGACATTAGCGATGGGCTGGTGGCCGATCTGGCTCATATCTGCGAACGGTCAAATGTCGCCGCCACAGTGGAACTTGAGAGCCTACCAGTCCCGGCCGAACTGCTGTTGACGCTCCCAGATGAGTGGCAACGCCTGGCGCTAACGGGCGGCGAGGATTACGTGCTGCTGTTCACCTGCCCCGAGGACGTGTTCTCGAGCGCCGAATCGACTCTTGAAACGACATTGACGCGTATCGGATGGGTGTCAGAGCGAGCAAGCGCAGAGCGAAACGTCACTGTTGTTGACGCTGCAGGTGATGACATTACGCCAGCTCAGGGCGGGTGGGATCACTTGAGTGAGTGACCGTCGAATCGAAGCCCATTCGATGACCAATTCAGAGGAAGAGACCATCGCTCTGGGAAGATCCCTGGGCGAGAGCCTGTGTGGTGGGGAAATCATTCTGATTTCGGGCGATCTGGGTGCCGGCAAAACAAGACTGGTCCAGGGCATCGCACAGGGGCTTGGTACCGATGACAACCCGCGCAGCCCCACGTTTGTGCTGGTCAACCGGCACATAGGACGATTGGTATTGCACCACTGTGACCTCTATCGGCTCAACTCAGTGGCCGAAGTCGGGGAGCTTGGGCTACTTGAACTTGCTGAGCAGGGAGATGTGCTTGCGGTGGAGTGGTCTGATCGCGGCGAGGGTGTGTTTCCTTCTGACTCGCTGAGCGTCCGGATGGAACGCGGAGCCGAAGATAACAATAGGTCGATCAGTTTCGCTGGCGGCGGGCCTGTGTCTCTCCGCCTCGTCAACGCGATGAACCTGGTGGCCAAACGGTGACTCCAACCGTTCTGGCAATTGATACATCCACCCGCTGGGCCGGTATCGCCGTCTCCAACGGAGACAAGTTGGCATCTATGACGTGGCGTTCAAATCAGAATCACGGCCGCGAGTTGCTGCCGAACATCAACACGGTCCTTGAGGATGCGGATGTCCCGCTTCAGGAGGTCGAGTTACTCGCCGTCGCGAAGGGGCCGGGCGGCTTCTCCGCACTCAGAGTCGGCATCGCAACAGCACGCGGCCTCACGATGGCGAACAACGTTCCGCTCATCGGAATCTCAACGTTTCTGGTCGAGGCATGGCCATATCTCGGGAAGAACACCAGCATCGTATCGCTGATCGACGCAGGCTCGTCCGGTGTGGCCTGGGGGTTATTTAGCCCGCAAGATCAAGGGATCGTCGCCGAACCTGCCGAGAGAGGCGTGAGAACTTTCGCAGATGTTGTGGCCCATGTGTCAGGAAGTACGTTATTTTGCGGTGAGCCATGCCGCGATATTACCGACCTGGTCTCGCCATCTCAGATACTATCGAGAGAGCACCCAACGAGGTCACCCGTTAGCCTGATTGAGATCGCTACCGCGCTTCATGCCTCCGGCGAGGCGATCGCAGACGATGATCTTGAACCCGACTACGCGCGGGCTCCATCGATATCGAAACCTAAGTAACGCAAACCTATTTGGCTGATAAGCCGCGCAAAAATACAGATACAAAAAGGAATAAAAATGGCGTCCGAACGAACCCTTATCCTAGTGAAGCCAGATGGTGTGCAACGAGGACTTGTCGGCCCGATCATCACTCGACTTGAGCAGACAGGGCTGAAGATCATCGGCCTGAAGATCGTCCAGATCACAGACGAAATGGCCGCTGAGCATTATGCCGAGCATTCAGAGCGCCCGTTCTATGCAGGATTGGTGGATTTCATTACATCAGGACCGGTGGTTGCGATGGCCGTATCAGGCCCCAACGCCGTTGCACACGTCCGCAGGCTCATGGGAGCTACCAATCCGCAGGATGCTGCGCCCGGCACGATCAGGGGCGATCTTGCCACTGATATTGGACGCAATGTGGTCCACGGCTCCGCAAACGTTGAGGACAGCCAGCGCGAACTGCCAATCTTCTTCGCAGAATCCGAGATCATCAGCTACCATCGCGCCAATGGTCCCTGGATCATTGAGCCATAGGGGAACATCGAGCCCTACAGTCGGACCTCGATCACTGAACTCGAACAATCTCTCGGCCGCGGGACCACAGGCGTTCAAGCGCGTATCGCTCCCTGGTTTCGCGGTCGAATACGTGGAGAACCACGTCACCGTAGTCCACCAGAATCCAACCGCCCTGCCCCGTGCCTTCACGATGTAGTGGCCGTACCTTCTTCTTGCGGAGGCTTCGAGTCACATCGCTGGCAACGGCTTCCAGATGGCGCGAAGTCTCGCCGGTGACTATTACAAAAAAATCGGTGAAATCACTAACTTCGCTGATGTCCAGCAGGGCGATATCTGATCCAAGGTGATCAGACGCAACCTCCACCGCCAAACGGGCGATATCTTCGGATTCGAGTCGTTCTGACTCTTCGGTGGGGTGCGTACTTGATGTCATCAATGAGATTATAGATGTGATGAACCAACTTGAAACGGTATTCCCCTATTGAATTCTTTAAAACTTCCCCCCAATATTCCGGCAGGCAATGGCCAGCGGGTTGTCGTCGCGATGAGCGGCGGAGTCGATTCTTCGGTGGCGGCTCTGCTGTTGAAGCAGGCCGGATACGAAATAATTGGCGTGACAATGCGCCTCTTCAGCGCTCCAACAAATGAGGCAGCCCGGCTCAACCGCTCCTGTTGCTCCCTTGAAGACGTAGCCGACGCCCGCGCTGTGTGCCGGGCCATTGGCGCACGTCATTATTTCCTGAATTTTGAGCGGGAATTCAAGAAGCACGTCATCGACTACTTCGTTGACGAATACTCAAAGGGCCGGACTCCATACCCGTGCCTCGCATGCAACGACCGCCTGAAGTTCGATTTTTTGCTGGAACGAGCTGCGATTCTCGATGCCGATTTAATTGCCACAGGCCACTACGCACAGGTGGACACCACTGCCCACCCTCACCAGCTTCTGCGTGGCATAGATTCTGGCAAGGACCAATCGTACGTTCTATACACGCTCGGACAGCATCAGCTCGATAAGCTGCTTCTGCCGGTTGGTGGTTATCAGAAATCTGAAATCAGGCAGATCGCACGAGACGGTGGTTTGGCGATTGCTGATAAGCCGGACAGCCAGGACATCTGCTTTATTCCTGATGGCGAGTACAGAGACTTCGTGACGCCTCGTATTAAGGAGCCTCGGCCCGGAGTACTGGTTGGTCCAGATGGCGAAACACTGAGGGAACACGATGGCATCCACAACTTCACCATCGGTCAGCGAAAAGGACTCGGGCTGCCGGGGGGCGGAGGCAAGCCGCTATTTGTCTCAGAGATCGATCCGGAATCCGGGACCGTGTGGCTTGGGCCAGCAGCGGCGTTGCTGAGAACTGAATTGATCGCGTCAAACGTGAACTGGATTGACGGCGATGCGCCCACATCGCCGATAAGAGGACTCGCGCGCATTCGCTACAAGGCGCCAGACGTCCCTGCGATGATCACCCCGACTGGCTCGGGAGCGACGGTAGTATTCGATGAGCCACAGAGGGCCGTCACACCCGGACAGGCCGTGGTCTTCTTCGATGGAGTCCGCGTACTTGGCGGTGGCACGATCGAACTTCCTGCCAGGCATGCTGATAGCAAGGCAGCCATCGGCGCAATCGCATAATTCCAGCGCTACTTCTGCCGCATAACCAGGGAACCCGCGATATCCTTTGGCGTCGGCAACAATTCTCCCGTGTGAAACAGGATATGTTCATTGGATTTTCGAGACGTCGCCAGATCAGCATTCATTGGGTATCGGGAAAACCTTCAAGACGCGCTCAGCGGGCTGACCTCCTCCGAGTTGCGCTGGCAGCCTTCGCCCAACTCGAACCACGCCCTATGGCTTACCTCGCACATCGCGCGCGTTGAGGGTATCTGGATCACGCGCTACATTGGCGGCTAGGACGAGGTGTGGATTAGCGGGCGGTGGTGCGAGAAGTTGCGGCTTCCGGCAGAAGGCAACGGCTACGGCAGCTCCATGGAGCAGATTGCGGAGTTCCCCGATATCAGCATCGCACAGATTCTGGCCTACTTTGATGAGGTTCACGAGAGCACGCTCGGCGTCATCGAAACCTTAACCAATGATGATCTGGATAAGAACTTCCCCGGACGCCACTGGCGAGATCCAGAAGGCCCAAAAGTGAACTGGGTGCTTAGTCATCTGATCATTGAGGTCTCTGAACACATCGGGCAGGTTGCCTTCATCCGCGGCATGTTGCGCGGCCTCAATCAGTAGGCCAGAGAGCTATTTTCCCAGCGCCTGCCGTTGGAGCACGCCGTGCATTGCTATCCTCGGTTCCACTTGAGTGGCCAGTTGACGGTTCAGGAACCCGGAGCACACATTGCAGAAGTCCACGCCAGTTTCAGGCTGGGAGTATGAAACGGCCCTTCTAGATCGGAATGTCAAAGTCATAGCCGGCGTGGACGAGGTAGGACGCGGTCCCCTTGCAGGACCTGTAGTCGCGGCCGCCGTCATCCTTCCCACGAGTCTCATCGACTCGGCCGCAACGTGGCTTGCTGATGTCCGCGACAGCAAACAGGTCACACCGAAACGCCGCGCCGCCGTTTGCATCCACATTCATAAACATGCCGTCTCGGTTGGAATCGGCGCCGCATCACCGGGTGAGATTGACACCATCGGGATTGCTGCCGCGACTCGAAGAGCAATGGAACGCGCTATCGAGTGTCTGGATCCACAGCCGACTCACCTCCTCATCGATGCAG
>DBZV01000170.1:22101-22678 GCA_002311865.1 Dehalococcoidia bacterium UBA1151
GCAGTGAAGTTGCCCGCACTCAATATCCCTCAGACAGCCATCATCAAAGGCGATTCGCTTTCGAAATCGATCGCCGCGGCGTCCATAGTCGCCAAAGAAAACCGGGACAAGCTGATGCGTGATGTTCTGGATGTCCGATATCCGGGGTACGGATTTGCCGGCCACAAAGGCTACGGCAGCAAATTGCACATCGAGGCGATCGAGCGTTTGGGGCCGTGCCCTGTTCATCGCAAATCGTTCGCCCCAATTCGCGACATGGTCAAAGCCGAGTCGGTCTGAGGAGCGATCACCATGGCTGATACCCGGAAGACCGGCCAGATTGGCGAGCGAAGTGCCGAGCGCGAACTTCGGCGCATGGGATATCAGATCATCACGCGCAATTACCGCACCCGCGGCGGCGAGATCGATCTCGTCACAAAAGATGGCGACACGCTCGTATTTGTTGAGGTAAAGACTCGACTTGGCGGCGCGTACGGCACGCCGGAGGAGGCGATTACTTCGAAAAAGCAGGCCCATCTGGTGAGTGCCGCCCGGAGCTACCTGCAGGAAACAGGGGCAGACAACGCCGAGTGGCGTA
>DBZV01000170.1:22824-31179 GCA_002311865.1 Dehalococcoidia bacterium UBA1151
CCTCTTTGGTAGATGCCCCTTTCCGCCGGAATCAAGATGTAAGAGAATCCGGTGCCTATCGCGAACCAGCGACAACCTAATTTCCGGAGCAATTTTTAATGCCAGACCGCTCAATGCAGGGCGTATATCCAATCCTTTCAATGCCATTCGACTCCCAGGGTCGGATCGTTTTCGAAGATCTCCGCAATGAAGTCGAGTGGGCAATTGGTCACGGTGTTCACGGTCTGGGCATTGCCGTAGCCAGCGAGGTTTACAAGCTCACGGAAGCGGAACGTGACGAGGTGACCACGGCCGTGGTCGAACAGTCCAACGGACGCGCCAAGATCGTCATCAATACCGGAGAGCAGGGCACCGACCTCGCGATGCGCTATTCAAAGAGAGCCGAGGAACTGGGCGCCGACGCATTGATGATTCGTCCCCCGACGTTTATTCCCACCCCTGAGAGCGAAATAGTCGAATACTTCCGTCGAATTGCTGAGGCAGTGACAATACCGATTTTCCAGCAAGATCAGGGCACGGCCCAGATCGGCCCTGGACTCGCCGCCACACTGGCTCGAACACACGAAAACCTCTGCTACATCAAGGTCGAAACGCCTCCCACATTGCCGCGCATGGCCCAGACAGCCGCGGTTCGTGGAGATTCCGGTCTCATCCTGTTTGGCGGCGCTGGCGGCGCCTTCTTCCTGGAAGAACTGGACCGTGGAGCTGTCGGTTGTATGCCTGGAACAACACTTCCAGACGTGTTCGTCCGGGTCTGGGACCTCTGGCAAGCTGGAAAAGCTGCAGAAGCTCGATTTGAGTTCAATAAGTACGAAGCGATAATTCGTACGCTGGCCCAGGGATTGGGACTCGCCAATTGGATCTACAAGGACATTCTTGTGCACAGAGGCGTATTCCAGAAAACTTCAGCATTTGCACGGCACCCATCCCTTGAGCCCGACGCCATGGCGCGGGCCGAGGTCATTCAACTGCTAGAAGCGGCAGGTATCGCCGCAGGTGAGTGACGAGTCGGAACCTGACTGTAGCGGCACGGGCCTGCTCCCGTGATCTCCATAGACGGCCAAAATACGCCGTTGACCCGATTAGACGCGTCCACGGACAGAAACGGTGATTGATATACCGATTCTGGCTATCGATCTGTCGCCACTGGATGCGTCGCTCGGCGAATATATATTCCTGGGTGTGTTCTCGTTCATCTTTGGCGTAATCGCGGGGATGCTAGGAGTAGCGCTGGGCGTGATCCGACTACCTGTGATGCTAGCGCTGGGATTTAACCCGGTGATTTCTGCCGGCACCAACCTTGGCGTCAGCATTCTTGGTGGAACAACCGCTTCCTGGCCACACTGGCGGGGCGGTCGCATCGTCTTTCGAGTCGTGCTTGTGGTTGGGATTCCGGCCATCATCGGGTCATTCCTTGGCGGTCTCTTCGCTGACGACGTCAAATCATGGATGCTGCTCTCCGTCATAGCAGTAATCCTTTCGATATCCGCCCTGGCAACGTTCCGACAGTGGTGGACCACCGTACGACAACCGCTCAGGCCCATCAGGCATCGCCCCCCTCCGGTCATCACAGATCCCACAGGTGTATCAAATATCGAGCCCAGGCGCATGGCAGCGGATGGTGCACTGGGCGTGGTCATCGGTTTGATTGGTGGCGCGGCTGGACTGGTACTGGGGACGCTGAGGCTCCCGGTACTGCTCAACGTGCTTCGCATGGATCCGCGCTACGCAGCCGGCACCAACAACGCGATCGGTGTACTCGCTGGCGTATTTGGATTTTTTGGACACGCCATCAACGTCAATTTTGATGTGATCGTGATCATCGTCATGGGAGTCACCGGCATGGTGGGCAGCTACATAGGCGCCACGCAGACCGGCAAAGTTAGCTCCACGTTGATGCGACTCATTGTTGCGGTAATGCTCACAGCCGTGACGCCAATCGTGATTGTGCGGGCATTCTCAGAGTACCCAAACTAAGGCTCATGCCTGTATTCGTACTGGTACACGGGGCATGGCACGGTGGTTGGTGCTGGTGGAAAGTGCGGCCAATCCTGGAGGCTGCCGGTCATCGCGTCTATGCGCCAACTCTTACCGGCCTGGGCGAGCGATCTCACCTGCTGACGCGCGAAGTCAATCTCACAACCCATATTCAGGACGTAACTTCCTCCATTCTGTTCGAGGAACTCACCGACGTCGTTCTAGTTGGGCATAGCTATGGCGGACTGGTCATCAGTGGCGCGGTCCAGCACATCCAGGAGAGGCTACGCCATGTAGTCTATCTGGACGCGATATTGCCGACGCACGGAGAAGTACAAGTTGGAGAAAACGCCGACACCTCACTCCGCAATAGCGCTATCGAACGGGGAGATGGCTGGAAGATTCCGGTCCCTCCAATACGCGATGGCAGTTTGATTGGCGTCACTGATCCGAATGACATAGCGTGGATGATAAAGCGACTCACGCCCCATCCCCTCGCCACGTTCCAGGAGGCGACCCGACTTGGGATACCGGAACAGCATCCCGTGGCTGGCACTTACGTCATCTGCACAGGGGAATCCGGAGAACGCTCAGGTTTCCTCACCCACGCTGAGCGAGCGAAAAACCTCGACTGGCACGTAGAAGAACTCGCCACCGGCCATGATCTTATGATCACTGAACCGCAAAAGACGGCGGACATACTGATCCAGGCGGCGCAGGCATAGTTCGAATCTCGAAGATCCCGTTAATGCAAGAAGCGCGGCGTCCGCCGCGCTTCTTCTCTTCCCAGTACGACCTTAGGTTAGACATCGTATTCGATGATTGCTCTTCCGGTGATTTCACCCGCCTGCAAGTCGTTACATGCCTGGTTGATATCTTCCAGCTTGTAACGTCGCGTTACCATGTCGTCAAGGCGTAGCTTGCCCTCCCTGTGGAGCCGCAGATACATGGGGAAGTCCTTATCCGGGTAGGTCGCACCCAGACTGCCACGATAGCGACGCTGGTGGAACATGAAGTGCCCCGGCCAGATCGTCATCTCCTGATCAGCCTGCGGCATTCCGATGAGGACCGCCATGCCGCCGTGATTCTCTGCCCCCGAGCCACCGCTGCGCGTCACCGGCAGAATCTGCTCGGTTGTGATCTTGAAGCCAATCGCATCGAATGAGTAGTCAACGCCACCATTGGATAGTTCGATCACCCGCGCTATCGGATCCTCGGTTGCCGCGTTCACGGTGTGGGTAGCTCCCATGCTCTTCGCGAACTCAAGCTTTGCATCGTCAAGGTCCACCGCGATGATCGGGTACGCCTCAAGAATGCTGGCCATCTGGACAGCGGCGATACCCACGCCACCAACGCCCCAGATCGCAACGGAATCTTCCGGCTTCACACCGGCCGTGTGCAGGACAGCGCCCGAACCGGTCAGAATTGCGCAACCGACGATTGACGAGACATCCTTTGGAACATCGTCATCAACCTTCACCACATACTCACCCGTGGTCAGAACATCCTGTCCCCATGTATAGACCGAACCAGAGACCTCTTCTTCTCGATACGTCACACCTGACGGTTCCGGCGCCCATCGACCCTGTCTGGCAGTTCTGGGAACCCAGGTAACGATGGCCATGTCACCTGCCTTGACGTGGGTAACATCGCTGCCCACGTGAGTGACAACGCCGGTTCCTTCGTGGCCCAGGGTCATCGGCCGCTCTAAAGCAGAATTGTGCATCTGGTGAAGTTGAGAATGGCAAACGCCACTTGAGTAGAGCTTGACTATCACCTGGTCCGGTCGTGGATCTGGAATTTCGATCTCATCGACAACCAGCGGCTTTCCGTGACCTACATCGATTGCGGCTACGCTTTTCATCGTGTGTGCATATCCCGTTTGACAGTATTTCTGGGGCGCGAATGATCGCGCCTTCTACAGTCCGGCGAGTCTACTCTCGGACAGGCTCGCGGTGAACCCTCAATGATCATCTCTTCTGATCAGACGAGCCATTCCACACGCAGAGATAACAGTCGAGAATGACTAGCCGGAGAGATCACCCAGGTCGAGCCCACAGGTTGAAATGGCAGAAATCAGCGAGAAACTCGGAGTTACAGTGCCCTGGAATATTCCATTGACCTGATCCTCTCCCAGCTCCGCCACAAGGCATCTCAGGGTATCTGCTCCGACCGGGAACTCGATCCCTGAATCGGTGGCGGCATCTTCACCGCACTCCAACACAGCAATCATCACACCAACATCTGGCATCGCGAACGATCCGGACAAACCCTCTACCTGAGCAAGCTGATCCGACGTAATGGTGTTCTTGAGACACGCCCGCAACTCAGCTGAAAGTGCTTCGACCTCTTCAGTCGTGATGTCATCCAGCAACAGGGGAATATCGTCGAGGTCCGGAATGGTCGAGCCACCCACTCCGGCGAGTAGATCATCAAGCAACCCTTCCGGTAATCCCGGAATTGCTGGAACGTTATCGCCGCCCAGCAACTCTTCCAGGAGAGCGCCGGGGTCTAGCCCAGCATCACCATCCAGCAGGCCTAAATCAGATAGTTCATTGGAGCAGTCAGCCAGTACCCGGCCAACCACTGCCAGAAGTTCTGGTGAAACTTCATCCGTCTCATCAACAATCGTGAGCACCGTTGCCAGGCCATCCGGGCCGGCCGCATCGAAGGCGCACTCAAGCGCGTCAATCGTGGAGCCTGAAATCTCTGCAAACATCGCGTCGCCACTATCATCGCCACCAAGTCCGGCTCGCTCAGCATCATTCAGACAGAAGATCGCGGGGAATGCGGAGAGGCCGAACTGCAGTATCTGGAGGGTGTCCAGATCATCTGTGTCTTCGTCCGTGACGAGGAGCCGCAGCGTTCCCAGATCTACATCTTCCAGCCGCTCCGACACGCACGATAGTGTGGCGTCACTCAGGGTCAGGTTGGACTCTGCGAGCGCCACACCAAGCGCTACGTTCAGAATAGTGTCATCGCTGACACAGGCGAGCAACGCTGTCAGCTCAGCCGTGGATGGATCTTCTTCTTGCGCAAACAGCTCTTCAAATCGTCCATCGCCAAGTGAAGTTCGGATACATGATTGCTCATCCGAGGGCAACGCGGCCAGGAATCCTGCCGGGTCTTCTTCAGGGTTCACCGAAATTGGCGCTAACCCGTGATCCGGGGTTGGTGTGGGCGCAACGGTTGGAACAGCGATCGGCTCGGCCGCGGGCTCGTCACTGCCACACGCAACTGCAATTGTCGCAATTGCCACGACACTCAGGACCGCAAACATGCGAAGTATGCTGCTTCTCATCGTTGACCCAAGAAATCCCTTCACTTCATCGCAACTCTCTAATACTCATATACAACGCTATGCGTCTATCTGGATTCCTGAAATGCCCTGACGGCCATCAAAAAGTCAAGATTGGGCGAGCGATCAGAGATCCAGTAATGTTCTCCGCAACAGGCTCATGGCATTGACAGACGCACGACGTCGGTCCGGGCGGCCACGACCAGCAGACGCGTTGTGGTGATATCTCACTTCAGCAGCAATCGAAACAGCAATATGCGTATCACCGCGACCCAGGTTCTCCGTACGCTGATCACCCTCTTCCACGGCATGCACCGCCAGTCCCACGTCTGCGCCGCTGGCCTTTCGGCTAGCCCGAGCAAGCGCCTCAACTTTGGCCTGCCCGTTCTTAAACGGAGGAGTTTCGCCTCCCGCTCTGACAATGCGCTCCAACGTAGTGTTGGAATTGACTATGGCCCCCTCTACGAATCGTACGTCGGCCGCGCCCTGTATCGCGTCGGCCACTGCACCGGCGCTCAGATCTTCGTACGTTGAAATCGTTAATTCGCGCTGCTCCAGAAGAGAGCCGACCACGCTTTCGATGGTTTCGTCATCCTCGCCAAATATGTTGTCGCCAAGAAGCTCACGCACTTCAATCTCAACCGGTGCAATCAGCTCTTGCGCCTCGGCCTCGCTCCCTGCGCGGGCGGCGATCCTCACGTCCACCTGACCGGGATGGGCCAGCACCCCCACGGTTGGATTAGACGATTCTGCGATGAGATGCCCGATCAGGTGATCCACACTGCTCTCACCAAGATCCGTCACCTTCAGAAGTTTGTAGTGAATGACCTGAGACAGGCCATATCGATCACGCAAATATGGAATGATCTCGTTATCGATCAGCCACTTCATCTCGAATGGCACACCGGGCACAGAGATGATCACTCCACGGTCATCCTCCACCAGAAACGCCGGTGCCGTGCCATTGGGATTCTTGATGACCGTTGCACCCTCAGGAATCTGCGCCTGCCGCTCATTGTTCTTGGTCAGAATGAAGCCGCGTTTCTGAAACCGCTCTTTTAGCTCAACCAGAGACTCAGGATGCGTCACCACTTCCCGGCCAATCACCGCCGCGACCGCTTCCCGGGTGAGATCATCCTGCGTTGGACCAATGCCACCGGTGGTGATGACCACATCTGCGCGATCCAGTGCCTTGCCCAGAATCGACACCATCCGGCCTTCGTTGTCGCCAACGACAGTCTTATAAAAGAGATTCACGCCCACGCTCGCGAGGCGCTGCGCAATCCAGGCGGAATTGGAATCGACAATCTGGCCCAGAAGTAACTCTGACCCAATGGCAACTATCTCCGCATTTACCTCTGATGTTGTTCGGGAACTGCTACTCACGTGATCTCCGTGTGAACTTCTGCTTGAACTGCTGGTGGCGATCGTAACTAGGAGCCTATTTCTACTCTGCGGCGAAAGCAATCCACGCCCAATAGAACAATTGTTTCAAATCCGTTGTGAAAAGGCGTTGACAGGATTAGAACACTCGTTCTATATTAGAACTTACGTTCTTTCCTGGCGCCCGAAAACACCCATCGAACAGGATGGCGCCAACCATTTGAAGTAGCTGAGTGAGGGAATCCATGACACCGGTAACAGTTCTACATCCACAGGCTTCATCACATTCGATCCAATCCGAGATTGACGAATTTGGCCGGTCGGTAATCGATAGCGTAGTTAATCGCAGGGGTTTTTCCTTCTCGATCGCAGTGTCTGACGAGTCAGAGATCGCCAGCACCTCCGGACGACTCGAGAAGTTCCTGCTCCTGCTCAGCGCCGCATCAGGTGGCACGCTCGCACGAGTGGCTCCCCGGTTCAGCGATGACACGCTTCCTGCGCTGGCATCACTCACACGTGAGCTTCCGGCAGGATGGAAGGCCGAAGGCGAACGAACCATTCGGTACGGCCGGGCACGGCAGGTATTCGTCAGTGTAGACCGCCCGTTCCAGAATTCCGGTGCCGAGTCCCGCCCAGATCGATTACTGGAAGTGGTATCCGCCCACCGGGTCACCGCGAATTGGTTTCAGAGCCGGGTACAGCCTCGCATCAAAGACCAAACGGAACTCACTATCGCCTACTACGGTGTGGCAACGGACGGCGAGTCACTCTTCTCACAGGTGATCGAAAACCATCTCCAGGCGGAATCACTGGGTGGTGAACGTCGTCACTTCAACGCTTCACCTACATCGGACTCCGGATGGCTTCCGTATGGACTTCCCGCCGCCGTCTAGGGACGGCTTGTAGCTACCTCCATATTCAGCAACACCGCAACCGCAATCGGTCCCACCAAAGGAGAACAATCACATGATCACGCTAGAGCCCGTACGAGCTGACACCCTCCCGGAAAACACCAACTACCGTGACGATGGCTGTGATATTTCCGATTCATGCCTCGATTGTCCGCTGCCGGTATGCAAGTTCGATGCACCTGGCTGGCTTCAACGCGCCAGCAGGTATGAACGCGACATGAATATCGTAAATATGCGCGTACGAGACGGTCTCTCAGTTGACGAGATCGCTGATCGGGTCGAGTTGAGCGGACGCACAATCCATCGCATCCTGCAGAGCGAACGAGACGGAAGCCTGGATGAACAGGCTGCCGCGCCGGAATCACCGACCGATCACCTCCGCTACCGACGCTACTTCAAGCTCCACGCACCCTATCCCCCAGTGCGTAATGAAATGCGCAGCAAAGCTGGAAGTGAGGTCATCGAGTTCAAGGCAGTCGCAGGATTTTAGATTCTGGGTTCTGCTGAGGCTACGTTGGCGATTCGGCGTCATCGTCATCGCCGCCCACTCGCACTAACTTGCCAGTCGCCTGAAACACCACGCGCTCGGCAATGTTAGTCGCACGATCGGCGATTCGCTCAACGTTGTGCGCCGCCCACATCAAATACGTGCCGGTCTCAACGTTCTCAGGATCCTGGCGCATCAGTTCCATCAGTTCAGACTGGATGTTGGCATACATCGCATCTACTGCGTGATCGTGCGGTCCTACCCCCATCGCTGTGGCCTCTGCCTTGTCCGGATCGCCT
>DBZV01000170.1:31238-31451 GCA_002311865.1 Dehalococcoidia bacterium UBA1151
GTCGCCCATGCGGGGGATATCGATAATCTCTTTGGGCAGCGGCTTGTCGGAAAGCAGATGTGTGATCTTGGCGATTCCCTCAGCATAGTCACCAATCCGCTCTAACTCACCTGCAAGTTGAAGTATCGTGAGGATGCGTCTGAGGTCGCCTGCAATAGGTGCTTCTCTGCGCAGGATTTCCGCACATGCCATCTCAATCTCAAACCGCTTATC
>DBZV01000068.1:0-382 GCA_002311865.1 Dehalococcoidia bacterium UBA1151
CTGCCTGACCCGCGCAATCAAGGATGCACAACTCAGGCTCGAAGAAGCGCTCAAGAAAGCTCGCTTCTGGGACCGCTTCGGCAAGGAAGCGCTGAATGACCGCCAAATAAAGGTACTGTGGCGAGTCATGCGCGAAGACTGGGAAGGAAAACTAACCAGCTCCAAATGGGCAAAACTTGCCAACTGCTCACAGGATACGGCAGGACGCGATATCAATAACCTGATCGAACGGGGCGCGCTACAGAAAGATGCCCCCGGCGGTCGCAGTACCAGCTATTCGGTAATTTCAGGCATCAAGGAGAACTAGCAGGCCAAAGGCGTTCGGCTGAGAAAAAACAGCTACTACTTCTTCCCAATCTCCTGCATCGACCGCCAGAACGCC
>DBZV01000068.1:446-1515 GCA_002311865.1 Dehalococcoidia bacterium UBA1151
CGGCCACGGATGAAACGACACGGTATCGCGCCAGGCGAACGTGACCATGGGCCGGTAAGTGGGCAGCCCGCCTGCGACCAGTTCGTGCTTGAGCCGTGCCAGGTTCTTGATCAGTTGGATCCGTTTCGGTAAATCCATCGTGGTGCGCAGTTCCTCGACCAACACGTCGAGCTCGGGGTGCGAGTCGTAAGAATAGGTGCCCCAACCGTCACCGGAACTGTGCAGATGACCTCCCCAGGCATCCGTGGGATCGCCGGGCAGACCCTGCCCCCACATCGTGTTGTTCAAACCATCCATGTATGGGCGCACGTCTACGCGGCCAAGGTTGATCCAGGCCCCGTACTCCATCTGGACGATTCGGCAGCGAATCCCCACCTCCGCGAGATAGGCATACATCACTTCGCCGATCTCTTTGATGTACGGCTCGCGCGGCGTGGTCAGGTTGTAGCAGTTGATGTTGATGCCGGCGGGAAAACCGGCTTCGCTGAGCAACGCCCGGGCAAGGTCGGGATCGTACGCGTACGGCTTGAGCGTGGGATCGTAGCCCACCGCCCCCGGTGCCAGCTGGGCGGTGCGGATGCCCTGATCGTAGAGGATGTATTTGATGATCGAATCAACATCGATGGCGTGGGCTATCGCCCGGCGAACTTTGGGTAGCCGCAAGGGAGATTGTGGTTCGATGGAGTTGATGCCTAGAAACAGATTGTTGGGCGCCGCCAGAGAGGCCACATTCACCCCGGGCATGTTCTGAAATTCCTCGATCTGCGCTGGCGGCACCGCATCGATCCAGTCCACCGCACCGGTCTTGAACGCCGCCACCCGCGTCGTATCCTCCGGGATGATCTTTATGACAAGCCGCTCGACGCTGGGCCGCGTCTCGGTATTCCAGTAATCGTCGAACCGCTCCACGATGAGCTCCTCACGCGGTTTGCGGGAAACGAACTTCCAGGGACCCGTCCCGATGGGATGCGCCTGGATACCGGCATCGCCTACTTCCTGGTAGTACTTGCGCGGAACGGCGATCAGTATCAGATTCTGCGGCTCGAGCGAGCCGTCAGGGGTGTTCAAC
>DBZV01000068.1:1641-4204 GCA_002311865.1 Dehalococcoidia bacterium UBA1151
CAGGCGGCCCGCCATGCGTGAGATGGGATCCTTCTGACGCTCATAGGAATAGGCGAAGTCGTGCGCGGTGAGCTCCTCACCATTGTGGAACTTCACACCCTGGCGAATTCGCACTTTGATCACCTTCTGCGATCCACGATCGACGATCTCCCAGCTTTCGGCCAGCCAGTTGACGCGTTCGAGATCCGGAGTAACGGTGAGGAGTTGCTCGTAGAAGAGCGAGGTGTAGTAGGCGTCGACACCGGCTGAGGAGCGGGTGGGGTCGACCTGGACGGGTTCTGCGCCGAAGGCGACGATGACCTCGTCTGCTGCGACGGCGGACGCCGTAAATGCAGACCACAGGAGTAAAAAACCTAAAGTGAATTTACTCATCGTGCACACACTTCCCTCAAAGTCAGCTACCCCGGACGAAGAGTATACCGAGGTCCAATTCAATCCCGTTGTCACCCACCACCTCCAACCACCTGTGAGTAAACCAATACGCCATGCGACCAGGTCGAAGTTACCTCAAGCGATAGCAGGTCAACTGTTCGTACATCAAGCGGATTACCCGAAAGCACGACCAGATCAGCCAGCTTACCCACCTCGAGCGTCCCTTTCCGATCCGCTTCAAAGTACTGGTAGGCCGCGTTTCGAGTGACGGCCGCCAGGGCCTCATAAGTCGTCAGCCTTTCATCCGGACCCAGGATCTGATTGCTGCGGGTAAGTCGATTGGTAGTCGACCACAGCAGCCGCAACATGTCCGGTGGCACGATGGGGGCATCGTTGTGGACGGTAAACGTGATGCCTTTGTCCATGGCACTTCGGGTGGGGCTGATTCTGGCGCCGCGTACCGCACCGAGCACAGAGTCGCGATGCCAGTCGCCCCAGAAGAAGGTGTGGGTTGAAAAAAAGGAAGGAATCATCGCGAGCTCTGCCATCCGGTCGAGTTGGTCGTCACGAACCGTTTGCGCGTGGATCATCACCGTGCGGTGGTTCGTCAGTTCGCCGTGGTTCGTCGCGGTATCCACCGCGTCGATCAACATTTCAGCCGCAGCGTCACCGTTGGCATGGGCAAGGATGGGGATTTTGCGATCGATGAAATGTGCCACCATCGCATCTACCATCTCGACCGGATGGGTTGGATAGCCGCGATAGTCGGCGCCTTTACCATCCGGTGGGATTTCATAAGGTTCAGTTAAGTACGCCGTTTTCCCTTGCGGCGAGCCATCAAGAACCATTTTCACGCCACCGAACTTCAGACGGTTTGCGTAGCGGCCAAAAAGCATGCCGTCCACAGCTTTGTTATCAACGCCTCGAACGATTGGATAGATGACCACATCCAATGTGAGCGAACCTTCTTCGTCCATGCGCTCGAGGAGCTCGATGGCAGCGGCCGATATGGCGCCGTCCTGCGCCGTGGTAATGCCATGACTCGCATAGAGCACAACGGCTTCGTTCAAGGCTGCAATCGGGTTTTCGCCCGGCTGTTGAATCAACGCGCGTATGGGATAAGCAGCGGATTCTTCCAGCACACCATTGGGCACATTACTACCGGCATAACGGCGCATGTGCCCGCCAGCTGGATCCGCCGAGTCCGAATCGATTCCCGTTAACTCCAGTGCTTGCGAATTAACCGCGTAGAGGTGCCCGGAGACATGGATCAGCGCGATTGGGTGGTCGGTTGAGACTTCGTCCAGGTCATCTCGGGTGGGGTGACGCTGCTCGGCTATGAGGGAATCATCGTAACCATTGCCAATCACCCAGGCTCCGCTTGGGACGCCGCGTTCCGCTATGTAATTACGGAGCTTAGCCTGCAACGATTCGATGCTGGTCACAGATCCCACGGGTGGTGACGCAAGATTCGCCCAGTTCAAAGTGGCAGCCAGATAGGTGAGATGGCCATGGGCATCGATGAATCCAGGGAGCAATGCACGCTCGCCCAGTTGATGAACTTGCGTGTTGGATCCAATCCAGTCTTCGGCGTCTTCTTCGCGGCCGAGCCAGACAATCTCTTCATCGATGACGGCAAGCGCTGTCGGTGTGTCGTCGGGGCTCCGCATCGTGATGATGTGCTCGCCGATGAAGAGATGGTCAGCGGGTGCCGTCACCTGTGTTGGTTCGCAGGCAGCAGCCGTCAGCAATAGCAGACTAACGAGGACGGTCTGCTTCATATTTTTCGAGCTCCTTCCTGATCACGGGTGCGAGCAAATAGAGACCCAGAATGTTTGGAATGGCGACGACGAAAACCAGCGCGTCTGACAGATCGACCAACGCACCGAGTTGAATGCTGCTGCCCAACACGACGAAGATTAGAAAGAAGAACTTGAATCCAAGGTCTGCCCAACGGCTACGGCCCACCAGGTAGGTAAACGCCTTCAGCCCATAGTAGGACCACGCGATCATCGTTGAGAAAGCAAAGAGTATTGCTGCGATGGACAGCGGAATCGGGCTCCACGACAACGTACTCTCAAAAGCTTCGATGGTCATTTCGATGCCGCTGATACCCTGATTGGCGAGCGCGGGGTCGTAGACTGTGGTCACGATGACGAGTGCGGTCATCGTGCAGATGACCACCGTATCG
>DBZV01000168.1 GCA_002311865.1 Dehalococcoidia bacterium UBA1151
AAATGTGAATCCATCGCGGCCTGATCGCGGGAATGATGTGAGCGTCGATTGCGCCATGATGGGGCGCTCCCGGTACCGGTTGCTGGTATAACAGGGAATCGGTGATCCTGATTGAGTTATCAGTCAGGGTATTTTATATCAGATATTGCGAACTATGACGACTTTAGCTCCATTACTTGATGGTTGGAGGAATTGATGACGGAAGGTAACGAACTCTCGCTCAAACGCAAGGTCGCGTTTGTATCAGGTGCATCGAAGGGAATCGGCATCGCGATAGCTGAAGCGTATGCGGGCGCCGGCGCTGATCTGGCGCTCGCGGCACGGGATGAGGATGGGCTAAACGCCATCGCTGAAGCGTGCGGGGCATTGGGAGCCGAGGTAACCACGCATCGAGCCGAAATGGCGGATGCGGCGGCAGTGAAGGCGCTCGGGGCTGAGGTGCTCAGCGAGTGGGGGCGTGTGGACGTACTGGTGAACAATGCCGGGCTAACTATCCCACAGTCGATAGCCGATCTGGGCCTGGATGAGTGGAACACCACGATGAACGTGAACCTGCTGGCGCCGGTGTTGTTGGCGCAGGCCTTCGCCCCCGGCATGGTTGAACGCGGCCATGGCAAGATCATCAACGTGGCGTCGCGTGCAGGCCTGCGCGCCATTCCAAATAACGTGGCCTATAGCGCGTCCAAGGCCGGAATTCAGATGGCGACAAAGTCTATGGCAGTGGAGTTCGGCGCGCATGGCGTGCAATCGAACTGCATCTCACCAACGGTCATCCTCACGCCCATGGGCGAAGCGATCTGGACGCCCGGCCCGCGCACGGACTACAAGCGATCTCGCATTCCCGCTGGCCGGTTTGGTGAGGCGCACGAGGTAGCCGATCTGGCGCTGTTTCTGGCGTCGCCGAAGTCGGACTTCCTGAACGGCACTATCATCCCGCTTGACGGAGGCGAAGGTGCGAACTAGCCAATCAAAGCGCTGGTGCATCGACTAATAATTGATCTCGCTCTAGCGCGAAGCGGCCCCGGAAATCCCGGGGCCGCTTGCGTTGATCAGATGATCGTTCTTATCAGTTCAGGTCCATCACCGTGTCGAACTGTGATGGGGTGGTGCACTGAATGTTCAGCACTGCACCTGACGGTGGCTTCATTTCAATGGTGAACTCGTCGTTCGTCGTCAGCAGCGTAGAAGCTGAAGTCATGCCACCCTCAGTGGCCTGAAGGACAATGGATCCAGCTGTGCCGATGGCGACTGCATATGCCCGGTTTAGGAGCCAGACGGTGATCTCGGCCTTCTCATTATCTTCGAGCAGGTTATCGCCGTTGTTGTTGCCCAGCCAGGCAACGGTCCACGGCATGTCGTTGAACACCTGGTTCTTGTCAGTGTACGAAATGACCGTGACAGACTCTGCGCCTGCCGAGACAGTTGGGTCTGTACCACTACCGTTAGCAGTGAAGTCAGGTGTTAGGTCAACCGGCTCGCCTGCGATGGCGTTTGATACTACAAACGTAACCTTGAACACGGTTGTGGACGTGGCTGCCGTTACACCCTTGTAGGCGATGCACTACCTCGTGGCTCGATGGAGCTTTGCGCTTCTTAGATGCCTGCGAATACTGTTTCCTTGCTTCTCTCCCACGCGAATATACCCGTCGAAAGTACTGTAAAGGCGAAGACGGATGCCACAACCACAAAAAGGATCAGTATGATTGCGGTCTCCAGCCCTGTGATTCCACGCTGGTCGCCAGCCGGGTTGCTCTTGAGCCTCAATGTAGTCCTCCTTGTTATCCGAGCCATGCGCCAGTCTGTCGGCCGGATTTACGTATTTGGAGCTACGCATTGCGCGTTCTCCTCTTCCCATTAACAAAACGTTAGAACTGTGTATGAGTCAGGAACATAGTGCTATCTAGCGAGTTCGGGGGCGGATAACACGCACGCTACTTGACGCAGAACAGCGCTCCTGCCGCGTGCGAGTTCTGGTAATCCAGAGGCCTACGAGAAGAAGTTTCCAAGATGGTGGTACAACTCGTCGAACCGACCATAAGCCTCGCTGTACGCGTCAGCGTGTGACGGATCTGGGTTCACAGTTTTGCCACGAGTGACCCATTCTGGAGCCACTTCGGATGGTCGGTCGAATCGTCCCGCGGCACAGGCTGCGAGGATGGCTGCGCCGTACGGTGAGCCGGAGCTTTTCACCGGGGTAAGTGGCACCTCAAACACATCAGCGACCATCTGTTGCCAGAATACAGATCTCATGCCGCCGCTAGTTCCAATCAGCTCCGTAGGCGCCGGAGTCTGGTCCAGGACGAGTTGGTAGGAGTCATATAGCGAGAATGTAACGCCCTCGATCACGGCGCGCGTCATATGTGCGCCCGTGTGCCCCGCATGCAGTCCCACGAACGCGCCGCGCGCGCTCGCATTGGCGTGCGGCGTGCGATTGCCTGTGAGGTAAGGCAGAAACGTAAGACCATCTGCCCCCGGCGCCGTTTCTGCTGCTCCGGCTATAAGCTCATCGAAAGACTGCCCACTGCCCGCCTGATCGCGCCACCACGCCAGCGCTGATCCCGCGGCCAGCACGACTCCCATCAGGTACCAACGGTCCGGTTCGGCGTGATTGAACGTGTGCAGTCGTAGTCCCGGATCGACGGCGGCGTTGGGGATTGGCGCGACCACCGTGCCCCCCGTGCCAATGCTCACCATCGCTGTTCCCGGAGACGTTACCGCAGAGCCTATCGCCGCCGCCGCATTATCGGCTGCCCCACCTGCGACAGGGATTCCGGCCAGCAGCCCCAGTGCCGCTGAGGCCTCCCCTGAGAGTGTGCCAGAAACTTTGTGTGACGGGACGATTTCAGGGAGCCACGCTTCCGGAATTTCCATCTTTGCCAGCGCTTCGCTCGACCACCGTACCTCGGCGATATCGAACATCAACGTTCCTGCGGCGTCAGATGGATCCATCGCCTTCACACCGGTGAACTTCAGTCGCACGTAATCTTTGGGAAGGAGCACCGTCGCAATACGTGAATAATATTCCGGCTCGTGGTCTCGCATCCAGAGAAGCTTCGGTGCAGTGAAGCCTTCCAACGCCGGGTTGCCGACCAGATCACGCAAACCGTCGCGCCCCAGCCTTCGTTCGATTTCCCGGCACTGGTCCGACGTTCGTGTGTCGTTCCAGAGAATGGCGGGGCGGATTACTCGGTCCTGCGAATCCAACGCCACCAGACTGTGCATCTGGCCGGACAGACCGATTGCCCTGATGTTCACCGCATCAGATAAGCCGTCCATCGCTTGCCGTACGGCCGCAACCACGCCATCCCACCAATCAGCCGGGTTCTGCTCCGACCAGCCGGGATGCGGCACAGACATCGTCAATGGCGCATCACCCTCGCCAATCACCTCGCCGGCCGTATCTACGACCAGCACTTTTATGGCGGTTGTACCGGCGTCTACCCCCAGATAAGCGTCCAATATCACCCTTTACGCGGCACTTGTTCAGTCGATAAGTTGGGGACGAATCATGCCACAGTTCACAAATAACAGCGTCCGCAAAATCGACTTGACCATGATGGCGATTATTCTGGTTGTGCTTCCTGGCTGTCTGGGTGGGGCGAGTGTTGATGACGCTCGTGCTGCTCAATTTGAGGCAGCCATGAGTACGTGGGTGGTCGGCATCGAGGGTCTCACTTTCGAACTGGGGATCATTCAGGACGAGGAGCGCGCGTTTCACTCCCTGGCAACGGTGCGCGACCACGTGAAGAAGCTTCAGGGCGCGATTAAGCCGCTCGGTGAGTTGGACGATAACGATGCCAGCTACATTGAAAGCAAATATGGTGATTTGTTGAGGGAAGTCTGGCTACCGTATTCTGCCGAGGCACAACGGATGAACATCACCGGTGGAATCCCAACCGAAATATCGGAGTTGCTGGGGGATATTCCAGAATTTGACCCTCGCTAGGGCCTTCTCTCACATGTACAGGTCAAGTTGACCGCCACCATGGAGGAGCAATCCGGGCTCGCCCCCACCGCCGAAATCCGCCGCCGGTGAATGGAATTCGGACAATAGTCTGAAACCTTCTGGCGTGTGCTCTGATGCATATTCAATCGCCGAGCGGCCGACCTGAACGAAGTGATCCCCCGTCCAGAGCTGCTTCTGCGTGGCATCACCGCGGTGCGAGAATCTAACGGCCAGCGGTACGCCAGCAGCATAGGCACGATGCACGGCAACGGCGCCATTCTGCGTGATCAGGGGGCCGTTTGGGCTACTGGCTGGGCCGGCTCCAGATACGAGGTGCAGATGGGCATGTTCCTGGCTCTGATGAGCTGGTCTGCCGAAATTTGAGATCAGCCGGAAGCCTTCCGGGCATAGTGACTCTCCCAGCTCCACTGCCAGTCTGGCCGCCTCGTTCAGAACGTCTCCGGTCCAGAATTCGCCCTGGGTGATGTGTGATCTGGGGACCACCAGAAGCATCACCCGGGCCCAATCAAGCCGGTTGTGGAAGGCGACCAGATCCGGGTGGTTGAGAAGCTTGCCGTCGTCAGAAACTCGGTGCTCAAACCTGGCCGGAGAGTTACCGGCCGCGATCTCGCAGAATACGCAGCCGTCCTGCCGGCTTGTATTCGCGGGCGTCATTCGCGGTAGTCGGGCGCAGAAATTGGCAGAATCGTGACAACTCGCTGATCCTTCAGGCGGGATGCGATGGCGTCTGTAAATGTGGTCTGGCGCCGCCCTCGCCCGGACGATGAGTTCGGCGAATCGCTATCCAGCAACAGGCGCGTAGTGATTACCGTGGGCAGTCGATTGTTATGGCGATAGACGATGAGCTGGTACAGCTTCTCTTCTGCCCACGGGCTCGAACTTTCTCCACCAAGATCGTCAAGGATGAGAAGATCAGCCGTCTTCACCTGATCAAAGAGCACGTCGTAACTGACGGTACTGTCGGGCGCATACGCGCGTCTGAGGTGGTCCAGCAAGTCCGGCACAAACCGAAACAAGACCGACTCACCGAGCGCAATCCGCTCGCGGGCGATGGCTACCGAGAGATGCGTCTTGCCGGTGCCCGTACCGCCCATGAGCAGCAGCCAGCCCTGCGGGTCATCAGCAAATGCTTTACAGGCGTCAAGCGAGAACCTGAGCGAATCCTGGTCTGTGGGCGATGCCGACCGGCCGCGCGGTGAAAATTGGCCGAACGTCATCGAATCGAACAGCGCTTTCGGAAGTCCAGAGTCTTCCAGTCCGGGGGTATGACGCGCTGGTTCAAGGCGATGCACCTGGCTCAGGATCATGTCGAACATGCGTGTGCGAATGCGCTCATCCAGGGCCGCCTCGTCGACTGAAGTCACCATAATTGTTGGCGCTCTGCTGTTGAAGCGGTAGCTCAGAATCCGGTCGACCTTCTCGTTGGCCCAACTGGTCATTGTGCCAACGCCAATATCGTCCAACACCAGCACTGGCGCCATCACAACCTGGCTGATAATGCTGTCTGGTGTCACGTCGTTCTCTCCATCGAACGCGGCGCGTAGGTGGTCAAGAAGTTCTGGCACAGAGATGTAGAGTGCGGCTTTTTCGTTCTCCACGAATTGATTTGCCATGGCCGCGGCGAGGTGTGTTTTGCCGGTGCCGCTTGGGCCAAGCAAAACAAACCAACCCTGTGGATCAGAAACGAACGCCCTTGCGGCATCGGCAGCAGCGCGGAAGCTTGCGGACTCAACTTGCTCCACGCGCCCACGCTCTTCAAGGTTGGCGAAGGTCAGGCGCTCCAGCGAACCCAGCTGGCTGTAGCGCCGCAGCGACGCGCCAACATTCGCGCCCCAGACGCGCTCCTGGCACTCACACGGCGTAACTGAGCCAAACTCAGGGGTTCCCAGTTCGGCTTCAACCGCGATCCACCGCCGCCCCCCACACACATCGCAATCGGGGGCGCTGGGATCCTCTGCTCCGTTCGCCTGGTCAGGTGCGCCGGGCGTACTTGGCGAAAGCCTTTCGGAACTCTTCTTGCTGAAGCTCCTCAGGATCTCGTCGAGGCTTTCCATCCTCCCTGCCTTCCGTCTGCCATCGTTCAAGGATGGCTGTCACATATCGCCAATTTCGTGCGTTATTTTCCACCGCAATACCGATCGCTTCGCGGAGCCACGCCTCTGGATACGCTTCGACCGCCTCGGTCAGCCGCTCAGCGATGAGAGGCGTCAATGCTCCGATGTTCTGTTCGTACAGTTCGTAAATCCCAGGTCGACTGGACGGCGAGTCCCACGTCTCTGGAGCGACCGCGACGATGTCGCGGACTGGAATTTTCGACCGCGAAACGGCCTCGCGTTCGGCCGGGGTGTTCAGTACATAAGTTGCCGTATCACGATCATCAATGCTAAGAAAAACGCCGCGTTCTACCAGTGCATCTAGCGCTCGGTGTAGTTCTGTCACGAGCGCGTCCCCAGACAACGAAACGGCCTCTGACATCAGCCTGTCCGCTCTGAGTTCGCCAATGCTGATCGGCCGAGGTGCACCTTTTTTGCGACTGATGAACCAGAGAGTTCGCAGTAAGATTTTGAGCTCGTTCGCGTCCTCAATGTCCACCAGAAGTTGACCGAAAACGGGCGCTGGAACCGACACCCAATCCATATCTTCAGAGAACAGACTTGAGGTCCTCATACGCGCTCTGGTGTCGACGCCGTCAGTCGCGCGGCATCTACGAATCTCGCGAAGTTATCCTGCACCGCAAGCGTGATGGAGTCGGTTGGGCCGTGGCGGTGCTTGGCCACAATTATCTCGGCGAGGTTGTGCGGGTAGGGCTGGCCAGGGTTGGTGCGTGCCCACTCATCCTCAGTGGTGTACTTATCCTCGCGATGGATGAACATGACCACGTCCGCGTCTTGCTCAATCGAACCACTATCTCGAAGGTCGGAAAGCTGCGGTCGGTGCTGTGTGCGCTGCTCAATGGCGCGGCTTAGCTGCGAAATCGCGAGCACGGGTATGTTGAGGTCTCTGGCGAGTCCCTTCATGGATCGCGAGATTTCGCTTACTTCCTGTACCCGGTTTGGGTCGCCGCGGCCGCTGCGGCCTTCGATCAGCTGCATATAGTCGACTATAACAAGGTCAAGGCCGTGTTCCATCTGTAGGCGGCGGGCCTTCGATCGAATTTCCACAACGGTTTGCAGTGGCGTGTCATCCACCCAGATCGGCAAGTCAGAGAGGTGACCGATGGCATCGGCGATGCGGGCGTCCTCCGTCTCGCCCGTGAGTCTCATGCGCAGGCGATGCGTATCTACCTGTGACTCAGCAGAAAGCAACCGAAGCGCGACCTGCTCGCGACCCATCTCAAGAGAAAATATTCCCACAATCATGTTGGACGCCGCTGCGTTTCGAGCAATATTCAGGCCAACGGTCGATTTACCGATCGAAGGACGCGCAGCAAGCACCAGCATGTCAGAGCGCTGCAGACCGCCCAGAAGCAGATCCAGGTCGCGGAACCCACTTGGGATCGGCTGATTTGAGAGATCGCTTGGATCAACAAGCGCCGGGTCGTTCTCAAGATAGGTGTCGAAGACCTCGCGTAGCGGCGTGAAGTCTCGAGATTCCTGTCCTGAGCGGATCCTGAACAGAATGTTCTCAGCCTGGCTGAGGGCGTCGTCGATATCAGGGCTGTCTTCGTACCCAATATCGGCAATATCGTCAGCCGCCGCGATCAGCCGTCGCATCGTTGCGGTTCGATGGACCAGTCGACCATAGTGTTCAATGTGGACCGACGTGGGAACGGCGGAGATCACATGGCTCAGGAAGGCGCTGCCGCCAACCTCTTCAATCTGGTTGGCAGACTCAAGCTCATGGGCAACGGTGACCTGGTTGATGGCCTCGCCGCGATTAAAAAGCTCAAGGCAAGCTTCATAGCACCAGCGGTTCCGCTCCCGATAAAAGTCCTCCGGAAGCAGGAACGATGTGACCTGGCCTAAGCTTTCGCCATCGATAAGCAGAGAAGCGATAACCGACTCTTCTGCGCGTATGTCGTGAGGGGGAAGTCTGTCTGCGAGCAAGAACCGCTAGCTTTTGGGTGTCTCCTCGGAATCCCCATCATCAGCGTCTGCTGACTCGTCAGTGCTTGCTGCTTCTTCTTCTGCGACGGCGGCTTCATCTACAGCGGCAAGCGCTTCGTCAACGCTTACCGGGTCTTCGTCAATGATGAACTCGGAGCCATCCGTTTCGCCCTCGACATGAAGCTCAATGTCGCCTCCAACGTCTTCAAACAGCTTGATTGAGAGTTTCACAACTCCCAGCGTTCGAATCGGCTCTGGAATGCGAATGCCACGACGATCAATCTTTCGTTCGATCATCGAAGAGATCTCGGCGGCAATTAGCGTGTTGGTAACTGAGCCGTACAACCTGCCGGTTGGGCCTGCGCGCATCTTAACGATGACAGGCCGAGTCTCAAGTTCACCCGCAACAACCTGCCAGTCCTCGGCCTCTTTGAGACGACGGTCAGCCGCAGCCGCACGGAGCGATTCCGCCTGCTGTAGCGCGCCTTTTGTCGCAAGCGTAGCCAGACCCTTTGGGATCAGGTAGTTGCGGCCGTAGCCGTTTTTGACCTCTTTGACATCGCCCGCCCGGTGGTTGGGCACGACATCTTCTAGGAAGAGAATTTGCACTTTGAGGATTCCTTATGTCCGGCGAACACGGTTGTCCGCCAACACGAGACTATCTAAATAGACTTCAATTTCTAAGAGCGCCCTGGCCCGGCAACTTGGGATGTCCCCAAGTTTGCGACGCGGTAATGTATTTGCTCTCCCCATTATCCACAATTTCACCATCGGCGTGGAGAAGGAGACATTTCAACACGCGGCCAATATGTGTCCAATCAGGCCGTTTTCACCAATTTGAAGATACAGGAGTAGGGCATCCAAAGCGATTGTGCGATTCGAGCCGCGGGCAATTCTCGACGACCGCGCTCGGTGATGCTTGGCTCCTCGAAGTCGTCAACCACAAAACCGGCAGCGCGAAACGCTTTCCAGTAGTCGCGTAACGGGCGATGGAAGCTAAGCACCGGATCAAAGCCGCCCCACGCCCCCAGAAACGGACCGCGGTCGAAGTAGCTGTCCGTAAGCCACGATTCGCGATCTTCTCTTCGCAGAGAGTCCACCGCGGGCTTCCACCATGTTCCAATTCCTGCCGCGAACGCCGGATGACTGATCACCACCACAAACGAACCGCCCGGCTTCATCACGCGAGCAACTTCCGATAGCGCGAGTTCGTAATCGACGATGTCCATCAGCACGTAGTTGCTCACGGCCTTATCAAACGTTGCATCCTTGAGGAAGCTGAGATCGGTTGCAGAGCGGTTGTGGTATTCGATGCCGAGCTGGTCGGATGACTCCCGCTCCGTGGCGATTCGGAAGAACTCATCCGACAACTCCACGCCCGTCATAATCGCACCTGCGTGCGAGAGCTTGCGTGACAGGTAACCGTTGCCGCTGCCCACATCCAGGATCTTTAGCCCGCGAACATCGCCAAGCAGCTCCAGCATGGTCTCATCGCTCTGGTAGCGCCGGTTCCGGTCGCCGTCATCGTCATAGTTCGCATCCCAGCGAAGAGCGTTGACGTTCCAGTTCTGCTGAACCTCATCGTTGGAGAACTCACGTGACTCCCGCAATGCGCCACCTGATGGCGGATACCGGGTGAGCATCGCTTCAGCCGATATGGTCGACTCAGCAGCAGCCTTCAGCGCGACATCATCCAGCGGATGATTGCCCTCGAACTCCAGCCGATCAAGCGCTGGCTCCCAGTTGCCGCTCCACGGAGATTGGTAGCGGCTGTACCCAACATAGCCCCACGTTTGCTCGTCGATCTCCACGGATTCAGTGGCGCAATTGGAGCAGAAGAACTGCCGCGTCTCAGTACAGTAAGCGGTTCCGATGAAGTGGAAAGAGCCACCGCATTTAGCGCACACGAATCGCCAGTGGCGATCACACCGAGGCGCGTCTGAGCCAAGGTCGCGCGTGGCGCTATTTACGTTGTAGGAGTCACGGGCGGCATGGAACTTGTCGCAGTAGTAACAGTTTATTTTTGGCACTCCTGGAATTGTGGCGCAAGGGGAGGAACGATATCAGGCTGGCGTCTATTGGGAATATGGAGCTAAACCTCTATAAACACGCGACACCCAATCGCGCCGTGGTCCACACCTAGGTGTCATCCCGGACGCCGGTAGGCGAGCCGGGATCTCCGTGTTGCCAGCGGGCGCGCCTCATCAACCGACACCGCATCGGTGGGGGACTGGTTCTTCAGTATGCCGCGTCTAGGTGTCTGGATCCCGGATATCTCCGCGGAGCCTCCGATTCCGGGATGACGGCTGTGGGTCGACTCGCCAACGAATACGACGGCCAAACGCCAATGTGCCATCGCTGACGCATCCCTCCCAGTTTTCCATCTTCATGTGGCTCCATGCAAATGTCATCCCGGACGCCAGCAGGCGAGCCGGGATCCCCACGTTGCTAGCGGGCGCGCCTCATCAACCGACACCGCATCGGTGGGGGACTGGTGCTTCAGTATGCCGCGTCTACGTGCCTGGACCCCGGATATCTCCGCGGAGCCTCCGATTCCGGGATGACCATTGGCATGGAGCCACATAGGGGAACGAGGGGGCGTTGATGTGGATTGAGCCAGCGAACCAAGCCATCCTGCGCTGGTCGACCTGTCCTCGATGAAATCGGGAAGGGTGGCGTCATCCTCGTGCCGCTGCCCACAACCGAGTATTCCCCCCGGCCGCCCTCAGTGCACAGCGCGGCTGCTAACCCCCGTCCAGGTGGTCCATCTCCGGTTTCAGGTCCCAGCGGTACTCATCGTCGGGAGCCACCGAACTTGCCCATGATTTCAGCACTGCGCCCTCCGCAGTCAACTGCTCGATCTGCTCCCTAATCAGCTCTGGGTCCCATTCCTGGAGCACCAGCCGCATCAACTCTTCACGCTTCTCGGCGTGCTCAGGGTCTCCGGCAAGGTCGGTCATCTCGTGCGGGTCGGCTGCGAGGTTGAAGAGTTGCGGCTCGAAGCCGTGGTAGTAGCTGAGCTTCCAGTCGCCTCGGCGCACCATGCGGTTCTGCCACGCACGATCGCCTTCGGAGTGAGCGGGGTCGCCGGGTTCGGTGCAGTATTCGACAAATATCGTGTCGTCCCAGGCGTCTGCGCCCTGACCATTGATGATGCCGTTCATGGTGCGCCCGCTCGAGCCCGGCAGGGCGGGAGCATCGACAAGATCGAGAATCGTGGCGTTGAGATCGATCTGGCTCACCACTCGCGTACTGCGCATGCCCTGTGGTAGCTGGTTCGGCCACGAGACGATCATCGGGACGCGTGCGGCCTCTTCGTAGAAGGTCTGCTTCCACCAGAGGCCGTGCTCACCCACCTGCTCACCGTGGTCGGTTGTGTAGACGATCAGCGTGTCATCGAGCAGGTTATTTCGCTCCAGTACGCCGATGATCTGGCCCAGCATCCGGTCCAGGCTGCTCGTCAGCGCCCAGTAGGCCGTGCGGGAGCGTTCGATCTCCTCCTGGGTGACCTCTTCGATGCCCGCATGTTTCCGCCACCATGCCAGGTACGGGTGCGTTGACTCGGTGAGCGCCTCCGGGTGGTCGGGCGGTGGTACGCGGCCTTTGAAGTGATCGTAATCATCTTTGCGTGCCACGAATGGCTGATGCGGCAGCATGAGTCCGATGGCGACGCAGAATGGTTCGTTCGTGTCTCCGGATCCGAGCGCTGCTGCGTGTTTCTCAAGAAACTCAACGGCCGCTGCGGTTACCGATTCATCGTGGACCTCGTAAGCACTCTGACCGTAGCCAGACTTCTCCAGGCTGACCCTGCTGGGGCCTGCGGTCCCTTCCAGTGATCCGTGGTCGGCAGGGGTGCCGCCAATCATGTTGGGTCCGTGATCGCCGACATATCGCTCAGCAAATCCGTGGAGTTGATCGGTGCCGTTGAAGTGCATTCGGCCGATCTGCACCGGACGGTATCCCACCGCACCAAGCGAGTGGGCGAAGGTGGGGATACCGGAGTCCAGGATGTGACTGTTGGTCCATACACCGTTCTCATGCGGCATGCGCCCCGACAGCATCGACATCCGTGACGGGACACAGATTGGCGAGGCGCAGTAGGCGTTATCGAAGATCACGCCGCTTGATGCGAGCGCATCAAGCGTGGGCGTCTCAATTACATCGTCACCGTAGCAACCCGATACAAACGGGCTGTGCTGGTCCGACTGAATGAAAAGAATGTTGGGTCGGTCGCTCATTTGTCTTCTGCCTCCATTCTCGAGTTATCGACACGTCCCTCGCCGTTCAGATCGAACGCCTCGGCCAGCAGTTCGTATGAGCGCTGGCGCTCGGCGTAGTCGTGGGTGATCGTGAGGACGATGACGTCGTCCGTCTCGTACTGCTCTGCGAGATCCTCGATCTTCTCTTTCACCGTCTGCGGATCGCCTTCGATCGATTTCGCCCGCTGCTGCTCGATAAAACCCTCATCGTCACCGCTGAAGTTCATCGCCTTGATCTCTTCGACTGATGGAATGCCTGTCATCTCACGACCCTTATTTCGCATCAGCCGCATCACGTGCCGACAGGTTGCGAGATCGTGTGCGCGCTCACCCGTATCGGCCGTCATCGCCGATATTCCGACGTTTACGCGCGGCTCATCGAACCACTTTGACGGCTCGAAATTGTCGCGATACCACTTCACGTTCCCCGGCCCGCCGTCTTGCGAAATGAAGTGCGCAAACGAGAGTGGCAGACCCAGCTTCGCAGCGATGCCGACACTACCCATCGACGAGGCCAGCAGCCACGGGACAGCCCAGTTTGGCGCGGCTGGCATTGCGCGAAGGTTGCTGAACGGATGCTCATCCGGAAACGTCTCACTCAGATACCGCATCAGGTCATACACCTGTTGTGGGTACTTCTCCAGCGGGTAGGCGTTTGGGCCGGGTTGCAACGCGTAGCTCGCCATCTGATCGGAGCCCGGAGCACGACCCAGCCCCATATCCACCCGGCCGGGAGCCAGCGCTTCCAGCATCCGAAACATCTCGGCCACCTTGAGCGGGCTGTAGTGGGACAGCATCACGCCGCCAGAACCAATCCGGATGTTTTTGGTTCGTGAGCTCATGGCCGCGAGCAGGATTTC
>DBZV01000062.1:0-409 GCA_002311865.1 Dehalococcoidia bacterium UBA1151
CAACGGTGGTGGGAACTACACCTACGGCGCCGGATGATGATGTGCCCGGTCGCGCTCGCGTGATCACCCCGTAGTACCATGCCGCCACGTCCTGTTACCTCGATGAATTATTGGGAGTGGCGTTCATATGCATTTACTGGAAGTGAAAAACCCCGTCGCGCAGCAGCGGGGGGTTATTAATTCGATCAAGACGAATCCTCGTCCTGAGAGTCTCGACGGGAAGACCATCGGCCTTCTCTGGAGCGGGACTCACGGGGGTGACATCGCTCTGAATACCGCGGGACGGCTGATCCAGGAGCGGTTCAAAGACGTTACGCTCAAATTCTTCAACGGGAATAACTACCCGGCGCCCGACCACATCCGGCAGCAGTGCATTGAGGAGAGCGACGTCGTTATCGGCGCCACCGCC
>DBZV01000062.1:461-10456 GCA_002311865.1 Dehalococcoidia bacterium UBA1151
GCGATTCCGATCGTTTCCGGCAGGTTCAATGATGATGCTATTGCCAGTTCCCGTGCCTTCGGCATGCCGGACTTGCAGTGGGTTGTGGTGCCGAGGATCTATCGCAACCTCGAGCCGGAGCTGAGCGAGAGCCAGACGGCCGAGGTGATTGACGAGATCATCGCTAACCTAACGACGCACGCGGTCGAGCGCGACTCTGCGCTCGACCACGAGTCGACGAGTCGGTACGAGGGCGACGACCGCTACGACGCCGTTCTCAAGATGAACGACGATTTCCTGCGTGACGATCTTGGCGATGGGCTGCTGCTGCGCCCACCAACGGACGAAGCGGTGGCAGCGCTGATCGACGGCACAAGCCTGGATGCCGACTTTGAGGTGTGCGACATGCCGCCGGGGTTCGGTATCGCGACCGTCGAGAAGATCGCTATCAACGCCGCAATGGCGGGTGCGAAGCCGGAGCATATGCCGGTGATCATCGCGTCGGTCAAGGCGCTGAGCATGATTGGCGGAGGTGGCGGAAAGTCGCTGTTGATGTCGACGAGTCCGCAGGCGCCGTTATTGATTGTGAATGGGCCGATCGCCAAAGAGCTTGGGTTCAACGCTCGGTCGGCCATCGGGCCGGGTCGTGACAACCACGTGAACACTATCGTGGGGCGTGCGTTTGCGCTCTGCTTCCGGAATATCGGCTACTGGTATCCCGGCAAGATGGATATGGACACGATTGGGACGACTCGCAAGTTCATCCAGTGCCTCGCTGAGAATGAGGAGATGAGTCCGTGGCCGTCGTTTGCTCACGACAGGGGTTTCAAGCCCGACGAGAGCACGGTGAGCCTGTTTATTACGGATGGCGAGCTGGATGTGCAGGACCAGGGGAATCACACGGCCGAGGGGCTGATGAAGACGCTGGCGTATGGCTGCACGTTTGGAACTCGCAGCATCCAGGGCAAGGGTGGCGGCGTGCAGCGCCTGATCCTGATGCCGCCGGACGTTGCCGCGCCTATCGGCAAGGAGGGTTTCTCCAAGCAGGAGGTGAAAGAGTTCATCACGAAGCATGCGGTGGGTTCCCTCGGCAAGATGATCCGGTACATGCCGCTCGAAGGCGAGGCCCGGGTGTCTGAGAACTGGGAATGGCTGCGGAGTTTGACTGAGGAGCAGTTGCTGGATGTGCAGATTCCGGTGATGGATTCGCCGGACGATTGCTCAATCGTGGTGCTTGGCGCAGATCGTGCGAAGACCGCGGTGTTCCCAAGTGGCCCGGCTCCGGTAACGGTGGGGGTAGACGAGTACAGGCCGTAGCCAGGCTAGGCTGGACCACATGCCACGGGCGGCGAAAAACGAAGGGCCCGCCCCCGGGGTCGCGCGGGGAAACGCAGTTTCCTCAGCATCTTTCCCGCGCACGCTGAATTCGTCGCGCATTCAGCGTGTCTCGAATTTCGGGATAGTTCGGGCTTCAGACTCCTCGTGAGGTGCTTGTGGCGTGTTGAAGTTTCCCCCCTAAACGATCATTTCTGAAGTTTTTCTGTAAAATATGTCTGCCGCGCGCGCTCGATTTCGGATAAGTTGGAGCGGAGGTAGCTGAAATCGTAAAGGAGCGATATCGATTATGAAGTCGTCAAAATTATTCTTCGTGTTCTTAATCGCTATGACGTCAGTCTTGCTTGTGATCGCATGCAGCAGTGATAGTGACGACCAAGAAGTGATCAAGATTGGTCTGCTGAGCCCTATAACGGGTCCCATATCTCAGTACGCACCCGGATTTGCAGATGCGTCAGATATCGCAATCGCCGAACTAAATCAGGTTTACGGTTTTGGTCGCCCTAGGGGGGGGGGCTACGAGTTTAAACTAATAACTGTCGATTCAGGATGTGATGGCACACAGGCGGCAACAGCTGCCCAGTCACTTGTCGATGCCGGTGTGGTTGCGATAGTCGGAGCTGCTTGCTCCGGCGCAACACTCGGCGCTATTGCGGTTGCTGCACCTGCAGGAGTCCCGATGGTGTCGTATGCAAGCACCTCGCCAGCAATCACCACTGCCGATGACAATGGTCACCTCTTCCGCGTCGTTCCAAGCGATGCTCAACAGGCGGTCGCCCTCTCGGTCGTGGTATCGGACGCCGGAGTCAGTAATCCTGCCGTCCTTTACATGACGAATGACTACGGCGCTGGGCTTTCAGACAACTTTGAGCTCAACTGGTCTGACGGTCTGTGTACGCAAGTTGGATACGATCCGACCGAAGGTTCTTACGATGCTTCAACACTGGCAGGGTCAGTCGTTGACGGCGGCTGTGACTCAGTTGTCTTGATGTCGTACGCAACCGATGGCGCAGCCATTCTGGAGGCACTGCTGGCTCAGGGCTTCTCTGGCAGCGTCTTTGGTGCTGACGGCGTTGCTGACGCTACCTTCCAGGAAGCGTTCAGTGACGTATCTGCACTTGATCGCCTCGTAGCAACAAGGCCCCGACCGGGAACCGCTTCCAACGCCAAGGCAAGCTTCGAGAGTGCATACGCTGAAGCTGGAGGATCTGACGGAGCGATCTACACAAACGAGACTTACGATGCAATCAAGCTTGTGGCGGCGGCCGTCGTTTCCGACCTTGAACGTGCTAAAGGGCAATACCCTGATAGCGACCTCCTGGCTGCTCTTAGGAAGATTGGTGTGAACTACGACGGAGCCAGTGGCGTACACACCTTCGACTCAGCGGGCGACGTACTTGGCACCGGATATGAGGTCTGTCAGTTCGCAGTGGCTGGCACAACCGTGAACTTCTCGTGCCCAACGATCTGGACCGCTGACGGCGGGTTGAGCGACGGATAAGCTCTGAAATAGAAGCCAGGCCTGCATCGGGCGCTTGTTCCGATGCAGGCCATTTCACATCGTGGGCGATGCAATTACGTAGTCCACCAGGTGTAAAACCGTGGCCGAACGGATGAGGTTGCCTTTGTACGATTTGTGGCAGCGCTGGGTGGTGATCCCTCTACGGCAGCGGCAATTGCTACTGGGTCTGTTCCTTCTCTTCGATGGCTATCTCGGGTCAATTCATGGCGCAGGTATCGTGGCGTGGTCTGGCATTCTGTCGAGCGACCTGAAGTGGCTGGCGCTATCGGCTGAAATGATGGCCGGTGGCTTGGTTCTGATACGCACCATGCTCAGTCAGGCGAGGCCCGGGTGGAAAATGACTACGGTCATCGCCGCCCCAATTCTGGTCGCGCTGCTGGGACTCATGGTTCTTGAATTGGTACTGTCGGGACTGAATCGCTCAGCCACGATGAATTTCAACGTCTCTTCCATCAGTTTGAGTGGGTTGTACTGGGCTGCTGCATATCTCAGCATTGCCATAGGCCTGACGCTCACTTACAAAGTGCAGCGTTTCGCCAACTTCGCCCAGGCCGAAATGATGCTCTTCGGGGCATACGTGGCCATCATCTTGATGTGGTCAAACCGGTTTTTCCCAATAGCGGACGCGCCAAAAGACGGAGTCCTCAACTGGGAGTTGCTGATCTGGGCGGGGATCTTCGCGTTCATCGTGACCGGGCTTGTTGGAGTAATCATCGATCGGTTGGTGTTCAAGCGGCTCCGCGGCAGATTAGCCACTCCACAGGTAATGATGATCGCATCCCTCGGTGTCGCAATGGTGCTTCGAGCGTTGCTATTTATGCGATTTGGCGCAAGCACGTTCCGATTCATCCCTGACCGTGATTGGAAGCTTACGACATCAAGATTTGAGATCCCGACTGAGCGTCTGCAGCTCCATCTTGGCGATCGAGTTGATCAACCCTTGATAGAAATTGCTGAGAACGTTAATCCGTACGCACTTTCCTATACGCGAGTTTCTCTTATCGTCGGCGTATTCGGCGCGGTGGTGTTACTGCTGATCATCTTGCACCGTACCCGGCTTGGGAGGCAGATGCGTGCGGTGGCTGACAATCCAGATCTCGCCGCATCCAGTGGGATCCACGTCGAACGCGTTCACGGTACTAGCGCATTCCTTTCCGCCGGTATCGCCGGTCTTGGCGGCGCGCTTCTTGCCGGGATTCTTCCTATCAATCCTGAACTGGGTCTTTCTTTGCTGCTGCCGGCGTTCGCGGTTGTCGTCCTTGGCACTATCGGTTCTGTTCCGGGTGTAATTGTTGGTGCGCTCATCGTGGGCTTTCTCCGAGCTGCTTCTGAGCCGGTGCTGATTGGTGCGGGGAACGCACTGGACCGTCCTACCGCAAGCGGCTTTGCCGAAGTGATGCCGTTCGTTTTCCTGGTCGGGTTGCTGTTGTTGGCGCCGCGGGGCATTGGCGATGCGATTCAGCACTGGAATATCGAACGCATCAGAAAGCGCCGACTGGCGAGGGAAAATGGTGATAACTCTCCTGTTCGGAGCGTTTTCAAGCTGCCGGACGGTGTATCGAATGTGAAGGAATCCTCGACTGTTTACATTAGCGGCATAAACGAACGGAAAGATGCCGCGTTCGAATCGATTGGAAGTTCAATCTCGGCAGTCCTTTCACTGCCGAGAGATTTTGTAGAGCAACTGGTGGTGCGGTCCAGGTTGGTGGGTGCTGCGGGGTATGCCTCAGTTTCAGGATTGAGCATTCGGCCAGGCGGTTGGATAAGAATTAACAGGGAGACAGAAAGAGGCTCTTGGATAGCATTTGCCATTTTTTTCCTGATACTTGTCGGCGTGGTGTGGCTCTTACCCAGCGTTAGCAACCTGACGAAGACCCTTCAAGTGGCGCGCATCATTACTCTGGTCGGTATCTTTGGCTTGATGACGTTCTCCCTGAACCTGCATACAGGATTGACCGGGATGTCCAATTTTGGCGTTATCTTCTTTGTCGGAATCGGCGCCGTCTCAGTCGGACTACTCGCTGCTCCAACTGAGACGAACGGGTACGGCTGGGCCCCCTGGCAAGCGACAATCGTCGCGGTTCTGATTTCGGCCGTGGCAGGTTGGCTGCTTGCGTATCCCACGGCGAGGCTTCGGGTGGAGTACTTCGCTATCGTCACCATTTCGCTTGGTGAAATGCTCCGAATTTCCCTTCAGGCTGAGCCACTACTTCGCGCGGGGACTGTCACTTCGGCAATCGGCATCTCACAGTATGCACGGCCTTTGGAGGGCTGGTGGGACTCTGGTGCGTCGGCAAGAGCGGGGAGCATGCTTGGCCTTGATGGCCCAGCACCATACGTCGTGCTCCTGGCCATTATGACAACCGTTGCCGTTCTTGCAGTCTGGTATCTTCTCAACACTCTCTTTGCGTCGCCCTGGGGCCGAATTCTGCGCTCAATCAGGGAAGATGAGAACGTCAGTCAGCATCACGGTCACAACATCTTGACCCACAAAGCGGCAAGCCTCGCGTTAGGCGCCGCGGTGGCAGCGTTGGCGGGAGCCCTCTGGGCCTGGCTGAACACGAGCATATTCCCAGATTTCATGAACCCTGTTCGCTCCACATTCCTTGTCTGGGCAGCATTCATAGTCGGAGGTCGTGGAAACAACCGGGGCATGATCGTCGGTGCATTCCTGATTGTCATTGTGGAGTTTGTGTTCAACGTGATGGTCGTAGCCAGGAGTGATAGCGATCTCGCCTTTCACAACGTATCCTCATATCTGGACAGCGTGTATTCATGGCTAATAGTGGATGTTGGGGGCCTCATCTGGTCGGCTCGATCCATATCTGAAGTCTTCCCAAGGGACGAAGTTATCCTGTCACTGGTCCACCTGAAGCTGGCACTCATTGGGTTGGTGATCGTTGGAGCATTGCTTTTGTCACCCAAAGGTTTGTTGCCTGAAGTTCCGACCAGGCCAAAGCGTCCTGCTTCTTTGCTCCCGGCGTCATCCACGCGCCAGGATGAGGGAGAGAGCACACCGTAGCAATGACAACGCCCGCACTCCGTGTATCTGGTTTGACGAAGGACTTTGGCGGTCTCAGAGCCGTTGATGGTGTTTCGTTTCAGATTGAAGAGGGTGAATTTATCGGCCTGATTGGACCCAACGGGTCCGGAAAAACGACCACGTTCAACTGCATATCCGGAATGCTGGAATCGACAACTGGCACAATTGAGGTGCTTGGTATAAATGCCACAGGGATGCGGCCTGATCAAATTCAGCGTCTGGGGCTAACAAGAACGTTCCAGCACACCGGGCTGTGGCGGGAGATGACGGTGGTTGAAAATCTGCTGGTCCCTCCTCGCAATCAATTTGGCTCTAACCCATTGCTGGCGTTGCTGCGTCCAGGGTCACGGAATGCAGAAAAACACCGCATCAGTGACGCCTACTCCGTGCTCGATCTACTTGAGATATCACATATGGCGCACAATCTTGCCAGCGAGTTATCTGGTGGTCAGAGTAAGCTCGTCGACATCGGTCGCGCTCTCATGAGTTCTCCAAGCTTTTTATTGCTTGATGAGCCAGTTGCTGGCGTGGCGGGTCCACTCGCCGAGAAGATCTTCAAGAACCTGCGTGAGCTGACGTCTAACCAGGGCATCGGCATGTTGGTCATTGAACACAATATGGATTTCATTCTTCGGCGCGATATCGACAGGGTAATTGTTATGAACGCGGGCCAGATCTTGATGGAAGGCACGCCTGATGAAATAAAACGGAGTCGAGACGTCGTCGAAGCCTATCTCGGCGATTCAGGACAAGCAGAAGAATGACCCCGGTACTGGAAGTTACCGATCTTCAAGGGGGCTACGGGGCCGTTCGGATATTGAACGGTATCGACCTGTATGTTGAAGAAGGTGAATTCGTAACGATCATAGGCCCCAATGGCTCCGGAAAATCGACGCTCCTGAAGGTGCTTTTTGGGCTTGCCACGCTCCACGGCGGCACGGTGGTGCACAACCGCACCAACGTCTCAGGATGGCGCACAGACAGGCTGGTCAAGCGTGGCATCGCCTACGTGCCGCAAGTTGACAACGTGTTCCCTTCCCTGTCCGTTCGGGAGAACCTGCAGATGGGTGGAATACAGTTGCCGGCCAGGAAACTCACTTCGGGTATCAGTCGAGCCTGCGAAATGTTCCCCGATTTAGTGCCTCGTATGCACGACCTCGCCGCATCTCTCTCAGGCGGGGAGAGACAGATGCTGGCGATATCTCGCGCGCTAATTTCTGATCCTGCTTTCCTACTCCTGGATGAGCCAACCGCTGCTCTTTCGCCGAAGTATCAACAGCAGATACTGGCAAACATCGACGCCCTTCGTAGTGATGGAATCTCGGTGCTCCTTGTTGAACAGAATGCCAGGCTATCGCTTGCCAGGTCGGACCGTGGGTACATATTCTCCGGCGGAAAAGTGGTCCACACCGGCAACGCCGATCGTATCCTTGACGACCCGAATATCGGCGCCTATTTCCTGGGCACGCAAGAGTGACCTGGGGTCCTCTGACACGAAGTCGAGGGCGTGGGAATAATCTCCAGCCCAACCCTCTTGAGCCTGGATAGCGTTAATGGGCGGCGGGTATGTCCGACTCTAGGGCGCGCTTCAGCCGGAACATGAACGTGCTGCCTACCCCCATCTCACTTTCAACGGTCAGTTCGCCGCCATGTTGCTCGACGATTAGCCTGGAGATAGCAAGGCCCAATCCAGTTCCGCCTTTATCGCGGGAGTCCGATGAGTCGACCTGTTGGAAGCGCTCGAATATTGTTTCAATCTTCTCTGGAGGAATTCCTCGTCCTGAATCGGAGACTGTAAATTTGACGCTCTCCGTTTCCTCCCGGCAGCCAATCTTCACGACTGAATCCGGTTCCGAGAATTTGACTGCATTGCTGATCAGATTGGTCAGTGTCTGCACGACTCGATCGCGATCGGCCATGACCCATGCACGGCAGCCGCTTGCGTCAAGTTGAACCATCGCTTCGTCAGCAAACGAACGCATCTCTTCGGTAGCCTGCTCAATCAGACCTCGCGAGTCAACCGCGGCCAGTACGATGTCAACAACGGGCGCCTCAATCCGTTGGATATCAAGGATGTCGTCTATCAGCCGGCTCAGACGGTCGGTGTTTGCCGATGCGATCTCCAGCATTCGCCTTGCCTGATCCGGTTTATCCTCAAGCTGTCCGCTGGCCAGCATTCCCAGCGAACCCCTGATTGAAGTTAGCGGTGTCCGCAGCTCCTGGCTGACCATGGAGACAAACTCTTCTTTCATCCGCTCCATTTCAAGGCGAGCGCTAACGTCACTAAATATCCCGTGAGTTGCAACCGGCTGCCCATCGTCGAAACCGCAATTTTCCGTTCCGCGGACAAAGACTTTTTTACCCATCTTTGTCCTGAATACCGCGTCAAACTCTCCGACCGACTCTCCTCGAAGAATCCGCGCAATAATTTTTCGGCAATGATCCTGGCTGTCCGAGTGAACTATGTCCCATATCGTCATCGAACTCACGTCGCTCGATTCGTACTCCAACTTTCTCAGCCAGGCCTGATTGACATAGAGGATATTTCCCTCCAGGTCAGCGGTCTGAATCATCTCCACCGCGTTTTCAAACAGATCGCGATAATGCTCTTCGCTCTCCTGGAGCGAGCGATATAGACGCGAGATGGAGATGGTACCCGCAATGTGATCACTTATCTGTTCAACGATCTGGATTTCGCTGGGCCCATACGCGTTTTCGGACTTCGAACGCAGAGTGAGCGTCCCGATCACTTTGCCCTGAGAGATTAATGGCGTGATGAGTAGAGATTTGAGGCCAGACCTCACCGCACACTTCTGGGCGTCAATTGCTTGCGCCGGGCCCACCCGCCCATCGCTAACTGAGGTGGTAGATAACCGATCACGAATCACTCCCCGGTGGGATGTCTCATCCACAACATAGCGTTTTCCCGCGGTGTAGCCGGCCATTTCTACGCCAGAAACGAAAGTGTCAACGATGGTCACACGATCTGGCTCGAGCAGCGAAATGCCGATCCGATCGAACGGGATTAATTCCCGAGCCTGATTTGCGAAACGCTCACACACTGCGTCCACATCATGCGAGGACGTGATGATTCTGCCGATCTCAGCCAGCTCTTTCCTACTGGCGGATTCCTTTTCCGACCGTGCGTAAAGTATGGAGGCGGCCACGTTCCCGGCAATCTGCGCCGCAATCAATGTCGCGAGTTTGATATCGTCCGCACCATAGGCGTCATCTTGTGCCGACCGGATATTTAGATACCCGATGGGGTGGCCTCGCCACAGGAGCGGGACCGCGATGAGGCTATTCAAACCATGATCGACTCGCGCACGCGACCCAGGGTATTTCTCTGCTCGCTCGGCCAACTCAACCGCCCCCAGGAGCAATGGCTTGCCGCTGTTCAGGATCTCTTCCGCAATTGAATCTGCCAGCGGAGTTACCGTGCCTGGCTCCTGCCCAGGAATATCTACGCCAACGGAGTACGCATCGGTCTTCGTTCCGGCATCTTCATCGACGAGCACGATCGCGAGGCGGTCGAACGGAATCAGCCTCGCAATCTGATCTGCACAACGCGGAAACACGTCGTTAACCTCAAGGCTGGAGATCATGATCCGGCCAATCTCGGCTAGAACTGACTCTTCCAGAGCGCTCTACTTCAGTTGCAGTCGCATCTGCTCAGAGGCAAGCGGCCCCGCCAGTTGCAGACCGAGCGCTTCTGCATAGGCTACGTCCCGTGTTGAGTACGCATCGGACGCTACTGCACGTATATGCAATACTCCGACGAGCTTGTTCCAGCTTCTGAGGGGGATAGAAATCCCGGAACTCAGGCCGCCATCCGCCACGGCTTGGAGTTGTGGAACGAGGACCACTACATCGTCTACTGTCTCATCATTGAGTAGCAGCGGTTTGGAATGATCGATAAAATACTCGGCTACCGTACCGGTGATGGGCCGGACATCCGACTCGGTTCTGCCATCAATTCGTATATCCTCAATGTAGGCGTCGACGACCGTCCCTGCCTCAATGCCCACACTTGAAATGACAAGCCGGTCCCATGAAATGACTGAACGCATGACTTCAGCGACGCGTTCAAAGTGAGGTGGTCCCGGTTGTCTGAAC
>DBZV01000123.1 GCA_002311865.1 Dehalococcoidia bacterium UBA1151
GGCACGATTAGCAGGCAACTTTTATCCGCAGGTCGAGGGTTCGAGTCCCTCAGAGCCCACCACCAATATAAATCGTATTGGAGAATTCAACCCGTATTCGCACTGAAGCGAGCGTGGGAATTCTGTAATTGACTGGCTGCCGATCGCGCTGCGGTTATTGCAAAAGCAAGATCGCGGCCAACATCCCAAGCTCAACCTTCACGATCGGGGATTATCAGGTTCACCAAAGCAACCTATGTACAATGCGGCCGACCATAACGCGAATCGACTCCACCTTAACGAGAGGGAGATTCAGCCCGTGAACATCAAGATAGGAACTGCTCCCGACTCCTGGGGAGTCTGGTTTGCGGACGATCCCAAACAGATTCCCTGGCAAAGGTTTCTCGATGAGGTTGTGGAAGCCGGTTATGAATGGATCGAGCTTGGCCCCTACGGCTATTTGCCCACGGACCTTAGTCAGGTCCGCGCTGAGCTTGATCAGCGAGAGCTGAAGGTTTCAGGAACATTCCTCTTCGCGCACCTTGAAGAATCGGAGGCTTGGCCAGCACTGGAACGGGATCTGATGGGGGTCGGCGAATTGCTCGCGGGGCTGGATGCGAAGTTCCTCATTTTGATTGATGATCTCCACACGGACTGGTTTACTGGTGAGCGCATTAAGCCCGAGCGGTTGGACGATGATGCGTGGAAGCGCTTGATCGAGACGACGCACAAGGTCGCATTGATCGCGCGGGAAGAGTTTGATCTCAGGCTTGCGTTTCATTCCAGTCCCGATTCACACGTTGCCTACGAAGATCAAATCGAGAGGCTACTGGAGGACACCGATCCTGAGCTCGTATCTCTCGGCCAGGACATTGGCCATCTGGCCTACCGAGGCGTGGATCCTGTGCAATTTGTCCGCAAACACCAAGATCGAATCCCGTATCTTCACATCAAGAATGTCGATGCGGTGCTACAAAACAAGGTCCAGGCCCAGGAGATCCCGTTTATCCGGGCGGTGGAAATGGGCATGTTCTGCGAACTTTCACGCGGCGTGGTCGACTACGTCGCATTTCGCGATCTGCTGGAGGAGATCCAGTTTGACGGGTATGCGATTGTCGAGCAGGATATGTATCCGGCGCCGTTTGACAAACCGCTACCAATTGCGAAACGCAATCTTGAATACTTGCGTGGGATTGGACTCGGCTAGACCTGAACGGTCTGAGAGTTTCTCAAGGAAAGAATTCTTCATGGAGAATGCGAACAAGCTCAGAGAGAAGCTGAGGAGCGGACAGATTCCGCTGGGTTGCGGCGTGAGTTTTACTGATCCCACCGTGTCCGAGTTGTTCTCCTATGTTTTGGATTTTGTCTGGATCGACATGGACATGCGACCGCCTTGGTACGGGCAGGAGTGTCTCCAAGGCAGGTGGCAGAGCGACTAGGTCACGCTGATCCCTCATTGGTGATGCGGGTCTACGCACATGCTTCGTTGGATGAGGATCGCAAAGCGGCTGAAAAGTTTGCCGAGGCGATGAACTCGTAATCACGATTTTGCAAACGGTTTGCAAACGCACATGATGGAACAGGCTGGGCCAGTGGTGAACGGTATACGGCTCATTTCAGTTCAGAACAAGCCGGTATGGCACTCACTGGCACGGGTTTCTACGAACTTTTAATCCGCAGGTCGAGGGTTCGAGTCCCTCAGAGCCCACCAAGTTCAATTCATACTTAGCCATGATGGTCATGGATTGCCGTATTCCATTCAAATGACAGTGGAATTGACAGCAACCCACCTGAACTGTGACGCATTGCTCTGGTCGTAGCCGCAGTGGAATTGAGACCGCCGATAGGCCTGCGGGGGATCTTGTATATATCGGGGTAGTGGTTCTCGCGCTGAGATTTGAATGGGTAACAGATAGTCTGTCGTGGCATTATGTGCTGCACGCTGATCCTCCAAACCTTGTCCGATAGAAGCGAGAACTCCCGCCAGAACCTACTCCGCCCGCCTCATGCGCGCCTGCTTCACCGCCTGGCGCCAGCCATCGTAGAGGCTGCTGCGCTGGGTATAGCGCATCTGGGGTTCGTAAGTGCGGGAGGCGGACCACGTCGCCTCGAGATCGGCCTCGCCATCCCACACCCCCGCGGTGAGTCCGGCGAGGAACGCGGCTCCGAGGGCTGTCATATCGGGGATGGGTGCGACGTCGATTGGGCGGTCCAGGATATCGGCCTGGAACTGCATCAGAAACGCGTTTTCCGTCTGGCCGCCGTCCACCCGCAGCGGGCCGGAGCTTGAACGGCCGAAATCGTATTCAATCGCGTCCAGCACCTCTCGCACCTGGTAGGCGGTCGACTCCAACGCGGCACGAGAAATATGAGCTGCGGTTGAGCCACGTGTCAGACCGGTGATGGTGCCGCGTGCGTCCGGATCCCAGTGCGGCGCGCCAAGGCCAACGAACGCAGGGACGAAGTAGACGCCTTCGTTGTCACTGAGCATCGTGGCCAGCAACTCCGACTCCGCTGCCGAGTTGATTGCGCCCAGTCCATCGCGCAGCCACTGCACTGTTGCGCCGGTCGAGAAGATACTGCCCTCCAGCGCGTAGACCCGTTTGCCGCCAGTCTGCCAGGCAACAGTGGTCAGCAGTCCGGAGTTCGAGGTCACCGGACGATTGCCGGTGTTGGTGAGGAAGAATGCACCAGTTCCGTAGGTGCACTTGGACATGCCAATACGGAAACAGGCCTGCCCAAACAGGGCGGCGTGCTGGTCTCCGGCCATGCCGTTGATCGGGATCTCCGCGCCCAGCAAATCGCCCGAGATAGTTCCAAACTCGAACGCCGATGGCCGCACTTCGGGGAGCATCTGTTCCGGTACCTGAAACAGGTCGAGCAGCGCCTCATCCCACTGGCCGTCGTGGATGTTCAGCAACATGGTGCGAGATGCATTGGTGATATCGGTGGCGTGAACCTCGCCGCCTGTCAGTTTGAACAACAGCCACGAATCTATGGTGCCGAAGCACAGTTCTCCGTCTTCGGCGCGCGCACGCCCGCTCGGAATGCGATCGAGTAGCCACTCAAGCTTGGTAGCCGAGAAGTAAGCGTCCACCACGAGGCCGGTACGAGCGCTGATATCTCGCAGATGGCCATCCTGGATCAACTCTGCACATCGATCAGCCGTCCGCCGGCACTGCCACACGATGGCGTCCGCCACCGCACGCCCCGTAGCACGCTCCCACACAACAGTCGTCTCGCACTGGTTCACGATCCCCGCTGCCGTTATATCGCTCGCTGAAAGCTTCGCCAAGTCTAGCGCCTCTCGGCAAACCCGCAGCGTGGCCTGCCAGATCTCCTCCGGGTCATGCTCCACCCACCCCGGCTGCGGAAAAGATTGCGCCAACTCCTTCTGCGCACTCGCGACGACTCGCGCCTCTTCGTCAAAGATAAGCGCGCGCGTGCTGGTGGTTCCCTGGTCTATGGCAAGAATATGCTGCGGCATGGAAGCGTTAGGTTAGCGGAGTGATGGGACGTCGCATGGGATGATCGAAAGATGACATCTCGGTCTTCGTTGTCGGTAAATGCGCTGCGAATCTCAACGGTCAAAGCCGTCCAGTTGGCGATCCGAGAGGCGCCCAATTACGGAAACGAGCTTGTTGAACTCGGGATCCGATTGAGTACCGATGTTGCTTGATCTGGAGCCACTACCACGATCTCTTCGTTGGCATTTGAATATCTTCATTGATACACCGCTTCAGTGAAAATGGTCGCATACCCAAACTCAAGCGGGCTCGTCAGATCGGGTCCGGAGAGTTTGATGTTCCACTCTATCTCGATCGATAGGAATGTGGAGCCATCCACGAGTATTGTCACATCGGAGCGCTCTACCGTGATGTGCTGACCTGCCCCAAATAGTTGTACCAGTCGCTATGTTAGTGTCGGACGCAAGTTTTGAGGTCTACGCTAGGCATCGGGATGCAGCCTGCCGGGAACAGCCGTGGCGGCTGGTGCTGCATGCTCACGTAGACCACGGCATAACGATGGAAGTGTTGGAGCAAATGTACCTGGGCGTGTCACCATCTTCTGTTATGGCGTCAATATTCGTAAGTATC
>DBZV01000118.1:0-4639 GCA_002311865.1 Dehalococcoidia bacterium UBA1151
ACAACTATTTGGGGCAGGTCAAGGGCGGTCTTACTATTTAAGGAACTCCGTTCGATGGACATACGCGAGTAAGAGGATGACCCGGCGTGTTTCCCGGCGGCTCACCCTCCTTCACGTTCACTAAGGATCAGAGAGCTACCATTCCCTTAGGGAGTGCCGCTCTCCTATATGGATATCTTTGGAGGAATCCCATGGCGACTAGTGATCTGTCCATGCTTGAAGGCGCTATCGCCTCCGTAGATGAAGCCGTGGCTGGATTGAACCTGCGGGATGATATGCGGGATGTGCTGATTGAGCCATGGCGGGAGATTGCTGCCGGGCTCCCAATCACCATGGATGATGGCTCTAGAAAAGTATTTCACTCATTCCGGACGCAGCACTCTGCCGCACGCGGGCCATATAAAGGTGGTATTCGATTCCATCCGAACGCCGATCGGGAACACACGCAAGCATTATCGATGTTAATGACGTGGAAGTCTGCTCTGGTAGACATCCCATTCGGTGGAGCGAAGGGCGGCGTGATGGTTGACCCAAGGTCACTTTCCGACCACGAACACCAGTTGATAGCCCGCCGCTACATCATGTCGATGCACCACATACTGGGTGTAAATCGCGACATCCCCGCGCCCGACCTTGGCACGAACGCCCAGACGATGGCGTGGATGATGGACGCCTATGGCGCGCTAAACGGGTATGAGCGCGGAATTGTGACCGGAAAACCGGTTGAACTGGGCGGATCATACGGCCGTGATGACGCGCCAGGACGAGGAGCCGCGTTAGTGGGGGATATGACGGCTCGCGACGCAGGCATGCGGGTGGATGGCATGAGTGTGGTTGTCCAGGGATATGGCGCGGTTGGCTCAGCCGCGGCGCGTACTATCGAGGGACTGGGGGCGAAAGTGATTGCCGCTAGCGATGCCTATGGCGGGCTATTTAACAGCAGCGGACTGGACGTAAACGCGCTCCACGAGCATGTAAGACGCGGAAATCCGGTCCCGGAATTTGAAGAAGGCGACAAGATCGACAACAGTGACTTGCTGGAACTCCAATGCGACATGCTGATTCCTGCCGCCATAGAGAACGTGATAACGACCGCAAATGCGCCTCAAATCAAAGCGAAAATAATTGTTGAGGCGGCCAACCAGCCGTTGACAACCGAGGCCGACGAGATGCTTAACGATATGGGAGTCATTATCGTCCCGGACATCCTGGCCAATGCGGGCGGAGTAATCGTCTCGTACTTTGAGTGGGCGCAGAACATCCAGGCGTTCAGGTGGCAGCTAGACAGAGTCAACGAAGAGCTCAGCCGCTTCCTTCAGGACGGCTACGATGTGGTCTTGGAGCGGGCGCAATCGCGAGGACTTACCATGCGATCTGCAGCCTACGAAGTCGCAGTCGCGCGCGTCGCGGAGGCGATCGAAGTTCGCGGATTCCTGAGCTAAGAGGCCGGTCACAAATTCGTGCGCAGCGCTTTGGCCAATCCAATTACATTGAGCGGTTACTTGGGGGACTTGCGCGAGTAAAAACAGGCGGTTACGGTCCACTTGACTCGCCGCGCAATTGGAGAACTCAATGAAAGAGATCGTCTACCGAGAGTACGGCTCGCCCGACGTGCTGAGTCTCGAGGACGTTCCGGCCCCCGCGCCGGGTGACGATGAGGTGTTGGTGAAAATCCACGCCACTTCCCTGAATTCGTACGACCAGGATCTGTTGCGAGGCTGGCCGCTTACCGCTCGAATGTGGGGGTTCAGAAGACCACGAAACAACATTCTGGGTACGGATATAGCAGGGCAAGTTGAAGCCGTCGGTCGTGAGGTCACGCAGCTTCAGATCGGTGATGAGGTATTCGGGGAGATAAGCAAAAATACATCTCAATCGGCTGGGGTGGATTTGCCGAGTACGCGTGTATTCGTGAGAAAAACCTGCTGCTCAAACCAGCCAATATGACGTTCGAGCAAGCATCCACGCTGCCACAAGTAGGAGCACTGGCGCTGGCCGGGCTTCGCTACAACGGCCAGATTCAGCCCGGGCAGAAGGTCTTGCTAAACGGCGCGGGCGGTGGCGTGGGCACGCTTGCCGTGCAGATCGCTAAACATTTCGGCGCCGAGGTCACCGGTGTGGACAGCCCAGAGAAGTTGGAACTGGTTACCTCGCTCGGCGCAGACCATGTCATCGATTACACGCAAGCTGACTTCACCCAGTATGGGCCGCAATACGATCTGATTATCGACGTTGCCACGCATCGCTCGATGTTCGATTACAAGCGCGCGCTGAATCCAAGAGGAGCATATGGCGTCATTGGTAGATCCCAGGCTCGATTCTCCCAGACGGTGTTTTTGGCCCCCTGGATCTCGCGGTTCAGCAGCAAGAAGATGGGTGTGATTGGCTCAAAACCGAACCAGGGTCTGGATCTCATATTAGAGGTATTCAAGGACGGCAAAGTTGTGCCGATTATCGATAGTACCTACCCGCTGAGCGAGACCGCGCAAGCGTTCCGGTATTTCGCCGAAGAACGCGTACAAGGCAAAATCGTCATCACTATGTGACACTGCCGCGCCGCCTACATGGGTTCGCCTTCAAAGTTTGGGTCCAGGTACTTCGCCGGGCTTTCGGCGAATACGTTTCGGCAGCCGACGCCGCAGAAGTAGTAGGTGGTGCCTTCGTGGCGGTGCTTGCCGCCGGGAGGATCCTCAACGCTGACTTCCATCTTGCAGACGGGGTCAATCTCAACGTCCGGATGGTGGCTAAAGAATGGGATGTTGGGCATTTTAAGTTCCACTAATGCAGGTGCAGGCTTATCTGCGGGCGATTCCCGCCCGTGGACTCAGTGTATGCCCCGCGTCACCTGTTTCACACACGGCCAAATCCCAGCTGAACACGTAGATGTTGGTAGGCAAGCCGATAGTCGCGAGCGATCGCAATGTCGCTAACATGTGAGGCACATCTATCGTGGTGAGGGCAGACTCTCCAAGTCTCAGGAAACACAGATATCGCATCAACGTTGACCGGATGCCGGCTACTACCGCTGCTCCTAATATTGGTAGCAGTCATTGCCTGTTCTTCTCCGGATTCCGCGGGAGTCCCCACAGCAGGTTCAGAAATTGACATAGAAATATCGCTGTTTGTTGATACTCCGATTCCCGGACCCGGAACACCTGATTCATCCGCTTCAGCCAACGCATTCGTGCCCCCGGCCGCGCGCCCTCCACCAGGCTCAGCCAGCGGTCCACAGATCACGTTCCAGAATCAGAATGAGCAGTACCTGCTCTTCAACCAGCGAATAATCGAAGGCCTTTCCGCCCAGGATCTCGATGTCCACAATCCCGTAGAGGTCTTCGCATACATTTTCTCCCGGCTGCCGGATGAGGTGATCGTCTACCCGTCCGAGAACTACTTCTACTTCGTTCTCTACGCAGACGGGATTCAGTGGTGGGGCAACATACGGCTGCCCGCCCGAACCCGTGCCGAAGGCGATCTTTCGTTCGCATATTTCGAGTTTGAGGACTTTCCTGTTGGCGCGCGTTCCGGTGATTCACACGCCAAGATGCTGAACGAACCCGATGGTGTTCTTGTTCGTGAGCAGAGCCGGTTCATCTGGGAAGTCGAGTACGAAGGCAAAATCGTGGAGTTCCACCTCAACGAACTTCGGCAGGACCGGCCCCGCTCGTTCGTGCTGGACCAAAACGAAGTCTTCATCCAGCGAACATTCGACGAGTCCGGTCTCCAGTGGTTTCTCCTCTTCAACCGGGAGCATAACTACTTCATATGGGTATTGAATGAGGAAGAACCTATCCCTGAAATCATCTCAGAATTCGAGGAAAATTCAGATTTCTACCTCGGTCGCAAAAGCGGATTCCTGTTCTGGAATGACACCACACACGGCAATCGTAAAGTCCTAATGGCCATCCGAAGAGCGTCCGTCCAGCGAAATGACTACTACGATGGCCCGTTCGATCAGCTAGCCGATAACTACGCTGCTGAAACGAACGTGTCTGAGTTCATGCAACGCGCCTATCCTGATAGCAGGGGCAACGTTGACACGTACGGCTACTATCTTGATCGCGAAAATTCGCTGCGGGTTGCCATCTCTCCCTACTACACATACGGTGAGCACGAGGATATTCACGCATACCTGACTCTGTTTGAGAGCTCAACGGACAAGCTTGATTTTATCTCTCATGGGCCCGCATTGGCCGGTTCTGGCGGTGCGTTGGCAGCCGTGGGAGACCAGGCCGGCACGTTGACCCCGGTGGTGGCGCCTTAGATTTGCGATTGCTGTGAGGTCGAACTTGGTGGGGGCAAGGCTGAAACCTGCCATCCCGGGCGCTCCATAAGACGTGCGATCCTATGGTAGGTGTGGGGCTTGCCCCACCTGCCGGATGCTCCAGGAACGGCTTACTTAAATGAATGCATGGCTAGAACCACCGAGGGGCCGGGCAAGCCCGGCGGCTATCAGGAGTGCTGTAAATCGGCCGACCTCTCGCCGTTACCTCAGACTTGTGTCCAGTACCAGCGTCGCCTCTTCCGCCTGGCAGCAGGCGTGGGATGTGCCATCCTCGTGCCGACAGACGCCATCCGCTGATCCGCCGCCGCCGCAGGCATGTTCACCCTGAACATCGCCGCATCCATTGTGCAACTG
>DBZV01000118.1:4769-11453 GCA_002311865.1 Dehalococcoidia bacterium UBA1151
CGGTGAGGGTAATTAGCAAAGCTTACGGCAGATCGTCAAACTCAGCGATCTGTTTTTCGTACTCAAGGGAACCCTTTGTCTGGCGTTCCCTCACATCATCAGGCCAGAAAGATTTTATGTAGGCAAGGGCTGATATCGCCTCATCTTCTGTGAGCGTGCCCCTGAAGCTCGGCATTACTTGCGCAAGCGGCACGCCATCCAGAATCCACTCCACCAACTGCCGGTCCTAGTGGTGCCACGTGTGACCATCCACCGTGTGAGGAGGCGCTTCAGGAAGCAGCGGTGATTGTGCGTCGTCGCCGTGGCACGAGAAGCAATGCGCGGCGTAGATATCGGCCGCCGGCGGCAACTATGTTGGAGCTGCTGCTAATCGGGTATTTCGAGTCCCTAGTGCCCCTGCTCGATGATCCACAGGCAATCACCAAAATCGCGATCCCAATCATCGCGATGACCCGTAGCTTCACCGACTAACTCCTGATCATTGTGCCAGTTCCGCCTGCCGCACCCAGAAGCGCCGGAGCGCAATCGCTGACCAAATCGCCTCCACCACCATGATCGGATACACCTCCGCCAGACCGCTGTAGAGCGCAGTCGCAGCGGAGGCGGCGGCGAACACCAGCACGTACCACTTTGACCGCGCTTCGAACGCATACGACAGCATCATTATCGAAACGGCAATCGATCCAAAAATCGTTAGCATGGGTGATCAATCTCCAGGGTTGGGACGCTCATGAGCGCACTATTGCCTCGCTTCTGAAGCGAACGCAGTCTCACGCGTAGCCGAGTCAAGTTACCTCTGGGGCATAAGTATTGTGCGTGCGACCTCTCCGCCAAGCATGTCCTCATACGCCTCGTTGATCTCTTCCAACGGCCGAAAATTGGACTGCAGTTGTTCCAGCTTGAGTCGGCCCTGCATATACATGTCGATATACCAGGGGAAGTCGACGCGCGGCCTGCCGGTGCCAGCGGAGGAGCCGATCAATCTCCGGTCAGAGAACAGCGATTCCATCGGGATGCTTATCTCGGCATTGGATGGAGGAACGCCAACCATGCACGCCGTTCCCCCGGCGCACAGTGAGTCAAACGCCTGCCGGAGTGCCGATGGACTGCCGATAACCTCAAACGTATAGTCCGCGCCACCGTCAGTCATATCGATCACCGCTTCAACCGGGTCGAAGTCTGATGCGTTGATGGTGTCGGTTGCTCCAAACACCCTGGCAAATTCAAGTTTTGACTCAGCCAGATCGATTGCTATGACGCGGGATGCACCCGCAATAACCGCGCCCTGAACAGCGTTCAGACCAACCCCTCCACAGCCCCAGATCGCGACTGTTGAACCTGGCTTCACCTGAGCCGTGTTAATCACCGCGCCAACCCCGGTCACAACGGCGCAACCCAGAGATGCGAACCGCTCGATGGGGACATCGTTGCCCACCTTAACGAGGTTCCACTCAGGAGTAACCGTGTGCGCTGAGAAGGTAGCAAGGCCGTGGTAAAGAATTGACCCATCTGGCTTCGAGAAGCGGGAAGTTCCATCGATCATCAATCCCGGCTCTTTCTTGATGCCGTTGCACAGGTTGGGCCGGCTGGTGGAGCAGTATTTGCAGACCCCACACATTGGCCTGATGGCGAAGACAACGGGATCACCTGGTTTCACGGCGCTAACACCGGGACCTACGGCCTCGACGATGCCAGCACCCTCGTGCCCCATCACCATCGGAGAGATTCCACCCGTCGAGTGACCATCAACCGCGTGATAGTCAGAGTGGCAGGCGCCAGCCGCTTCCACTCGAACCAGAACCTCAAGCTCCCGCGGATCTGCCAGTTCCGTCTCCTCCACGGAGATCGGCTGCTTGGCCTTGTAGAAAATCGCTGACTTCGTACGCATTCCGCATGCACCTGTAGTTCCAGTAATCCCGGAAGCCATCCGCCTCTGGAAGTGGCGGCGATCTTAGTCCAGCAGGGGCACAGATACAACGGGTGAGATCAAGTGTAACGAGGGCAACGCGACGTCAGCTGCTACGAGGGATCGAGCCTTCGCTCAACTTCTGCGTTCCGCCGCTACAGCTGAGGCGTGATTGGCAACGTGTCGATCTGGCGGCCCGTGGCGGACGTTACGGCGTTCGCGATTGCCGCGGCCACCGTGACAATCGCCGGTTCTCCTGCGCCGGTGGACGGCGTATTCGGATCGCCGACAAGCGTGACATCCAGAGCAGGAGTCTCCGTGATTCGAGGGACGCGATATCGGCTGAATGATGGGTTCAGGATGCGCCCGCCATCGAACTCAATCGACTCCCAGAGGGCGGTACCCATTCCCATGATGATTGAGCCTTCAACCTGGTTGCGGACCCCTTCGGGATTGAGCACGAGTCCGCAATCGAACGACGTATGCACGCGGTAGACCCTCACCTCTTTCCCTGTTGCGGATACTTCGGCGGCCTGCGTCAGGAAGCTCCCGGCGTCGTAGCCAATCGCCACGCCAATGCCGTTGGCTCCGGTTTTCGAAGCGCTCCAATCGAACACATCCACCGCGCTCTCAAGCGTCTTTCGCAGCCGCGGATGACTCAGGTTGTTCAGCCGGAACGCAACCGGGTCAATGCCGAGCTGACTGGCGATGCGGTCCATGTGCACTTCTCTTGCAAAGTGGTTTATCGCGCCGCCCAGCGACCGGTATGAGCCCGCTTGGAGTGGCGAAATCGAGTTTGCAACGTTGATGCTGACATTGGGAACGTCGTACAGCGTATCGGCTCCGCGCCGCCCGCGAAACGGACTCTCGCCGGAGTGGTAGGCAGCGTACTCCCAGCCGGTGATCGCACCCGACGAATCAACAGCACACCGGATCTCGATCAGGGCCGCCGGACGCACCGTGCTCCAGACAAACTCCTCATCGCGCGTGTGGGTGATCTTGACCGGACGGCCAACCGCTTTCGCGATTCTCGCTGCATCGACCGAAATCGTGGCGCTGCGAGTGCCGAATGCCCCCCCGACATCCGTGCATATCACTCGCACGTTCAGCTCCGGTACGTCCAGCGCCGCCGCAACCGCCTCACGCTCGCCGAACGGGCTGCGGCTGGAGCACCACACGGTCACGCTATCGCCATCCCACTGTGCAACAGCGGCTGATGGCTCCATGGCTGCATTGGCAACGTAGGGAGCATAGTAGACGCCCTCAACAACATGTTCAGCGGCATCAAATGCGCCGCTGACATCGCCATCATCGCGCAGCGACACTAGGTCGTTTGCCTGCTCCTTGAGCGCCACGGGCATGCTGAAATCGGAGACGTCCAGATCGAGCTCTTTCCAGCGTGCTCTTACCATCTGGGCGGCATTCGTCGCGGCGTCAGCTGAATCGCAAATGACCGCTGCAAAATCGCCATCATGGATGAACTGCACAAATCCGGGAGTCTGCTCTGCCCGCGCGGCCTCAACGTTGAGGAGCTTTGCGCCATAAGAGGGCGGACGAATCACAACTGCGTGAACCATTCCGTCTACGAAAACATCCTGTGCGTAGATCGTCTCGCCGGTGACTCGAGCTACGGCGTCTGAACGTGGATGATCACTGCCCATTGCGTTGAACTCCGCCTGGGGTTTCGGGCGAATATCTTCAGGAATATCCAGCGTGACCTGAGACGACGGCAACAATCCCGCGAAAGTGACTTCGCCGGTGTGCTCGCCTGATCGGATCACCTTGCCTGACACACAGGTCAAAGTTGCCGCATCGGTCTCAAAGTAGTCAGATGCCAGACTAATGAGAGAGCGACGAAGCGTCGCAGCCGCGCGCCTCATCTGAAGCCCAACCGTTCGGGTCGAAGCACTGCCCACAGTTGCGCGATCGTAGGGAACCAGCGATGTATCGGCCAGCATAACTGTGACGGAATCGATTGGAATATCCAGTTCGTCGGCGATTGCCAGTGCAAAACCGTGGCGAATCCCCTGGCCGTATTCAACTTTGCCGGAATAGGCGGTCACGCGCCCATCAGCGCTGATCTCAAGCAGTGTCGCTTCAGGATATTCAGCCACGGGCGATTCGGGATCGTCCGACCACAATGGCCGGTCCACAATCTTGATCGATACCTCGCTGCTCATGCCGTTTCACCGGTGCGTTCCGCAGCCGACTCGGCCGCATCGATGATCCTGGTGTAGGCCCCGCAACGGCAGATGTGGCCGCTCAGGGCAGCGCGCGTCTGATCGGCGGTGGGATTCGGATTTCGGCTCAACAGGGCAGCGGTCTCAATGATGAAACCGGGGGTGCAGTAGCCGCACTGAAATGCTGTGTGTTCGATGAACGCTTCCTGCACCGGATGCAGCCGATCACCGTCCGCCAGACCCTCGATAGTGACGATTTCGCGCTCAGCCACCGTGCCAACCGGCGTCACGCAGGCTCTGACGGATTCGCCGTCAATCAGCACCGTACACGCGCCGCAGTTGCCCTCACCACACCCGTACTTGGTGCCAGTCAATTGAAAATCGTTCCTCAGAACGCTCAGCAGCGTGCGTTCAGGGTCAGTTTCAAGCGCTAGAAAAGCGCCATTGATGTTGAGATTCATGATTGCGATATCCTAAGGCATCAAGTCATTCGCGAGTCCGGGCATATCGATATCGCCAATCTCCGTCTCACCTTTATCAAGACCGAGCGCCACAGTAGGTTTGGCGACCGGGCTCAGGCCACTCTCGAGTCCTACATCCGTTACCGCGATGCCATTCGGCTCAGAAAATGGCGCTGAGTCATAGCGCGGCGTTGTCGTGATCACCTCATGCCCATTCCTCTTCATGCCATCGATCACCTCAGTATCGAATCGGCCATCCACGAGAATGGCGTCGGACTCGACGTGGATGCGAGGTGTTTGAATCGCCTCCTGCAGGGGCATATCGAAGTCGATCATATGGATAATCGTCTGTAGTACAGCCGTCCAGATTCGACGGCCGCCGGAAGCCCCAAGTGCAGCCTTGAGTTGGCCCTCCTGCTCAATAATCACGGGAGCCATGTTGTGGACGCCGCGCCCCTCCGGGGATACAGAGTTCACGGTGCCGGGGCCAGGGTAGAACCAGCCCATGCCGTTGTTCAGCATAGCTCCCACTCCAGGAGTGACGATTCCCGAGTAGCCGTGAAGTGTCTGCGTGAGGGAGACCGCTGCGCCGTTGGCATCAACAACCGTCAGGTGCGTGGTGCCATCATCAGGACCAAGGCCTGCTGGAGCCGAATGGTTGGGATCAACGGACTTGCCGAGGTGCCCCCATGGGTCTCCGGGCTCGACGAGCGATGCAGATCGGCCAATCTCGGCGGCTCGTTTGGCGGCGTATTCGGGGTCGATGAGTGCTGCTACTGGACCACCGTCGGGAGCCGCATCGCCCAGCCACGTAAACCGATCGACCGCTGCCAACTTGGTCGCTTCCGCAATTATGTGCAGCGAGTCGGTTGTCCCGTACCCCAGCAGCCTAATATCGAAATTCGACAGGATATTCAGTATCTCGATCAACGTTGGCGCGGCACCAGGCCCGCCGACTCCATAGATTTCGTGGTCACGGTATGAAGTGGAAACAACCGCGGTGTCTACCACCGCCCGATAGTCGGCAAAATCTTGCGCAGACAAAACCGCGCCATGAGCCGCCATATCTTCAGCAATTCGCTGTGCCGGTTCACCGTTGTAGAACGCCTCCGGCCCACCGCTGGCGATCAGTTCCAGTGTCCGAGCGTAGTCAGACTGGATCAACCGCTCACCGGTAGCAAGCGGCTGGCCATTGGGGTAGAAGATCGGCGTCGCATCCTCATACTCAAGAAAATTTCTGCGGCCAGCCACCAGTGACAGCGCGAAGTGATGGCCAATTGGAAAACCATCTCTGGCGAGCTTGATCGCGGGCGCGAGCGCGCCCCTAAGGTCCATGGTTCCCCATTTTTCAAGCGCCGCCGATAATCCTGCCACCGTGCCCGGGACCGCCACAGAACTGTGACCCGTGAGGTTAGCTCTACCCTCAACTACCGGCCATGTATATCGGCTTGACACGCGCATGGTCGCAGCGCCCATCGGTTCGCGCTCGCCGCTTAACTTGTACATGTCATCCGACGCGCCCTGTGGCGCAACCATGCCGTAGTCGACGCTGGAGAATTCACCACTGGGATCGCGAATGATCATCTGTCCACCACCGCCGATGCCGTTCATCAGTGGCTGGACCACACCCATTGTGAAAGCCGTAGTCACCGCGGCATCAACCGCGTTGCCACCACGCGCAAGCACTTCCAGGCCAGCCAGGGCGCCAAGCTGATGCTGAGCCACCACCATCCCACCAGACGCGACGGCAGGTTCGGCAGCAAGAACAGTTCTACTGGCACGCATGTGGCGGAACTCCCAACAACAGCATTAAGCGGGAGCCGACTTTAGCACGGAAGAGGTCCTGGCCAGGGTTGAGGCGAGTTCAGTCCAAATCCGCCCGCGGCGAGTGCGAAATCGACGGTGTTCACAAAACCATCGGTGTTTAAATCAACACGGAAGTCTGTGAGAACGGGATGGAATGTCACCGAATCACCAAACACCCGTCACCATTATTGCGAAATCGCTGGTATTTATAGATCCTGATCTGTTCACATCGCCCGGTCTTATCACCGGAACTCCAGCGATGGCTAGGTACGCCGTTGGAACAGCAAAATTGGCCAACTCGGTATCGAGGAACCCCGGTACGGAAATCTTG
>DBZV01000118.1:11722-11955 GCA_002311865.1 Dehalococcoidia bacterium UBA1151
GCCACGAAGAATATCGTGATTAGTTCCATGTTTGGTAACCAGATTGGCCGAAGTTTCCAATAACTCGAAGAATGTCTGTCAGGTTCACAAACGTATCGGCGTTCACATCAGTGAAGTTACCGTTACCGTCAGGCCTCGTTGCACCACTCGTTCCGAACGCGTTGATTGTTATCAAGATATCAGTCAAGTTTATGAACGTATCAGAGTTCACAAATCCAGGTTTCAGTATGGGA
>DBZV01000118.1:12095-12899 GCA_002311865.1 Dehalococcoidia bacterium UBA1151
GACAACGTGAAATTCCCCAGTGCTGCATCTGCACATGTTGCCACTACGACTGTTGGAGCAATGGCCGCAAATGCGGCCGTATTTATCGTTACGCCATCAAGTGTCACAGCATTACCGGAAACATTTGCACCTTCGGTAGCGACCAACTCCCTCGTCACCACCGGCTGCGTAATAGCTCCCCCCACAAAGAACGCGGTTGATGTTGCGCCCATCTTGAACGTGATCGTTGCGGTGCTGGTGGCGATGCGGGTCACGGTGAGCTCGATAGCGATACCGGTAGTGGTTGAGACCGGCCCACTAAGAGAGCACTCAATGAATGCACTATTTGAAGATGTGGAACTGGTGGCGACTGCTCCGGTGAATATTCCGCCACAGGCGATCGCCGACACGGTTAATTCGGCCGGCACCTGGAGGGTCACAATCACGCGATCGGTAGAAGCATCTACCGCCTGCGCCACGATTGTGGTTGTTGCGGACTCATTCACATTTACAAGTACCAGCAATTCTGGATCGAACACCAGACCCGGCCCCGGAACTATCGGGGTGCTACTGGCTGACGATATGCTGCTCCCAACGGCGTTGGTGGCGACCACGCTGAATGTGTAGCTAGTGCCATTCGTCAACCCGTTGACCGTGGTGGACGTCGCCGTTGTCGTTGCGATGATGCCTTCAGGCGCAGATATCACGGTGTAGAGGGTGATGGCTGAGCCACCGTCATCGGTGGATGTGGCCCACGTGACATCTGCTGATTCCACTTTCGCAACAGCGGTAAGCCCGTTTGGAGCGTCTGGCACGGAGTGCGTG
>DBZV01000095.1 GCA_002311865.1 Dehalococcoidia bacterium UBA1151
AATCTGCGCGGGTTGAGAACCTTGCGCGGCGTTCGAAGCCGGCAAACGCCCTCACCCTACGACTTTGCTCAGGGCAGGCTAAGGGCGCGGAGCCGACCTCCTTAGGGTGACAGCCGTTTCGCTCCGCCACCAATGGATGGCGGACTAGCTCTCAACACAACAAACTAGCAACAAATGCCAATACGCAAAAAACAGCATCGAAGCATCGGCGGGTTTTCAGACCTGCTGGGTAACGCGCGGGAGGTTTTGGGGTCGCCTATGCTCGACCGGAATATGTACCCGGAAGCGATAGAGCGCAGTGACCGGGCGGCGGAGTCGGGGGCTGTTTACGTTGCGCCGCGTGTGTCTTATGCGGAGTTGCACTGCCATTCGAACTACTCGTTCCAGGAGGGGGCTTCGGATACGCAGGAGTTGCTGAAGCGGGCGCAGGAGCTGGGGTATCGGGCGCTGGCGATTACTGATCACGATAACTTGTGCGGTACGATGGAGTTCGCGCAGGCGGCGCGGGATGCCGGGATCAAGGCGATTATTGGTGTTGAGGTGACGCTCAAGGGCGATCATCACCTCACTCTGCTTTCGGAGACTTCCGAGGGTTACAAGAACATCTCCCGCCTCATAACGCACGCCCACATTGATGCTGAGGAGCGGAACAACCCGGAACTGGACCCTGCCCTGCTGGCTGAGCACACCAAAGGTGTCATTTGTCTCTCAGGCTGCCGAGAGGGTGAGATATCTAATCTGGTGCTACGGGGCGAGGTTGAACGGGCGACTCGACTGGCGCGGCAGTACCGGGACTGGTTTGGGGCTGAGAATTTCTTCCTTGAGTTGCAGCAGAACCTGGTGAAGGACGACACGCTACGCAATCGACTCATGGCTAACATCGCAGCGGAGATTGGCGTGGGAGTTGTTGCGACGAATAACGCCCATTACCACGATGTGTCTCGCAGTCGGCTGAACGATGCGCTGGTTGCGATTCAGCACAACAAGTCGATGGAGGAGTCGCACCGGGAGCGGCGGCCTAACGATCAGTTCTATCTGAAGCACCCAGACGAGATGGCGGCACTGTTTTCCGACTATCCGGAAGCCATCGCAAACACAGTTCGCATTGCCGAGCGGTGCGATCTGGAACTTACGACGGACGTGATCTACGAGTTCCCGGACTACGACGTGCCTGACGGCCACACGCAGGCGACGTGGCTGCGTCAGCTGTGCGAAGAGGCAGCGATCAGGCGGTATGGCGAGGTGACCACGGCGGTGAAAGAGCGGCTGGATGAGGAGATCCGGCTGCTGAGCATGCACGCTCTGTGCGGCTTCATGCTCCAGTACTACGACATCATCAAGATTGCTCGTGAGGTGCAGGAGGAGTTGGGCCTGGTGGAGCCGGGGTTGCCGCTGGAGGTGAATCCGCCCGGTCGAGGACGCGGCTCGTCGGTGTCGATGCTGGTTGGGTATTTGATTGGGCTATCGCACATCGACCCGCTGGAGTTCAATCTCAAGCTGGACCGTTTTCTTTCGGAAGAGATGGGGTCTGTGCCTGATATCGATCTCGATTTCCCACGCGATATACGCGAGCAGTTGATCTTGCGGGTTCACGAGCGCTGGGGCTACGACCGGGCGGTGCTGACGGGGATGATTTCCACGTACCGCATCAAGGGCTGCATCCGTGATCTGGGCAAGGCGCTGGGCATGCCGGTGGAGGACCTGGACAAGCTCACGAAACGCATCGATGGCCATGCGTGTGTGAGTCAGCTTGGGCAGGAGTTGCAGGAGCTTCCGGAGTTTCGAGATCGCGCAAACTCACAGCAGTGGCGTGACCTGGTGGAGCTTTCGCAGCAGTTGAAGGGTTTCCCGAAGTACCTGGCGCAGCATCCTGGCGGCATGATCCTGAGCGCTCGGCCACTGTCCGAAACCGTACCGCTGCAACGAAGCGCTATGGAAGGCCGGTTCATCTGCCAGTGGGACAAGGACAGCATCGACGACGCTGGCTTCGTAAAGATCGACTTCTTGGCACTTGGCGCGCTGTCGCAGATGAATGAGGCGATCAAGCTGATTGAGTTGCATCGTGAAGAGCGCGTCGATCTTTCGCGCATCGATTTCAACGACCAGAAGGTTTATAAGTCGATTCACGAGGCCGACACGATTGGTGTCTTCCAGGTGGAGTCGGCGGCGCAGATGCAGACGACGCCTCGGATCAGGCCTAAAGACCTCAAGGAGATGGCGTGGGAGGTTGGCGCGGTTCGTCCCGGGGTTGGTGTCAATAACGGCGTCTCAACACTCATCCGGCGACACACGGGGTTGGAACCAGACTGGGACTTCGACCATCCGCTTGAGCGTGAGGCACTGGAGCGCACGCTGGGTGTTGTGCTCTACCAGGACCAGCTCATGGAGCTTGGCAAGTACGTTGCCGGTATGAGTGCGGCTGAGGCCGACCGCATGCGCCGGGCGTTCAGTCGTCGTAACGCTGACCAACTGGTTCCGATGTGGCACGAGAAGTTCATTTCCGGGGCGATGGCGAAGGGTGTTCCAGTTGCGATTGCGGAGAAGATTTTCCTGAAGTTTCACGGCGAGTTCCAGTTCCCGGAGGCGCATGCCTTTGCCTTTGGCGTGACGGCGTTCCAGGCTGCTTGGCTCAAGTACTATTACCCATTGGAGTTCTTCGTTGGCCTCTTCAACCAGCAGCCAATGGGCTTCTATAACCTTGAGACGCTGAAAGAGGACGCTAAACGGCACGGTGTGGAGGTGCTGAACCCGGACGTGAATCGAAGCGATGAGAAGGCGGTGGTCGAGAACGGCAACCTGCGCCTTGGCGTTCGACACGTGCGGCGGGTGCAGAAGGCGACTTCTGAGACGATT
>DBZV01000120.1:0-208 GCA_002311865.1 Dehalococcoidia bacterium UBA1151
GATGGTGTCGGCAGTGCGCGGCAGCTGGCGAAGCTTTGCACGATCCATGCGGCTTATCAGTGGATCTGCGGCGACGTATCGATCAACTACCACGGGCTTTCCGATTTCCGCACCCACCATGGCGCGTTTCTCGACCAACTGTTGACCCAGAGCGTGGCGACCCTGATGCATGAGGGCTTGGTCGCACTGCATCGGGTCGCCCAGGATG
>DBZV01000120.1:480-2640 GCA_002311865.1 Dehalococcoidia bacterium UBA1151
CCGCGTGATGAAGATGGCTGACGGTGGTTTTAGGCCAGCCTACAACGTGCAATTTGCGACCGACACCGAAAGCCAGGTGATCGTGGGCGTGGAGGTGACCAACTTCGGCAGCGACCAAGGACAAATGGCTCCAATGGTCGAGCAGATTGAAGAGCGACACGGAAAATCGCCCGATGAAATGCTGGTGGACGGTGGCTATGTCAAGAAAGAAGACATCGACAAGGTGAGCGCCCCGCAAGGGAAAACCACGGTCTATGCTCCGGTTATGAAGTCGAAAGCCCCGGACCGCGACGCCCACACGCCGCGTTCGGATGACACGCCGGCTGTGGCCGAGTGGCGGCAGCGCATGGCGACGGATGAGGCGAAGGAAATTTACAAAGAGCGGGCCGCAACGGCCGAGTGTGTCAATGCGATCGCTCGCAACCGGGGCTATTTGCAGTTCCGGGTACGAGGCTCGCCGAAGGCACGTGTCATCGCTCTGTGGTATGCATTGGTCCATAACGTGATGCGAACCGTGGCGTTGCGCGCCGAACGAGCGGCAACAGTCCATTGAGGCCACTATGGAGGAATACTGCGCAGAATAGAGCATGGCGTATCGTCCCGTAGCAACGCAGTGGCGCGATGGACCGCCCACCGATGGACGATGGCCGAAAAATTCGAAGCTTTTTGAAATCAAAGCATCCATCTACAAACCATCGTGGGATTCGATTCCTTCACAGCCTCTGACCCCTGACTCCTGATATGGGTAAGCGTCAGTTTTGTAGGTAGCTTGCATTCCAGAAGGCGTCCCATCGCTGGGGTTGGCTGAGGTAGGCGGCCCGGAGCGTGGCGACGGCGTCAGTGGCCGGAGGTTTCCAGCGCATGCCGGCGCCTTTCATGCGAGTTCCGATGACGGTCTTGCAAGCGGCTTCGATTGGTCCGCTGCCGATCTGCCAGCCGTTGGCCCGATAGCGTGGATAATCCATCCGCCCGACGTTGTTGCGGAAGTAGCCGGTTTCTCGCCGCCACGCTTCTTGGGCTTCGGCTGACCAACCGGTTTGGTCAAGCTGCTCAAGTTCCTCCAACACCCGACGACCTCCTTGATGCTTCATCATTGTGCGCCAGCGGCCCCATGTCTGCCGGTAGTCCTCCTCTCGCAGATGGAGCGTGCGGGCCAGTTCGGCCAAGTGCTCTGCGGCGTGGAAGAAATCGAGAATCAGCACGGCCTTGGGGAAGTACGTTTTCAGGAACTTCTCCAGACAGATGGCTCCGTCGGACAAGGCGATCTGCACGTCGGCCTGTTGCCATCCGACCGATAAAGCCTCGCGGTGCAGTTGCCGCCCGAGGTCGGTGAGGTCGTACAGACCGGCCAGATAGCGGCGATTACGGATCGGGCCCTTCGCCTCGCAAGCGGGCGGATTGTAAATCATCCCCACGTAGGTCATACGGCCATCGGCCTTGGCGCCTCCGTCGCCCTGCTGACGCACACCGGTCGCATCCAGACTGACGTAGGCGCAGCGGCAGTCCCGCGCGTCGCGATTCCAATCCCACGTTTCAGGCAGTTGGAAAGCAACTTGTCGGTCGAGCATTTGCCGCAGTCGAGTGCCGGCTTCTTCGGTCGTGTGGCGGACAGTCGACTCAGCCAGACGCATGCCCGACAGCTTCCGCAACGTCTTGTCGGCGGCCTCTCCGAAACTGCTCAGCAGCCCAGCCAAAGCGACCAGTTCTTCGCACGCGGCGGTCAGACGTCGATTTCCCAAACGCAATGCGTCCTGCCAGGACCGATCGCTCGAACGACAGTGCTGGCAGTGATAGTATGGATGAGCAAGTTTCAACTCGCCCAACGAGCTAAGAATCTGCTTGGATCGCCAATTTACGAAGCGGGTTGATTCTCCGCAGCTGCAAGCGGTACTGCTCCCTTGGTAGCCTTTTTTTCGCGCGCTCGTTGGCTGCACCTTCCAATGTCTTGGCTCCCAACTTCAGCACTGCGTCGCGCAAGGCAAACTCCGTCTTGCCCAACAGATCCTCCGTAGCGCTGCCGGCAAGCAGTTGGGCAATCCCTTCCGCCTCCCGCTCTGCCGCGTCGAGAAACAACGCCTTGATCCGATCCACTTCGCCCTGATTCGTCCTCGAAGATAGTACCTCCGACATCGCTGGCCTCCTTGCCAATAGGTGGAAAAT
>DBZV01000064.1 GCA_002311865.1 Dehalococcoidia bacterium UBA1151
AAAGGGCGAGCTATGTGTTCAACCCGGATGGCGAGAATCGTGAGCTGAATTCCAAGTCCACCTTCGAACTGCTCCCTGGCGATGTAGTCTCGTACCGCACAGCAGGCGGCGGCGGATACGGCTCGCCCTTTGAGCGCGACCCCGTACTTGTGCAGCGCGACGTTCTCGACGAGAAGGTTTCACGTGAACGGGCAGAGTCTGAGTACGGCGTGGTAATTGGGCCGGATGGCGCGGTGGATGAAGCGGGAACAGACAGAGTCCGTCACTCTGCGGAGTAGTTAGCCGTAGCGGCAGTGGGCGCTGGAACGTGGACCCACCGCTCAATCCCTCACCGTAAGCACTCCAGTCCCAACAATCCCCTGTTGACCGGATTCATCACCGGCCCAGACGAACTCTGAGAAGAAGGCATCACCAGGATCGTTGCTCTCACGTATGGCAACTTCCGCTGAGCCGGGGGCGTTTCGCTTCAGAACTATCTCCATTACCTCGCCAGATGTCTCCTGGATTGTGCCTATGACAGCGCAACCGACGAGTGCACCGTCGCTCACAGGTGCTGGGCCCACGACGAACCCGCCATCAAACGGTCCAAGGCACGATATCGATTCGATTGTCACGCTCGATGGGTGTAATAGATGCAGCTGGAATGCGTTCACGCGTGGATCGATTCCGGTGGCGGTGATGCGAACGGACTGCGTCTGATCGCCAAGTTCGAGTTTGATGCTATCCGGGACGAAGCTTGCGGTAGCTGGATCCGTTGCGAATTCGGGCGTAGGCGCGATTGCGATTGCAGCCGGACTGGACGGTCGCCCAGAGGCAGGCGCGGGCTTTGACGTTTCGCTGGTGGCAGGTGGATCGTTGGTGGGCGGAGCAACCTGCACCACAGGCACAACTGTCAGGGTGGAGGCAGGCAAGACATCCCGCGAATCCTGAATCTGGGCTTCGGTTGGTGCAGGCGTGGGCGCGCCGAGGAACGTTGGGAGAGTGCTGTTGTCTGACTTGTCGCCACAGGCAACGGCCAAAATTACGACCAACAGCAGTGTCCCGCAAATAAACGTGGTTGTTCTGAACCGCGCCGCGGATTTGGCGGTCTGCCCGGCTTGATAACTGATCATGCGAGCAAATATAGGCTATGTCGGCAAGCTGACGCCACCAGCGGACTGCTCACTGTTGGGCGACCAATACAACTCGCGCTGTGTCCATCTCCCTGCTCGCGCCCATATAATTCCGCTTCATGAAATCAACCGGGCAATCAACCGAACCGATCGCTCTCGACCCCATCAGGTTTGAGGTGATTCGCAGTGCGCTCACTGCGATCACTGAGGAGATGGCGGCCACGCTCCGGCGCAGCGCCTATTCGACCAACGTAAAGACGCGGCAGGACTTCTCCTGCGCGTTTCTGGATAGCGAGTTGCGGGTGGTGGCGCAGGCGTTCACGCAGCCGGTGCATCTTGGCTCGTTCGTTGAGCTGATCCCCCGAGCCGTAAGAAGCTACAGAGTAGAGAACATGGGCCCGGGGGACATGATCCTGGTGAACGACCCGCACGCCGGCGGGACACACCTGAATGACATCACCCTGATTGCGCCGGTCTACTATCCGGGCGATCCGGCCGGGCAGCCGGCAGGCTATCTGGCCACCCTCGCACACCATGTTGATGTGGGCGGCGGCGCCCCGGCCAGTCTGGGGGCGTTCCAGGAGATCTACCAGGAGGGAATCATCATCCCGCCGGTGAAGTTTGTTGAAGGCGGTGAGATCGTTTCCGACATCTTTACGCTGGTGATGGCGCAGGTCCGGTCCAAAAGAGAGACCCCCGGCGACTTTCGAGCACAGGTGTCGGCGAACCTGATCGGCACACGCAGGGTGATTAGCCTCTTCGACCAGTATGGCTACGACGAGACTCTGTTCTATATGAACGAACTGCTTGAGTACACCTCGCGCCGCACGAGGGCCGAGATCGCCGGGCTGCCGAACGGCACCTATAAGGCGGAAGGTTTCCTCGACAGCGATGGCTTCACCGACAAAGTGGTGAAACTCGTAATCGAAGTGCGGATTGAAGAGAACGAAGTCTTCTTCGACACCACTGGCTCAGATCCTCAACGTCGTGCGCCAGTCAACTCAACCTTTGCGATGACGTTCTCCGGCTGTGCGTATGCGTTGCGAGCGCTGTTGGATAAGGATCTGCCGGTTAATGATGGCTTCTATCGGAATATGAAGGTGCACGCACCGATCGGCACGGTGACGCACGTAGCGCCACCCGGCCCAGTGGTGGGCGGCTGGGAGACGGAAGACCGCCTCAATGACTTGATTTTCCTGGCGCTCTCAGACGCCATGCCAGACCGCGTTCCCGCGGGGACAAAGGCGATGCAGTGCCAGGTTGGCATTGGCGCGATAGATCCTGTGGATGGCGAGTATAAGTGCACTTACGAAGCGATTGCTGGTGGCTACGGAGGCCGCATGACGCTGGATGGGCCGGATGCGGTTCAGGCGCACGGCCAGAATACGGAGAATGCGCCTGCGGAGGAGACGGAGGCCAAGCATCCGATGCGGATTGCCCGGTATGAGCTGATCGAGAACTCGGAAGGTCCGGGGCGGCAGCGTGGCGGTCTGGGCTTGCGGCGTGACTATGAGTTCCCTGATGTTGCCGCTAAGTTCACCATCCTTGCTGATCGTGAAATCTCCGGTCCGTGGGGTCTCTTTGGCGGGAAGGCCGGTCGCAAGGCATACTACATCCTTAACCCCGGACGGGAAGCGACCGAGCTCGGCTCCAAGGTGACGCTCCAACTCAAGCCGGGCGATGTAATCAGCTATCAGACCTGCGGCGGTGGTGGCTACGGCAATCCATTTGAACGTGAGCCATCACAGGTGCTGGACGATGTGATCAATGGCAAGGTCAGCGTTGAGCGGGCTCGTACTGAGTACGGCGTAGAGATTGACAGTACCGGTCGCGATATTGACGAATCAGCTACACGACGGTTGCGGGAAGCGGCCCAGTAGAACAGAAAACAGATAACAAGATTGACCACTGAAAAGTACCGGATTGGCATCGACACGGGCGGCACGTTCACGGATGGCGTGCTGATTAATGAGTTGACCGGTGAGATCCAGATCACCAAAGTGCCATCAACGCCCGACGACCCCTCGCGGGGATTCCTCAATGCCGCGGCAAGACTGCTGAGAGAGGCGTCGGTCGAGCCGAAGCAGGTGTCATACGTGGTCCATGGAACGACCGTCGCCACGAACGCCATTATTGAGGGCAATATCGCGCGCACCGGGTTCATCACGACGGAGGGCTTCCGGGATATGCTGGAGATCGCCCGCCAGATCCGACCGTCGCTGTACGACTTGCAGTTTGAGAAGCCTAGGCCACTGGTGCCGCGCTACCTGTGCTTTGGTGTACCAGAACGTCTCAATGCGCTTGGTGAGGTGATCGCACCGCTGGATGAAGACGCCGTTCGGATCGTCGCGCTCAAGCTGAAAGATGAGGGTGTGGAGGCAGTGTCGGTGTGTCTCCTGCACTCCTACGCGAACCAGGATCATGAGCAGCGCATTGGCAAGATTCTTCACGAAGTGATGCCCGACGTTGCGATATCCCTATCGTCTGAAATCGTGCCTGAATTCCGGGAGTATTTCCGGGCCAGCACCGCGGTGGTCAACTCTTCGATACGGCCCATCGTCGATCGGTACCTAGGCTCGATTGAGGAGCGGCTGCGGGCTGACGGACTGGAAGCTGAACTGTTGGTGATGCAGAGCAACGGTGGCGTCTACACCTTCGAGGCGGCTCGCGAAAGGCCCGTATATATGGTGGAATCCGGCCCGGCGGCGGGGGTGATCGCGGCCTCTTACGTTGCTGAGGCCATCGGTGAATTCAACGTTCTCTCGTTCGATATGGGTGGCACAACGACAAAGGTCGCGCTGATCCAGGACGGCGAACCGAAGATCACCAAAGAATATGAGGTTGGCGCTACCGCAGGAGCTGACACGGGCGCCGGGCGCGGAAGCGGCTACCCGATCAAGACGCCGGTAATCGATCTTGTTGAGATTGGCGCTGGCGGTGGTTCTATCGCATGGGTCGACCCTGGAGGCGTGCTCCGGGTGGGTCCGCGCTCGGCCGGCGCGGTGCCGGGACCGGCGTGCTACGGCCAGGGCGGAACGGAGCCAACGATCACCGACGCCAATTTGATCCTTGGGAGGCTGAATCCCGACTACTTCCTTGGCGGCGAAGTGCTGCTGCATATCGAGCAGGCTGAGAAGGCGATCATGTCGCGCTGTGCCGAGCCTCTTGGGCTAACGCTGCTTGAAGCTGCGAATGGCATCGTGGAGATCGCGAATTCAGCGATGGTGAACGCCCTTCGATTGATCTCTGTCCAGCGAGGCTTCGACCCCAGAGACTTTGTATTGGTGGGATTTGGCGGCGCTGGTCCGGTGCATGCTACAAAGCTGGCTATGGATACTGATGTGCCACTCACTATCATCCCGATGAGTCCCGGCATCACTTCCGCTCTGGGGCTGCTAGTCACCGATCTGAAGCACGAAAACTCTCGCACGCGAATCAATCGAGTGGCCAATTCCGTCCCCAGAGAAGTCGAGGCAATTCTGGATGAGCTAGAAGCGCTTGGACGGGGTGCGCTGGAGAAGGAGGGCGTGCTGGAGTCCGAGATGGATTTCGAGCGGCATGCCGATGTGCGGTATGTGGGCCAGAGCTACGAACTGAGCGTAGAGCTTGCGGCTGGCACGATCACACAGGCCACGCTTGACGGCGTGACGGCCGACTACCATGTGGCCCACGAGCAAGCTTACGGACACAACGCTCCAGAAGAGCCGGTGGAGTTTGTGAACATGCGTGTGACGGGACGTGGCAAGATTGCCCGACCCAACCTCAAGAAGGTCGCCCGTGGGAAGGGATCAGATGGCGCGATCAAGGAGACGCGGGATGTCTACTTTTCTGAGTCTGGCGGGCTTGTTTCAACGCCCATTTTCGACCGGTATCGACTGGGCGAGGGCGACCTGATTGCTGGCCCGGCGATAGTGGAAGAGGTTGACTCCACTACGGTGATCCATCCCGGCACTTCAGCCAAGATTGACATGGTTGGCAATCTGCTTATTCGGAGTGTGTAATACGCCCTTTTTATGTGCCCGTGCGGCAGGCGTCTCAGGACGCTCGGTGGATTCTTTTGGCGCCTTGCGATGCTCGGCGAACCTGGCGAGCCTTTACGCGGTCGAAGGCTCGACGTTGCTGTCGTTTGGGCGCTCTGCTGTACTGGTAGGCGCGCTGGGAATTGAGGCCCTGGATACCCGAACCGGGCGGCCCGTGTCTGCAGCGAAGCTCGCCAGCTTGATTTCGTATATTCGGTCATCGGTTGAAGTGAGGTCATTGATTCCATCGATATACCGGAGGCTCATGGAGCCTCTTTCGCCGTCGATTGTCAGGAGACTCATGCGGTCGAAGGAGATCAGGCTGCGAATGCTGTTGGCGGTTTGACCGTACACGGCATCGAAGTCGGTAGCAGACCCAAGCACTCTGCTCAGGTCGGCCAGCACTTCAGACTCAAGCCACTGGGATTCGGAACGCTCGCGTTCGATGCGCATCCGAGCGAGCAGCCAGATTGTGAGTGCCGCAGATGTGATGATCAACAATGCCTGAACTGGTGTTTGGCTTGCGACATAGGTACCGGGGTCCAGGAGTATCAGATTGGCGCCGACCAGCCAACCGGCGAATATGATGCTTTGCGCCACACCCAGCGGCCATCCCAGCCGAACGGCGGTGGCGGCGAGGATTGGAAGGGTGGCGAGGTGAACATCGTTTAGTCTGCCGGAGTCACCGAGGAGCCACGTGGCGCCAGTCCACACTGCCAGCACGATCGCGAGATCGAGCAAGAGGCCAGCGAAAAAGACGCGCTGGACGCGGCCACGGATCAGAACAGCCATAAGGCCAAGATTTGCGAGAGCCGCCAGCGCTGTCACGGCGGTGAGGAACGTGAACGCGGCGTTATCGTCGATAAATGAGATCAGTCCGGCTGTGGCGAGTGCTGCCAGGAAGAAGCGGCCCATGATCCAGAGCCACTCCGCTCGCGCGCTCGCGCTGAGAACACCGGCGGACGAGATTCGTCCCGGTTCGCTGAGGCTAATTCGCAAGTTGAACAATTCGGGGGATACGACTCCAGCGCGGGTCAGTTTGGGCCAGTTCGATGGGACTTCTCGTTCCAGACTAGAATCGATGCTCTGAATAGGCCTTAGGCCTTTCCGCTGATGTTGCGTGTAGGAAACTGCCAATCATTGCGGAAAACCGCATGATCAAATGGGCGCCACTCGGGCGCATCGGGCAGACCACAGGAGTTTCGGCATGTTGAAGATCATTGATACCCACCACCACCTGTGGGACCTGGAAAACAACTACTACCCCTGGCTGAGCAACCCTATCGATCATTTCGTCGGCAACTACTCCCCCATTCGAAAGTCCTATCTGATTGGCGATCTTCACCGTGACGCTGAGGGGCTGGATTTGATCAAGTCTGTGCACGTCCAGGCTGAGTTCGATCATGATGATGATCCCGTGAAAGAGACTGCGTGGCTTCAGGGTGTTGCGCACGACCCGGATTCTCGTGGCATGCCCAACGCGATTGTGGGGTTCGCTGATCTGGGAACTCCTGATGTGGAGGACACACTGGCCCGGCATGCGGAGCACGCGAATATGCGGGGTATTCGGCACATGCTGAACTACTTGGACGACCCGGGGCTGAGATTCGCCGAACAAGACCACCTGATGAGCGATTCCAACTGGCGGCGGGGATACAGGCTGCTTGCAAAGCACGATATGTCATTCGACCTCCAGATCTGGTCGTGGCAACTCCAGGAGGCGGCGACGCTGGCGAAGGAGATTCCAGAAGTTCCGATAGTCGTGAACCACACCGCGATGCCGAAAGATCTGAGTCCCGATCTGGCTGATGAGTGGCGAAGTGGCTTGCGTGCTCTTGCGGAGGCGCCGCAGGTTTCGATGAAAATTTCGGCGCTGAGCATGATGGATCGCAACTGGACTGCGGAGAAGATACGGCCGTGGGTGCTGGATTCGATCGAGATTCTTGGCATTGAGCGGTGCATGTTCGCGAGCAACTTCCCGGTGGATAGCCTGATGGCGGGGTATGGCCAGCTGTGGAACGCTTACGACGATATCACCAGTGATTTCTCTGAGTCCGAGCGGGAGATGCTGTTCTGGCGGAATGCGGAGCGGTACTACCGGATTTAGGGCATTCGAACTTCAGAGAAGGCTGGTATGCTTCTTCGAGCGACAGCCACCAGTGGGGTGTTTTTACTCTTGAAGAACCTGCTCTAACCATCTAATCCGGTTGGTAGTCGCGCGCCGTTCAGGGTTGCGCGCGTTTTGCAGGTGTTCAATGCTGTCTGTATCCGGGGTGTCCATCAATCTGGGCGCTCGTTCACTTCTCTCAAACGTATCGTTTGTGGTTAATCGCGGCACATGCGTGGCCTTGATTGGCCGCAACGGCTCAGGGAAATCGACCCTGAAGCGTGCCATCGCGGGCGAGTTTGCGCCGGATAAGGGAGCGATATCGCTCGCCCACGATGCCCGAATTGGCTATCTGCCGCAGGAAATCGAATCCGATTCCGGTGCGACTGTTGGCGGGGTCGTTCGCTCCGGGAGGCCGGCGCTTCAGGTGGCATGGGAGTTACTTGGCGATGCCTCAGGGCTGTTGTCCGACTCCCCGTTTAGCGTCGGCGCGGCCGCGGCGACGTATGAAGCTGCGCTGGCCCGGTATGAGGCCGAGGGCGGCTTCGAAACTGAGGCGGAGATTGAGCACGCGATGAGGGCGGTCGACCTCCCGGCTGGCCTCCTCGATACGCCGTTTTCTGAGCTGAGCGGTGGCATGCAGACGCGGGTTGGGATTGCCAGGCTGTTGTTCTCAAACGCCGATATGCTACTGATGGATGAGCCTACGAACCATCTTGATCTCTCATCGTTGGAGTGGTTTGAGCGCTTCCTGGAAGAATTTACGGGAGGCGTGCTGCTGATTACGCACGACCGGATGCTGCTGAACCGGTCGGCGGATCAACTGGTGTACCTGGATGATGCCACTCAGGAGGCGATCAACCATCACGGAACATACGATAGTTTCGTGGAACGGCTGGAGTCTGAGCGCCGTATCCAACTTGCCGAGTACAAGGACCAGCAGGCTGAAATTATGCGCGTGGAGGCCGATATCAGGCGCACGAAACAGCAGGCGCTGGGGACGGAGAAGGCCACGCCGAACGATCACCTTCGACGAGTCGCGAAGAAAGCGAAATCCCGCGAGAAGAGTCTTGAGCGATACCTGGATAGCGACGAGCGTGTAGATAAGCCGGGTTCGCACTGGGAGCTGAAAATCGACTTCCCGGAGGTTGCACGCGGTGGCGATCTGGTAGCCCGGTTTGAAGATGTCGCATTTGGTTATGGCGATCTTGAAATGTTCCGCAAGTTGAACTCGGAAATTGCGTTTGGGGAACGGATTATTATTCTGGGTCCGAATGGTATTGGCAAAACAACTCTTTTGAACCTACTTCTGGGCGAGTTGACTCCCACTGCCGGATCGGTGACCATGGGCAAGGGCGTCATTCCAGGTTATCTGCGGCAGGATGTGGCAGCGGTCGAGCCGGATATGACGTCGGTTGGCCTGATTCAGCGGGCTGCGGGCTATTCAGAGTCGGAGGCCCGTACGTATTTGCACTATTTCCTCTTCGAGGGTGACGCTGCTTTTACGCCTATCGCCCAGATGAGCTATGGGGAGCGGAAGCGGCTTGATCTGGCGGCCATGATTGTGCGGGGTGTGAACCTGCTATTGCTGGACGAGCCGATGAACCACCTGGACATCGAAGCCAGGGAGAAGATTGAATTGGCGCTTGATCGTTTCCCAGGGACCATTGTTGCGGTCACTCACGACCGCGAGTTCGCGCGGCGGTTTGGCACACGGTTCTGGGTACTGGAGCAGGATGATGGGCGGGTCAGGCTGGAGTCGATTGTTGATCCTGAGTTGATTGCAGCCAAGCTGATACCGGCGGCAAGGCCGCATTGAGAGCCTGGTTCGCGGCCTGGCCGATGTAGGTGTGCCTGGCTGGATCCCGGATATCTCCGCTGAGCCTCCGATTCCAGGATGACGGTTTTTGCGGGCGGAGCACCTTGGTTAATGTGACGTAGAAAAATTGCTGGCGGGGGTAGCTATGCCTCTTATACTTCTCTTTCATAAATAGCTCCCACTTCAATGAGGAACTGATTTGACGGATACGGCGGATATCGTTGTGGTTGGCGGCGGAGTACACGGCACCAGCATTGCGTGGAACCTTGCGAAGCGTGGAGCGGGGCGTGTCATGTTGCTTGAGAAGACTGGCATCGCGGCTGGCGCTACGCAGTACTCCAGTGCGAACAGTCGGCTCCATTACCAGCTGGAGACGTTGGCGAAGATGGCGCTGTTTGGCCAGAACATGTTCAAGAATTTCAAGGAAGTAGTGGGTGGCGACTGCGGCTGGAACCAGATTGGCTACGTGGTGCTGCTACCTGAGCGAGATGTGGAGCCGGCGCGCAAAATCGTCGAGATGCAGCAGAGGATTGGCATCGATGCTCGGATAATCGCGAACGATGAGATCTCCGAGATGGAGCCTTCGATCAATCTGGATGGCATTGTGGCGGGCTGTGTTGAGCCGACCTCTGGACATTGTGATGGTGCGCTTACTGCGAGGTCGTTCTCCGAGGCAGCGGAGCGAGAGGGTGTGGAGCTCAGTATCAGCGTTGAAGTTCTGGGTATCTCAAAGCGGGGCGACGGAATTGAGGTTGAGACGGATAACGGAGCGATATCCGCGGGAAACGTGGTGCTTGCTACTGGATTTCGCACATCTGCGCTGCTTGATCAGGTGGGTGTGGATATGCCAATCGACCCGATTCGTCACACCATCGCCGTGGTTGAGCGCGCGCCGGGGATAAGCGATGGCCACCCGATAATCTCTGATCACGTGTCGATGGCCTACTATCGGCCCACGGGTCCGGGACTCACGCTCATTGGCGTGAATGACCCGCTTGAGGGCGACCCGGACGATGAAGTTGAGTTGGAGCGCGCGCCGGAGCAGGAAGTACAAGTGGAGCTGGCATCGAGGTTTGCCGGGCGATATCCGGATCAGGCCGACGCCAGGTTGCGCCAGGGCTACACAGGCGTTTACGACTGCACACCCGATTTTCAGCCCGCGTTTGGCGCGGTCCCGGGAACACCGGGGTTGTTCGTCGATGCGGGTTACAGCGGCCATGGCTTCAAGCTGAGTCCCGCCGCGGGGCATCTGATGGCAGATCTTGTACTGGACGGCAAAACGTCGTTTGTGGATATGACGCCATTTCGGGTTGAACGGTTCACGGAAAACGACCTGATACCCGCGGGGGGCGGTTACGATTCGCGCATTCTTGCGTGATGGGTGCCCGAACTGGCTGCACTCTGGAGTCGTCGCCAGCATCATAAGGGTGTGATCAATCACGCACGAAGCGCACCTACCTTGAACATGCGGAGTAGCCGTTTGTGGCCCGTCTTGACTGTTGTCATGGTGATCGCGATCGCCTGCTCCAGTGCGGAATCTTCGCCCTCAGGTACACAAGAGACGGTGTCAACTCCTGAACTGCCCACCGCGATGTCAACCAGCATTCCCGTCGCCCCGTCGCCTGTACCCACGCTATTTCCACCGATGCCAAGCCTCACGGCGGAGTTGCCCGCGTTTCCCCTTGCGTTCGAATCAGTTGGTGATATGGACACCGCCCGGGAGGAGCACTCTGCAACTCGCCTCAACGATGGACGAGTGCTGATCGTTGGTGGGAGAAATCAGTTCGGCACGGTCCTCACCGCCACACTTCTATTTGATCCAATCAATGATTCCCTGTCAGCCGGAGGAGAATTGAATGGGCCTCACTCGGGTCACAGTGCAACATTGCTAAAAGATGGCCGCGTCCTTATTGCTGGCGGGTAGGACGATGCCGAGACACTCAAGAGCGCCGAGATTTACGATCCCGAATCTGATGCCTGGACGGTTTTGCCTGACATGTTCGAGCTCAGATTTGGGCAGGCGGCGGTTCTGCTGGACGATGGGCGTGTGCTAATGGTTGGCGGTACGTGGGCTCTGAGCTAATTCCTGACCCTGAAATTTTCGACCCGGTCTCCAATACCTGGGAGTTTGGCTGACGCAACGTAAACCGCAGAGGGTTCGCCACTGGCACGCTGTTGCCAGACGGTCGTGTGATAGTAGTTGGCGGATCCGGTGATTCTGATATCAGGCCAGCGTTGAGGTGTGGGATCCGGCAGGCGGCACGTGGAGTCCGCTGGCGAGGATGGTTGCCGGAAGGTCAGGACACACGGCCTCGCTACTCCCTGATGACAGGTTGTTGATTGTGGGGGGTATTGGCCTCAACGTTGTTGGCGGGGTTGAGACGCACCGCAGTCCGGAGATTTACGACTTTGAAACCGATGAGTGGCATCTCACACCTGAGATGAACATCGCGCGGAGCGGCCACACGCTGTCCGAACTGCCTGCTGGCCAGATTTTCCTGACGGGAGGAACCGATGATTTGGGCTTCCACGCCACCGCGGAGATATACGATCCGACCACCGAGGCGTGGACCACGGTTGGTGAGATGGCAGTCGCGCGAGTCGCGCATCAAGCGACCGTTCTTCAAGATGGGAGGGTACTAATTACGGGCGGATTTACCGGAGCCGAATCGCTATCACTAATGGAGACCTACTCTCCGTAGATACTGGCCGCAACGCGATGGGTTGACTGTCGCTGATTCCAGACTATTGTGCTTTTGAGCAAACTGGCATCAGAAACGGAAGCTGCACAATTGTCGCAATCACCTGCTGAGTTCGGAATCAATGCATCGTTGGACGTGATGGTTCCCATGCGGGATGGCGTCCGACTGGCGACCGATGTTTACAGACCTGCGGATCAGAATGGCAATCTGATAGATGGCCGGTTTCCGGTGATTCTTGGCCGCACTTCATATGACAAATCGAACCCGGTCATCTGGGTGAATCCGGTGGCGCGCTTCTTCGTCTCTCACGGATACGTCGTACTGCTGCAGGACCTGCGTGGGCGTGGGTTGTCCGAAGGTACTGGCCAGTATCACCACACCGCGAATCAGTTTGAAGGCCCTGACGGCTACGATACGATCGAATGGGCAGCCGCGCAGCCGTGGTGCAACGGCAAAGTGGGCATGGTTGGCAGCTCTCACGGTGGAATCGTTCAAAACATGGCGTCGCTGTACCGCCCGCCTCATCTGGCGGCGCTCTGGGTTGACGTGGCACCCACAAACGCATTTCGGGACGAGGCGAGGCAGGGTGGCGCAATGGGGCTTCACATGTTTGGGGCGATGTTTCTCCACGCCTACGACTCGCAGGAGATTCGCGATAATCCACAGGCGATCGCGGAGGTTCAGGAAGGGGCGGAGCGGCTGCGAGAGCAAGTTTACAACACCCCGTTCACACGCGGCTCAACGCCCATCAAGAATGTGCCCAACCTGGAAGAGACCTTGATGCATTACTACCAGGATGGCGTCTATAACGACTTCTGGGCGCAGGAGTCGATGAACCAGACGCCGCACTTCGCGCGGATGGCCGATATTCCGGCCGTCTACAGCGGTGGCTGGTACGATCCGTTCGCGTGGGACGTGACGGAGCAGTTCGCCCACATGGCGGCCCAGAACAGCAGCCCTCAAAGGCTGGTGATGGGTCCGTGGAACCATCTGATGATTCGCGGGGCTGGATCGAGTTCGGTTGGCGAGGTGAACTTCGGGCCTTCGGCGCACTGGGGAGATCCCGTCTATAACGCGCGCCGGCTCCGGTGGTTTGATCGCTGGTTAAAAGATATTTTGAACGGCGTGGAGGATGAATCTCCGGTCGAAATATTCGTGATGGGCGGAGGAGACGGCGGCTCAACGGACCGCGGTCACCTTCGGCATGGTGGCGAGTGGCGGACGGAGTCGGAATGGCCACTCGAGCGCGCTGATCAGCGGGAATTGCATCTCACGTCGGATGGTGGGCTGGCTGATAGTGCGCAGATCGAACCCGGCTTGACCGAGTGGACGCACGATCCGGCTAATCCCGTGCCATCGTTGGGTGCGAATGTCACGGGTTTGTACGAGTGGGTTCAGCTGCCAGATGGGATTGATGAGGCTTATGTGCCGCCCCGGGCGCGCATGAAATCGATGATCATTGATGGGCCAATCCATCAGCGCGAGCGGGCCGATGCCACGGGCAGTGCCCCGCCCTATCCGCTGCTATCGGAACGCGCCGATGTGAACGTGTTCCAGACCGAACCGCTGACCGAATCGATTGAGGTGACAGGGCCGATTGAGGTCACTCTGTGGGTTTCATCGTCGGCGCTGGACACGGATTTCACAGCTAAGCTTCTGGACATCTATCCGCCCACCAGCGACTACCCCGACGGATTCCATCTGGCGCTGGCGGACTCCATCCTGCGGGCACGTTTCCGAGAGGGGTTCGACGGTGAAGTGTTCATGGAACCGGGAACCGTGTATGAGGTTAAGATACCGCTGCCGCCAATCTCCAACCTCTTCGCGGAAGGTCATCGAATTCGCCTCGACATTGCGAGCAGCAATTTTCCTCGTTTTGATATCAATCCCAACACCGGAGAGCCGATGGGCAGGCACACGAAGAGCGTGAGCGCGACAAATGCGCTGCACTTTGGGTCGGGGCACACGCCTCGGATTACGCTTCCGGTCATACCCGATAGATGATCACCGGCAAAGACTGGTTGCACCGCGTGTTCACGTCAGGGAGGTTCCGGCATGATGATACGAAGATTACTTCCCGGGCAGGATGCTGAAGTCATTCGGGCTAGTTCCCTGTTTGATCATTCGCCGCAACCGGATGCCACGACGAAGTTCCTCGCAAGCGATACGCACCATATGTCCATCGCATATGAGGGCGATGAGCCCGTGGGGTTCACAACGGGCATCGAAATGACCCATCCCGATAAAGGGACCGAGATGTTTTTGTACGAGCTTGAAGTTGCCGAGGCGTTGAGGAGACGCGGAATTGGTTTCGCTCTTGTCAGGCATCTCAAGGAATTGGCCAGGGAACGGGGATGTTATGGCATGTGGATTCTTACAGATAGCGAGAATACCGCAGCGCTAAGCACCTACATGAAATCGGGCGGAATCCGAACTGACGATCAGGCCATGTTGAGTTGGGATTTGTGAGTGGCGTTTTTGGCTGTGAGATATGCAACTCACTTGGTTACGCGAATCTTGTTCATTCGCTAGAATTCTGCCGTGTCATTAGATAAGTCAGTAGCAACATTTGAAGAGGCCGTTTCCGATATTCCGGACGGCGCATCAATCATGATCGGCGGTTTTGGCGGTGCGGGTGGGATGCCTCACCGGCTGATGGTTGCCCTTGTGGCGCAGGGAGCGCGGGAGCTGACGATCATTGGCAACACCGCAGGGATCGCCGCGCCCACAGGCTTTGGCTGGCCGGATGGCGAAACGCCGATTGACCACGCGATCCTCATTGAGAATGGTCAGATCGCGAAGGTCATTGCGTCGTTCCCTGTTTCAGGGTCGGTCTCAAGGCCAAACGCGTTCGAACTGGCGTTTCAACGAGGAGAAATTGAGCTTGAGGTAGTGCCCCAGGGAACGCTGGCCGAGCGCATCCGAGCCGGTGGCGCGGGCATACCGGCGTTCTATACGCCCACAGGTGCGGGAACCGATCTGGGAGTGGGCAAAGAATCCAGAGTGTTCGATGGACGTGAAACGGTTCTTGAACTGGGGATGCGTGCCGATTTTGCTCTGATCCGAGCGCATAAGTCTGATCCCATCGGCAACCTGATCTACTCTGGAACGTCTCGTAGCTTCAATATGCCGATGGCGACCGCGGCAGACGTGACGATTGCAGAGGTGGACGAGATCGTTGAGCCTGGTGGTATCGATGCTGAGCGCGTTGACACGCCGAGTATCTACGTAGATCGCGTGGTGGCAAGGAATTCTGGCGAGTGAGCATGCCAAACGATCCGGCACCGCGTCTGGAGCGCGAGATTATCGCCATGCGTGTGGCGAAGGAATTTCAGGACGGAGATGTGGTGAACCTGGGCATTGGAATCCCAACGCTGTGTTCGGATTTTGTCCCGCCGGGCGTCCAACTTATGTACCACAGCGAGAGTGGTGTTCTGAACTGCGGTCCGCTTGCTGAAGAGGGTAAGGGCGATGTTGATCTGATCAATGCGGGGGGGCAGTTCCTCAAGCCAGTCCGGGGCATGTCGTTCTTCGATTCTGCCGAGGCGTTTGCGATGATTCGGGGCAGGCATATTGATATCACCGTTTTGGGGTCGCTGCAGGTTTCGGCAACGGGAGATATGGCGAACTGGTTTTTGCCGTCCAGAGGTGTTGGCAACGTGGGCGGCGCAATGGATCTGGCGGTCGGGGCAAAATGTGTAATTGCGGCTATGGAGCACAACGACCGCACCGGCGCATCAAAAATTCTTCAGGAATGCACATATCCACTGACAAGTCAGGGATGCGTGAGTCTCATAGTCACAGACATTGCCGTGTTCAACGTAGACAAGCGGGGACTAGAACTTGTTGAAGTAGCGCCCGGATGGCTTCCAGAAAATATTTCTGACGTTACGGACGCGGAATTTGAGATCGCAAGCGACGTCAAAGAGTTTGAGCTATTGTGAGCGCTATTCCAAACGAGATTTGCGCTAACCTCCACAAAGTTTAAGCCTTATCGCTCAACCCGGACTGCGTTTGACCTTTAGGCTCGTTTGCGAGGTCTGCCAGGACCGCGTGCAAAGAGGATACGGTCTTCCTCAACAACGATCTTCAGCTTTTTGCCCGCAACCTTTGCAGCATATGCCAGTTTAGCTCTGATTTTTGCGGCGTCTTGACCAGGGGCAAAGCTGATTGCCTTGGCTTTCCCGGGAGTGAGCGAGTCTATCGCTTCAACCAGTGCTTTGGTTTCTGCCGAGCGAACCCGCCCTCTATAAAGGGCTTCTTTCAGATCTTTGATATCAGCGTCAACTATATTCAAGCCCATAAAGCGACATCCCACTTCCCGTAATTTTGTCCATCACATCCTCGGGATTGGTTCGAAACTTGGGGGGGGGGGGGGGGGCAATATCGAACCAATCAATGAACTATTCCGATTGTAAATGCTAAGAGAGTCTGAGTCCACATTAAGGTTCGTATTAGCGGTCGATTCGGTAAGCTAATTGTCCTATCGGTAGATTGCGCGTAATCGGAAACTCGTTTGCACTAAACATCACTTACACACCCTATGTCTGGGCTCACTGGTCGTTCGAAAACGTGACACTTGCGGTTCTAATAAATCCAGCAGTACTACCATTGTGAGATCGCCGGAGCGACTTCATACTGTCATTTATGGATTCTGGGCGACAAAAAACCACGCTGTTTTTCGCCGCGTTATTCGCGGTGATTATTTCCGCCTGCGGCGGTGGTAATGATCTTGAGGAGGCTAGTCCAGTAGCGCCGACCGGCATTTCCGCCACCGTGGACTTTGTGCAACCGACCACGGACAACGTTGGTACATCGGAAAACCTCGCGCCAGGCCCGGTCGCCACTCCCGATAACGGTGGGGAGCCGTATCTTCCGGTTCCGACTGCCACACCATTTCTACCGACGCTACATGATCCATCGGGCCTGCCTCCTGACACCCTGCCGACTCCGGAGATCAGGCCAACTCCGACAACGATTGCTCTCACGAGAGTCCCCGTTCCCGAGGTAGCCACTGCGACCGTTCAGCCGGGAAACGTTGATCTACTCAACCCGGCGCCGACTGCTCCTGCCATATTCGACACGCCGACACCGGTTGTCCCCACCGCGACTGCCATTCCGATCGCGACCGTGGCGCTGGTTCCAACGCCAACGCCTACCGTTACACCATTCCCCACACCAACGAACGTTCCGGGGGCGACTCCGAGACCGACAGCACGGCCAACGCGAACTCCGACCCCTACACCCGTTCGCATACCAACCCCAATCCCACCACCAACGCCAACCGCTATCGTTCTGCCGACCCCGCAGGCGTTGCCCACAACCACCCCTGTACCCACGCCAACGCCCACCGTGGCGCCAAATACTCCCACACCG
>DBZV01000039.1 GCA_002311865.1 Dehalococcoidia bacterium UBA1151
CAATGAATGGGGTGTCTGCGAATGTGCTGTAGCCATCTGCCATGGAGGCACTTGCCGCGGGGCGGCGAACAGCCCCTCACCCTGGCCCTCTCCTTCAAGGGACGAGGGGAGCATCTGCCATGCAGGCATTGGCGGCAAGGCCGCGGGGGCCCTTAATCTAGAACGGAGCGGACAGGCACGGGGCCTGTCCCTACGGGTGATGGTGATGGTGGTGTGGAGGTTGATGGGCTGTGTGTGTGGTGAGATCGGCAGATGCCCTTACGCGGGGCTCCCCGACTCGTCGGGATCGTAGACAGGGTGACGGATGGCGCTTGGTGGTTGTGGTGGGGTGTGGCAGTGTTGGGTGTTGGAGGGCAATTCGTGAATTGCCGCTACGGGAGGCATCTGCCATGCGGGCACTTGCCGCGGGGCGGGTGTCTGCCACACGGGCATATGCCGCAGGGCGGCGGGGGAGGAACAGCCGCCTATCCCGTTGTGCGAGGGCACTTAGATCGGGGTTCCGCCCCGCCGCACAACACCCCTATCTCAACGCGCCGGTATGTACTTACGTAGCACGGGCATCTCTGGTCCTCCTGAGCCAGCCGAAGGGCCCGTGGGAGCGGGTTTTGCCCCCAGTCGATAGTTCGCCGCCGATTGTGTGCGGCGGGCTTCCATCCCGCTCTGGATGTGGGCAATTCGTGAATTGCCGCTACGCGGGGTTCGCATGGGCAGGGATGCCCATGCTACGAAGGTCCGCGTGGCACAGGCATCCCTGTCCGTGAGATTTAGTGACTTGTGGATAGCGTCGGAATAGAAGGTGCATTCATCTTCCCCAACGCTATTTATACTGCGAAGCAGTCACGTTTGGTTGGCTGGGTTCCGAGGCTGAAAAGTGTCACAGGTTGATGAAGTAAAACGTGCGCTGGACATTGTCCAGGTGGTTGGCGAGACGGTTGATCTCGATACCCGGTCGCGCACTCCGAAGGCGAATTGCCCGTTCCATGCCGAGCGGACGCCTTCTTTTGTTCTGTTCCCGGATTCGCAGTCGTGGCGGTGCTTTGGGGCGTGTTCTACCGGTGGCGATGTTATTTCGTTCATCATGAAGCGGGACGACATCGATTTCCGGGAGGCGCTGCAGCGGGCGGCGAAGTCGGCCGGGATTGAGCTGGACAACAGGGAGAGCGAGCGGCGGGCGGCCGCTTCTCCCTTGATCGACGCGAACGAGATTGCGCTGGGGTATTTCTGGACTCAGCTGCGGTCGGCGGCCGGAAACGACGCCCAGGAGTACCTGGCCGGTCGTGGCATCGATATGGATGCTGCGCGGCGCCGCGATATGGGGCTGGCCCCGTCCGGGATGGACACCCTCACCGGGCATCTGAAAACAAGCAATATTTCCGGCAAGGCCGCCGCCGGTGCGGGGCTTGTGGTGCAGTCGGCTGACGGCGGCTGGCGCGATATGTTCAAGGGTCGATTGACCATCGCCATTCGCGACGCAGAGGGACGGGTGGTGGGATTTGGCGGTCGTTCGCTGGACGGCTCCGAGCCAAAGTATCTGAATACTTCTCGAACCGAGCTATTCGACAAGTCACGCATCCTGTACGGCCTCAACTGGGCAGAGAAGAACATTCGCTCGACCCGTATCGTGGTGGTTGTTGAGGGCTACATGGACGTCATCGCGGCGCACGAGCACGGCTTCGAGAACGTCGTCGCATCGATGGGCACCGCCATCACGGCAGAGCAGGTTGCCCAGGTGGCCAACATGGCCGACACGGTGATTCTGTCGCTCGACTCTGACTCGGCAGGGCAGGAGGCGACGCTCAACAGCCTTGAGACGGTGTGGGGCGCGTTTGGCACGAGTAGCGGCGGAGCAGGGCGGCGATCGACGCTGGAGATCAAGATCGCCAATTTGGAGTCGGGCAAGGATCCGGATGAGGCCATCCGTAACTCGCCGAACGAATGGCAGGAGGCCCTGAACAATGCGCTGCCGCTGCTGCGCTGGCTGATGGACGCCTACACGAAGCGGTTCGATCCCAAAACGGTGGCCGGCAAGAGCAGCATTACCGAGAAGCTTTTCCCGCTGATCGCGGCCGTCGAGAATCCGTATGAGCAAGATCGATACCTGTCTGAACTTGCGGAGCGCCTTGAGATCACGGTCGAGCAACTTCGATCAAACGCATCGCAGATTCGCACCACTCGGATGCGTCGACAGAATCAGCGTCGCATTCCAGTCGCACGATCAGACGGGGGTATGGAACTGGTCCAGAGTGGAGGAACTGCCTCGCTGGAGGAGCATCTGATCAACCTGGTTGTGGCGTATCCAGACTTAAGCGAGTTTGCTGACGACTTGCCGGAGGAGCTTTTTCATGACGTGCAGAATCAGGCTCTTTTTACGCTGTGGAGAACATCAGATACAATCGATAAGTTGAGGACTTCACTAACGCCAGACCTTGAAGAGCGTCTGGATCAGATAACCGGCCGTGAGCTTCCGCCCGCCGACCAGCCGAACAGAGTAGCCGACATATCGGAGTGCGTACGCCGCCTCCACGAACGGCACCTACGGTTACTTAAGAGTCAAGATGAGCGGGTACTAGAGGAAATGGCGTCCTTAGATGAGGTGGATCAGACACGTGAACTCGTGGATGAGAATGTCCTGAAAACCAACGATCGACTGAAGAATTTATTCGCGAGGCAACGCTAAACCCATGCCCAGAAGAGCACGATCACGCGAAGATGACACCATCATAGCCGAGGACCTGGCTGAAGATGCTGATGTCATCCAATTTGCCCCTGGCCTCCCAAGCCAGGAGTATGAACCTGACTCAAATGATGATAACTCCCGCTCGCTAGCACCGACCCCCGGTATGCTCAGTGTTTCTGAGCTTGACCAGTGGGAAGCCGGCCGAGCCGCCCAGCACGAGGCGACCAGGGCGGAGGAGTGGGGCGATCAGACCCCCGAAACTGAGCTCACCGATGACCCGGTGCGCATGTACCTGCGCGAAATTGGCCGGGTAAACCTGCTGACCGCTGAAGATGAGCGCGTGCTTGCCCGGTCCATGGAGCTTGAGAAGCACCTGGTCATTGTTGAGGATCGACTGAAGGGTGACGATGAGCGATGGCCGCGTGCCAGCCTCACCACCCGTGAGATCCTCACTCGGCTGCGTTCGCATCACAAGGCAGTGGACGCAATTGCCCGCTACCTTGGCTACACCGGCCCGATGACGCTGAGCCGGGTGATGAGTGAGATGGAGTTCCGTGCGCTGATCGACGGACCAGACAAGGAAGAGCTGATCGCTTACCTGTCTGATGCGTTGAGTATTGATCTTGAAGATGTGCAGCCGGAGATTGTTCAGATATCTAACCTATCCAGGCTCGTTCCGCCTGAGGTGAAGACTGCGCTGGATGGCGATCCGAAGCTCAAGGACGTGGTGAAGTACATCAAGGACGATGACGTTTCCCGGAAGCTCGATATGTACGAGCTGCTGTTCAACTCCCACCTTGCAAGGGTGCGGGAAGAGAGCGAGAAGTCGCAGCGCCACCTTGCCGAGGCTAACCTGAGGCTGGTGGTGTCTGTTGCCAAGAAGTACATCGGACGCGGCATGTCTCTCCTGGACTTGATTCAGGAAGGCAATATTGGACTGATCCGGGCGGTGGAGAAGTTTGAGTACCGCAAGGGCTACAAGTTCTCCACGTACGCAACCTGGTGGATTCGACAGGCCATCACTCGAGCGATTGCAGACCAGGCGCGGACGATCCGCATCCCGGTTCACATGGTTGAGACGATCAACAAGCTGCTACGAGTGAGCCGCCGTCTGGTGCAGGAGTACGGTCGGGAGCCAACCTCTGAAGAGATTGGCCGTGATATGGAGGTCACGGCTGAGAAGGTTCGAGAGATTCTGAAGATCTCGCAGGAGCCGGTCTCTCTTGAGACGCCGATTGGCGAAGAGGAAGACTCTCACCTTGGTGACTTCATTCCAGACCAGCAGGCACTTGCGCCGGCCGAGGCCGCTTCGTACCACTTGCTGAAGGAGCAGGTGGACGATGTGCTTGGCACGCTGAGCCAGCGCGAGCGTCGAGTTCTTCAGCTTCGATTTGGACTTGAGGATGGACGTAGTCGGACGCTGGAGGAGGTTGGGCGAGAGTTCAGCGTTACTCGAGAGCGTATCAGGCAGATTGAGGCGAAGGCGCTGCGAAAGCTCCGACATCCAACTCGGTCACGCAAACTCCGAGACTTCCTGGAGTAGGTACTGCCGTACGGGCATATAGAAGACAAAGCAAGACAGGCTCTCGAGTGATCGGGGGCCTGATTGTTTAAGTGGGTCATACGATGGAGTTGAGAGTTGTGGCAGAATCTCCTTTTGTGCGATGTGTTGATCTTCCCACGGGCAGTTCGGGAGTCGATTGAATGCCGGAAGCGCCAGATCTCCAGGTAGTTCTTGAGTATTTGCAGCCTCGACTGGTGGGGAGAGTAATCACTGGCGCCAGGGAGACGCGACCGCTGGTGCTGCGCAATCTCACGGGCGAGCGGTTCTCGGACGATATCGCCGGGCGGTCGATTGTTGCGATGACGCGTCACGGGAAGCTGTTGTTCTTCGAGCTATCTGGCGATCGAGTGGTGCTGATCAACCCGATGCTCACAGGTGGCCTGCGCTACACCGAGCCAGACGAGAAGCTCCTGAAGTCGGTTACCGTCACATTCGATATCGACGATGGGCATCAACTGAGATATTTCGATCAGAAGCGGATGGGGATGGTCTACTATCTGCGGCCGGACCAGGTGAACGAGACGCCGCGAGTGGAAGAGCAGGGGCCAGATGTGCTGGATGCGCCGATGTCTCTGGATGAGTTCAAAACGGCTCTGCGCCCATTTCGAGGTGAGATCAAAGGCATTCTGACGCGTGGGCGACTAATTTCTGGAGTGGGAAACGCCTATGCTGACGAGATTCTGCACGCTGCCGGACTGCACCCATACAAGAAGAAAACTGCGTTATCAGACGAGGAGATAGCGCGACTGCAGGAGGCTGTTTACCGAGTGCCGCTGGAGGCGTTCAACCTTCTCCAGGAGAAGGTTGGGGAGAACATTCACAAGAAGGAGCGGCGCTATCTGAAAGTTCACGGCAAGGGGGGGAAACCGTGTCCGGTGTGTGGGTATGAGATCTCGGCGATCACGGCAAATCAGCGGGTCACGAACTTTTGCCGTAAGTGCCAGCCGGGGTTGCTGGTCAGAAACTGATTATAATGTAAACCCGTAATAAGGAAATACATATCAAAGCTGGTGTTGAGGTGTTGACCCTGCTAAAATCTCGACTGGGCGATGGGGAGAGCGAACGGGAATTCCAATGCCAGGCCTGCTACTTCTGACATCTTCTGAGACGGTGTCTCTGATCAGAGACATCCTTATAATCGTCTTCATAATTCTGGCACTCATCAGCCTTTCATTTGTGCTGGTTTACGGGATATTCATCCTCCGGAAGTTGAATCGGCTCATCGACAGGTTCGAGAAACTGGCGAGTAGTGCGGAGGATGTCTTGGACACGCTCCGGGGCGTTGGCGGATCGATCAGGCCGCTTGGTGCGATCACCAGCGTGGGTGGCTTTGCTGCCCGGATGGTGCGGAAAATCTGGAACTAGCGGTTCGACTGGCCGGGAGAAATTTAGATGGCGGAAAATGACGGCGGAGCTGGTTTCTGGACGGGCGTTCTGGTAGGTGGCATTGTGGGCGCCGTTGCCGGCGTGCTGTTTGCGCCGAAGTCTGGTGAAGAGACGCGTGCGCTCATTGGTGAGAAGACCGGCGAGTGGCGAGATCGTGCTGAGGAGCTAGCGGAGTCGACTCGAGACCGAGTGCACTCCGCGATAGACGAAGGTCGCGCGGCAGCAACGAGGGCGCGTGGCGAATCGCTCATCCTTGAGGACGACGACTTCAGCGACCCGGTTTAGGGGTCTCGTCTAATCGGTTGGGGTACTCCGCATGTCTGGCATCTGAGGATACGAGCCAAGAATCTTCAGTTTAGATGTGATCTCAACCAGGTCTGATAAAGCGGCGCTGACCGCATCATCGTTTCGATGGCCTGATATGTCAGCCAAGAACACGTATGTACCGAGCGATTCGCCGGTTGGCCGGGATTCGATTTTTGAGAGGTTTATTCCCCGATTGGAGAACAGGCCCAGTGCCTGGTAAAGCGTTCCCGGGGCATCCGATGAAAACCAGAACGCCAGAGAAGTCTTATCGTGACCGGTTGGCGTATGGTCGGAGTGTCCAAGCACGGCGAATCTGGTGAAGTTGGAATTCCCATCCTCAACGCCTCGTTCGACCACCGTTGCGTGGTGGATCTCAGCGGCGCGATAGGGTGCGATCGCTGCCGCCGGCTCCTCGCTCAGGAGCATGTCAGCCACAGATCCTGCGGTTGATAGTGACGCCACCAGGTCGACGCCCGGGAAATTGTTTGCAAGATAGGCCCGGCACTGTCCCAGGGCCTGTGGGTGCGAGTAGATCCGTGTGATTTTCTTCAGGTCCATGTCAGGTTCGCTGATCAGACACTGTTCCACAGGTATCGCCAGTTCAAATTTGATCCGTGACTTCTCCGCCTTGATCAGGAAGTCGAGTACCGGGATTATGGAGCCGAAAAGGCTGTTTTCAATTGGAACGATTCCCTCGTCAATTTCGCCTGACTCGACGGCGTCTGCAACTTCCTCAATTGAAGCTATCGGCACGAGTTCAGCTTCGGCGCAATACGTGATCGCAGCCTGCTCACTGAAAGTACCTTCAGGTCCAAGGAATCCAAGTTTCATGGCGATTCCTCTATCTCAGCTCTGTGAAGGTTTCGTAGAGGGAGTCTGTGGTCTCCACCGGGCTCACGGCAATGATCTCATCTTCTGGTTCCAGAACCGTCTCAGCGGTGGCAATTTCGGTGTGTCCGTTGGCGCTAATGACCAGTGAGATAAGGCTCCCATAGGGAACGTTCACCTCGCGGAGCGGCATTCCGGCCACAACGCCGCCCGATGGAATCTTGATTCCCACGATCTCCTTGCTGCGACCGGTTACTGGCATCAGCCGAACAAGCGGGTGAGCCGGTAGCGCCCCTGCAATTCGGGAGAGAACCAGGTCAGTGGAAGAGACAACGTCATCAATCCCTACTGCTTCAAACAGGAGCACGTGATCCGGGTTTTGAACTACCGCGGCGGTCTTTGAGACGTTGAAACGAGTCTTTGCCAGCTGGCAAGCCGCAAGGTTGTCCTCATCACGCCCAGTCGTTGCGATAAATACTGATGCTCTCGCCACGCCGGCGTCTGAAAGGGTCGCTAGCCGCGTGGCGTCACCTTGCCCAGCGACGCTTCCAAGAGTGTTACGCAATTGGTTAACAACTTGCTCGTCGATTTCAATCACGTATACCTCATGACCACCGGAGATCAATGAGTCAGCAAGCCGTCCGCCCAGGCGGCCACCACCTGCAATTACGATATACATATCTGGATCCTTTTTTTGGGCCGCCTGGTCTAGCGGCCACTTGATCTTCAGTCCACATCTATTATCTGGGCATCTGGAAGACGATCGAGGTTATATTTCCCGGTTGAGCGACTCTACGATCTCAGATACGGCGTTCTCGGTTGGGCAGTAAACCTCGTACCCCAGAGAAGAGTACATCTCTCCAAGCGATGGGTCTTTCACTCTCATCACGATCTGCTTGATATCAAATATGGCCCTAACCTTCTGTGCTGCCAGTGCGTTCACCGTGTCCTGCCCCGTAAGAGCTATGAAAAGGTCAGCGTCTTCAATTTCGGCCTGGGCGAGCACAGATGAGATCGTGCCATCGCCTTCAACAATGGAAACCGATCCTGATTCGATGTGCGATGGGGTGAGTCTGGAGAAGTGTGATTTCTCCTTATCAATCACCGAGACGCGATCTCCTTCAGCCGCCAGTGACGACGCGATGGCGGATCCGGTTCTACCACATCCAAGAATGACAACACGCATGGTTAGAGTGTAGCTGGGCGACTCAGGATAGGCTGCCGGGTGTTGTCGTAACGCCCGGCGCGGTTGGCCGACGACCCCGCTGCCGCGGCGGTGCTTCCCGTCTCAGAACGACCAGGCAAGGCGCGTGCTCAAGAATGAACGGGATATCTCTGCCGAGTGAGAAACTTCCGTTTTCACGGGGGAAGTGAGAGCCGATCACAAGGGCATCTACCTCACGAGAGATGGCTTCAGATACCACGGCAGGGCCAATCTCTCGGGCCTGAACCATGTGAGCGTCAAATTCGTTTTTCGGAAGCCTGACAATTTCTTCAGTGCCCTGCAAGATGTCTTCGCCCTTGGCGGCAGCAGGGCCAATCTCAGCGTCAACAGGAAGGCTGCGGTCCACCTCAATCACATATAAAACGTGCAGCCGGCCTTTGACCGGTCTGACGAGGTCTGCAGCATGCGCCAGAACACCTTCATCTGACGGACTGCCCGTAACCACTGCCAGCACTTTGTTGAATGCGACGCCCAGTTGGAGCGACTCCGTTGGCGACTGTCTTGATCGCTGTGGCATTGTGAGGAGGTTACGCATCATGTGGCGCTGATCCTCCCGACAAGCTCATCTCTGCCGACAACGACCATTACGTCGCCGGTTGCCAGCCTATCGTCACCGTCCGGGCTTAGCGTGATGTCATCACCTCGCTTCAATGCCAGGACGGCCACGCCGTACTTATCACGAACACCAGTAAATCCACTCTCTTTTAGTGTCATATTCACAAAACGGTCCGGCACACGAATTCTTGAGATACCGAAAGCCGACGTAAGCTCCATGTACTCTTGGGCCTCAGGCGTGAACAGCATGTGGGCCAGGCGTCTACCACTCTCTGCTTCAGGTTGAATAATTTTGTTGCACCCGATGCGTTCCAATGTGTTCGCGTGAAGTTCATTGTTCGCCCTGGAGACGATGTACGGGATTCCAATTGTCTTGAAGAGCACGGAAACCATGATGTTGGCCTGGACGTTGGTTCCGATGGCGACGATGGCCACATCATAATTGTGGATGCCAAGCTCACGCAGAACGTTCTCGTTTGTGGCGTCGCCGCGCACGGGGTGTGTTACTTCACCGGTGAGGTCCTGAACAAGCTGTTCATTCTGGTCGATTGCCAAAACGTCATGCCCGAGTTGATACAGAGTGCGCGCGACTTGAGAACCGAGACGGCCCAGGCCCGCTACAGCCACTAATTTCTTGCCCTGGAAATTTGCTTGCATTGTGATGAAGAATAGCCGTTACCGTGTAGATATCCGGTAGCGGAGTTGCTCAACCTATTCTAACCCGCTCCTCTGCGAATCGGTAGGGTTCAACCTCTTCTCCTCCCGCCATAAGAAGCGCCAATGACAGCGGCCCAAATCTTCCCATAAACATAGCTGCGATTATGATGCCCCTGCCCCAATCTGATAGCGAGGCCGTAATGCCTGTGGATAGTCCCACGGTTCCGAAGGCTGAAACGGCCTCAAAAAGAATTGAACCGAGCGGCTGATCCTCAATCGCGGCCAGCGCGAAGGTCAGGGTAAATACTGCCGCAATTGCTACCGCACCTACAACGAGCGCCTGTCGCACAACAGCCTGGGGGATCGATCTACCAAATACCTGTGTGTGGACCTTGTTTCTCAGTGTTCCGAAGATGGCGAGGACGATCACCGCAAACGTACCGATCTTGATCCCGCCGGCCGCAGAGGCAGATCCGCCGCCAATAAACATCAACGACATCGTGCTGAAATTTGTCGCTTCCTGTGTTTCAGACCAGTCGATTGTTGTGAATCCGGCGGTTCTGGACATTGCTGATTGGAAGAACGAATCTGCAACCTGTTCACCGAATGGCCGTTCGGAGAGGGTCCCGGCTCTGTTGAACTCAAGTGAAAATACAAGTGCTGCACCGGCCAGAAGAGCCGCGACTGTCCCAACGACAATTAACTTTGTATCTATTGAGAAACGGCTGGGACGACGTACCGTTACCGCCTCGTACATCACCAGATAGCCAATTCCCCCAAGGATGATCAGTCCGCTGAACAGCGCCAGGATGAAGTAGTCTGCAGAGAATGCGGCGATGCTTCCGCCATCTATCTTGTCGGGCGGGAATACGGTGAAGCCTGCGTTATTGAAGGCTGAGGCAGAATGAAATATCGCCTGCCACGAGGCTTCGCCAGCTGATATTCCGCTCCAGAGCGAGCCGAATACGTACCACTTGAGGAACATCGCCACGGCGCCAATAGTCTGGAAGACGATTGCCGTCAGCACGATGTTGCGCACCAGGACGGGAAGGCCTCCCAGCTGTGATACGCCCAGACCTGATCTGATTGCCAGCTGGTTTTGGAGACCAATTCTCTGGCCCATGATGATCAGCAAAAACGCAGCGGAAGTCATGAAACCCAATCCGCCCAGAAACAGGAGAACGGCGATCACTCCTTCGCCAAATCCACTCCAAAATGTTGGGGTGTCCACTACAACCAGGCCGGTGACCGTGATGGCTGAAACGGCCGTGAACAATGCCGTCATGAAGTCCGGGGAGTCGCCATCAGTCGTTGAAAGAGGTAGCCACAACAGAATCGACCCAAGGACAGCCAGGCCTACGAACCCGTACACGATGACCATTGGTGACGCGATGCCGCGCACGGGGACGCTGCGGCGTGTCAGGTGGATCTGTACGGGGGCAATTTCAGCCTGGCGCGGGCGGCGCACAATAACGTCGCCGGGTCGTGGTCGCCAGGGAGGTTGCAAGTGGCCTCTTTGATATTGAATAAGTTGGTTTGGCTGAGGTGAGAATCCTCAAAGATGAAACGGGCTTATCCGTTCCAATCTATTCAGCCTCGCCATTCTAAACAGGTCATCATTCCGCGAATACAGGTTCCCCCCATTGTTGCAGTCATCCCGGTATATCTGGAAAATGGGATAAGAACGTGCCGAGACAGATCTCGCCTTTGAGAGTCACTTCATGATCAACGCCTTTCCCGTCATGCTATTTCGACTTGGTGTGGACTTCATCAAGCTGTGCGCCAGCGCGTTTAATGAATTTCTGAGCAAAAACGGCCCCTACATGGCCGCTGCAATCTCGTTCTATTCGATATTTTCGATGTTTCCCCTGTTGCTTGCCGTGCTGGCGATATTTGGATTCTTGCTCAACTCTGCTGAACTTCAACAGCAACTGGTCGAAGAGATCCCCCGACAGTGGCCAACGATAGATGCTCAGCTTGTCCAGACTGTTTTGAATCGCGTGAACGACGGTAAGATCATCACAAGTGTCATCGCCACTGTGGGCCTGGTCTGGACGTCGATGACGGTTTTTGGTGCTATTCGCAAGAGCACCAATCTCATCTGGGGTATCCAGCGGACTCGGCCGTTCCTACAGGAGCGGATGATGGACTTCACGCTGATGCTGGGGGCCTCTCTACTTCTCGTTACCTCTGTTTTCACGACAACGGTGCTCAGCTTCTTTCAGGAAATTTTTACTATCCTGGCCCCGGAATCTGGCCCCAGTAGCGATGACTTCTGGAGCCGGGTTGCGATCTCAATCCCTCCGGTCACGATGTTTGTTACGTTCCTGATCATCTACACATGGCTGCCCTACACCCGGGTCAGACTACGCGAATCGTGGTTACCCGCGCTGCTTGCATCATTCGCGTTCAACATCTCAGCGGTGGTCTTCGTTCAGTGGCTGCGCGAGTTCCCCGCATACAAAGATGTATATGGCGGGATTAGCGCGGTGATCGCATTCATGGCATGGGTATACGTATCGTCAATCATCATGCTGGTTGGAGCCATGTTCACCGCTCGATATGCTGCATTTCTATCGGCGGTTGATCAGCGCAAGAAATTGCAGCAGCTCCATGGCAGTTTGGAGAGGATTCGCTCACAGCCGCTCGTTCTGGCTCCACTAACGGTCGGAAACTAGATCGGTAGGTCGCCGGGCGTTATCGTGCAGCAGTTCAGGGACCTCCTAGCGCGCCTCACTGGCCGAGAATTTCAGCCTGAATTATCAGATATTGGCGATGCCATGGAGGCCATGCAACGGGGTATTGATGCGTCTGATTCAGGGCGATACAAGGCCGCGATCCAGATCTTCACTGCGGTCATTTCCGCGGCACCTAACACGGCTGGCGTGTATCAGCACCGTGGCTCTGCTTTCGCGGAGAGCGGAAATCACGACGCGGCGATCGTTGACTATGACGTATCCATTCGGCTCACCCCCTCGTATCCGGACACTTATCTTGATCGTGGGAACTCCTATCACGCCCGAAATGAGTTTGCTAAGGCACTCAAGGACTATACCGAGGCACTGAGGCTCAACCCCCGCTTTGGTGAGGCGTACGCCAATCGTGCCGCGACGCACGTGCTACTTGGCGATGAGGAATCTGCGAAGGCCGATATCCAGGAGGCCCACTCGCTGGGTGTCGATCGGTCAGCTCTGGATGCCCTGATCGAGGAAACGCGCAGGCAAGCGAATTAGTTTGTGAGGGGTCGTTTGAGCGGCACTGGCTCAAACTCTGGAACGCGTTGGCTATCGCCAGCGCAAGCGGGCGTTTTTATGGATGGAGTGGCGCCTGAGTTATGCCAGTTGCTAAATCCAGTGAATCGCTTCGCCGTAGGTGTCCAGCGCGGCTTCCTTGATGCCTTCGGAAAGTGTTGGATGCGCGTGGACGGTCTGGCCAATCTCCATCGGCGTGCCTTCCAGCATCTTCATCGCGCTGATCTCCGCCAGCAACTCCGTTACGTCCGGCCCAACCATCGCCGCACCCAGAATATCGCCGGAGCTTTTGTCCGAGATGATTTTGGTGAAACCATCAACGTGGCCTGAGGCAATTGCTTTGCCAACAGCGCGCCACGGAACCTTTCCAATCTCAACCTCGTAGCCCTGCTCTTTGGCCTGCGCTTCAGTCAGGCCGACACTGGCCACCTGCGGCTCGCAGTACACGGCGCGCGGCATGTTTACGTAGTCCAGCGGCTCCGGGTCTCGACCGGCAATCGTCTCGGCAGCCACAACGCCCTGCGCAAACGCCACATGCGCCAGCAGCAACTTGCCGGTCACATCGCCAACGGCGTACACGCCCGGTGCGGATGTCTGCATGCGATCGTCAATCTCAATGAAGCCACGTGCGTCAAGCATCACACCGGCTGATTCAAGGCCAAGGCTATCTGTGTTGGGTTGTACGCCTACGCCAAGAAGCACCTTATCGCACTCGAATTCAGAGTCTTCACCGTTGGCGTGATAGTTGATCACCAGCCCGTCGCCGCGCTCCTCCGCTCCACTTACGCGGGCGCTGGTGACGAAATTGATTCCCTGCTTCTTGAATGCTCGTTCAAGTTCCACCGACACGTCTTCATCTTCAAGGGGCACGAGGTGGGGCAGCATCTCAAATATGGTCACTTCCGTACCGTAGGCCCGGAAGAAGTAGGCGAACTCAACTCCAATAGCGCCACCACCAATAATTCCAATGGCCTTTGGCGCCACTCGTGTCTCCAGAGCCTCTCGACTTGTGATGATCTTCTCGCCGTCAATTTCCAGCCCGGGGAGGCTGCGAGCTCGAGCACCCGTTGAAATAACGATGCTCTTTCCCGTGAGCGTTGTTCCATCATCAATCGATACCGTCGTCGCGCTGGTCAGTGTTGCGGCGCCACGGAACACTTCAATCTTGTTTTGCTTGAGTAGATAGCCAATACCCTGCACGAGTTGAGCGGAGACCTTTCGTGAGCGGTCTATGGCTTTTGAAATGTCTGCAGAGAAGTTATCGAACGAGATTCCCCAGTCATCGGCATGGGAGAGGGTATTTACTAACTCGGCGTTCTTGAGAAGGGATTTGCTTGGGATACATCCCCAGTTGAGGCAAACCCCACCAATGCCGGCAATGCCAGAGCCATCGTCTTTCTCCACGATAGCGGTGCTGAGCCCCAGTTGAGCCCCGCGGATTGCGGCGTGATAGCCGCCGGGGCCTGCGCCGATTACAACTAGGTCGAAATTAGTTTCCGGCATTCATGGTTCTCCAGGAGTTGATAGTTGCTGTTACTACAGTCTGATGCGATAAGTGAGATATCGGAAGTGGCAATTTTATACGTTAAGGATCAGAAACAGGGCAACGAGCGGGACATCCGGAAATGCAGGCCCNNGAAACAGGGCAATGAACATGAGAACCGTAAAGGAACGCCCTGAGGCGAGGTAGGAGCAAATGGTCCGGGCGGTGCATCGCCCGGGGAGATAGTTAATTGGAGTAGGTAAAGATTTAGTCAATTACTGGGTAAAAATGCGT
>DBZV01000066.1:0-190 GCA_002311865.1 Dehalococcoidia bacterium UBA1151
CGGGTATCACCCACAGACTGATTTATGAGAGGTCGAATCAGTGGGTGAGTACCAGCGAGCTACTGAGAGAGCACTGGCGACATCCAGACCGGGGGAATCAGTTGAGCAATTTCGGGCAAGCAACAAAGTGGCGGTTGACTGTTATCGGGGTGTTGATTCCATTGGCAGTCGTGGCGGTGGCCCTAATTTG
>DBZV01000066.1:362-703 GCA_002311865.1 Dehalococcoidia bacterium UBA1151
CCTTGATCCAGCTGGAATTGCAGTCTGCACAGGTCAATGAGCAGCTTGAGTCCTTCGTTGGCAAGACAGAGGGAATCAGCCAACAGGTTGCATCACATTTTTCGACGATGTTTCCGTCCGTTCAACTCAGCCGCAGTGGCGTAGCTCTTGAAGATGACGCCAACACCTATCTCTCAAATTTCGTCGCCCAAAGTGAGTCCTACAGCCGAGCGATTGTGGCTGACCGCTATGGCGTGGTGCTTGCAGCCTCTGATCGCAGTGGAATCGGCGAGAGAATTCCCGCAGCCGAGTTCTTTGAGGTTGTGGCTGGCACCAACTCATTTACCGTCTCCAACGTCTTT
>DBZV01000066.1:760-1274 GCA_002311865.1 Dehalococcoidia bacterium UBA1151
CTTTACTTCCGAAACGGCCTCGCCGAACGCGATGTTCGCCTACCCGGTAAGAGATGAGCTTGGTGGTCCAACGGCATACCTGGTGCTCAAATCTGAACTGAGTGCAATTTCTTCGCAACTGGACATGACCACAGGCTTCCCCGAGACGGCGAAGTCTGGAATATTCGATAGCAATGGTGTTGTCCTTGCCGGTACCGGCTATGTTGCACCGCATCCAGGCGGCGCAGTTGGCAAGAACGAGTCCGGTAGTGCTGTCTGGGCACAGGCAATGACGCAACCAACCGAGGCGTGGTTTGGTCCTGGACTCGACAAGGTTGAGCGAATTATCTACTTTGAATACCCGGACAACACGCCCTGGATTACCACCGTCGCGTACGCACAGTCGGAGTTGTTTGATCCCCTCCTGACACGCGTTTACGCCTTCTCTGCTGGACTTGCAGCGACCGTAATCGGCACGCTCGCGCTGATCGAAATCCTCCGCCGACGCGAACGAGGTGCATGGGAGTCCCTTTCA
>DBZV01000066.1:1341-2078 GCA_002311865.1 Dehalococcoidia bacterium UBA1151
CGGAAAGGCAGACTCTGGAAGCCGTAATTGAAGGCGCCAGTGACGGCGTGGTAGTGAGTGAGGTGTCCAGGAATATCGCCTATATCAATGAGCGATTCAAGACTCTATTTGGGATGCAATTCAACGTGAATACGGGCCAGGGCTTGAGACCTCTAATGTTGGACGGGGTCGGCGCCGATCAGCTCGATTTCGAGAACAAACAGGCACTCAGCACGTTGCTACATGATGAAGCCGGATCCGGGCGCGCCACCATTTTGATGGATGGGAACTCTACACAAGAGCTTGATCTTGCCAGCTATCCCATATTCAGGTGGGACGGCACACTTTCGGGCCGAACAATCGTTGCTCGTGACGTTACTGAAGAAAGAAAACTTCAGAGGATGAAGTCTGAGTTTGTGGCTCACGCCTCACACCAGTTGAGAACACCGCTGGCGTCAGTTCTCGCCTCGTCAGAGCTACTGTTAATTCCGGGTGTCGACTCCAAGAAGCGTGAAAATGGGTTGGATTAATCCACTCACAGGCACTGCGGATACGGACGACGATCAACACATTGCTCAATCTTTCAGAACTCGAATCTGGCCGAATCTCACTTGATCCAACAACCGTCGATCTGGTTGCGATTGCGGAGTCAATATCGGCCGAGTCATCTGCGAGGGCTGACGCGTATACGTTGAAGGTCGATATCGACGATCAAGCCCGCTTCGCAATTTGCGACCGAGCGAAAATCGTTGAGGTGC
>DBZV01000066.1:2144-5693 GCA_002311865.1 Dehalococcoidia bacterium UBA1151
TACTCACCTGATGGCGGTGAGATTGGAATATCCGCCAGGCGAACCACGGATGGCGCGATTGCTGTGTCCGTTAGCGATCGTGGAGTTGGGATCTCTGAACACGAAATCGGGGGACTCTTCAACCCGTATGAGCGTGCATCAGCGCAGGCAAGAGGCTTCTCGGAAGGCTCAGGACTTGGACTCTATATTGTCCGATCGCTGATTGAGTTGCACGGTGGCACAGTCTGGGCAGAAAGCGTTCAAGGAGAAGGCAGCACTTTCACCTTCACCATCGATGGAGATGACCCAATCCCTGAAGCGCCAGTATTGACATCAGAAGCTGGCGCACGGGAGTCAGAGAGCCAGGCCGCTGGCAGTTTCGTGCGCGGTATCGCACCGCGACCAATCTAAGGCTAGACAGGCGAACAGGTACTTGCAATGAACGCTGAAGAGGATACTATCCGAGACATGAAGGTCCTGATTGTTGATGATGAGTTGCAGATGCGTGAGGTAGTCAAAGAGTGCCTTGCAATCGCAATCGGCTGCGATGTGGTCTCTGCGGCCGGCGGTGACGATGGCTTAAGACTCAACGACTCAGAAGAGCCGGATGTGATGCTGCTGGACATGATCATGCCTGGCCGCAACGGCTTCTCGGTCCTGCAAGAAGTGCAAGAGCACCGGTCGCATCATCGCCCACAGAAGATTGTCGCCATGTCCGGAATGACGGACAGCCAGACCGTCGACGAGATCATCAGACTTGGTGCTGATTACGTTCTTGCCAAGCCGTTCACTCTTCAGGAACTTCGTGCCGCGTGCGAGACCTCAATCCAATGAATGTGGCTACAGAGTCAGATGTTGCCGAGGCGATGTGTGACGTTCTCATTATTGATGATGAATCAACTCTTAGAGAGATCATCAAAGAGGGGCTAGAAATCATGCCCGGTTTCCGGGTGTCCACTGTGGGTGATGCCGAGTCTGGATTGGCTCGCATTCAGTCTAGGAACCCCGATGTACTGCTGCTAGATATCGCTCTCCCGGGAATGGACGGCTTTGAGCTTCTAGGTATGCTCAGTCCATTTGGCAGAGTCGANNCGCCCGCGCACGGTGGTGGCTATGAGTGCCCTTACGGACCGTGAGACAAATCAACGATTAACCGACCTGGGCGTCACGTCCGTGTTGCCAAAGCCGTTCACCCTGAGTGAGCTCCTGAAGGTCGTCAGCGCCTGAGTCTCACGGCGTCCCGGTTTCGTCTCANNCTCCCCTTTCTCCGTTTCCAGAACTCTAACTCTAGAGTTGGATCGGTTTTTGGGGGGCAGGTCATCACGGCGTCCCGGTTTCGTCTCAGTAAGCACATCAGTTAGACTTCGCATCGGCCGTCAACGTTGATGAGCCAACTTGGGCTGTTTCCAATTTATTGACGCCATCGCAAAGGATAACAATGGTCGCCACGAGTGGGTCCAAATATCGAGTAATCGGAACTCGTCCGATTCGTCATGATGGCCTTGAGAAAGTCACCGGGCGCGCGTTATATGGCGCAGATATCCGGATGGGTGATCTTGCCCTCGGCGCGGTCCTTCGGAGTCCTCACGCCCACGCCAACATCAGGTCGATTGATATCAGCGTAGCGGAGCAGATGCCGGGCGTACTTGGTGTCATAACCGGCAAGGACATGCCGTTTGCAGACCTGGGTGAGAAGGGCAATGTAAACCAGAAATTTGCTTCAAACCGTGTGATGGCAGGTGACAAAGTTGTCTTCAAAGGCCATCCCGTGGCAGCCGTAGCGGCAGTGGATACTAATACTGCACTGGAAGCAGCGGCGGCCATCAAAGTGGAATACGAAGTGCTTTCGCCGGTGCTAACTGTTCGCGAGGCGATCAGTGAAGACGCGCCAATCCTCCATGATGATCTTGTTGGTGATCACCTCGGTGACTCAGTCACATCAACGAATATCACAACCCACTTCAGGCATGAGCTGGGAGACCCCGATCAGGCGTTTGCCGACGCAGAGGTAGTGGTTGAACGAGAGTTTGAACTCGCCAGCGCGCACCAGGGCTACATTGAGATGCAGACATCCACAGCCTACTGGGCGCCAGATGGCAAGATCACGGTCTGGACCAGCACCCAGGGCTCGTTCAACGCCCGAGATCAAATTGCGGGAGTGTTGAATCTTCCGCCATCTCAGATCAAGGTCGTGCCCATGGAGATTGGCGGAGGATTCGGAGGCAAGATTCCCATATATCTTGAGCCACCTGCAGCAGTGCTATCTCGGAAGATCGGTCGTCCGGTTCGACTGAGCATGAACCGCACAGAGGTGTTTGAGGCCAGCGGGCCCGGTGCGGGAGCCGTCATCGGGATGAAGATTGGTGTCGATGCCAGTGGAAAGATCATCGCGGCTGCCGGGGATCTGAAGTACGAGGCCGGTGCATATGCCGGTTCGCCTGTGGCCGCGGGTGCAGAGTGCTGCTTCTCCGCCTACAACATCCCCAATGTCCGAATTGATGGCTTCGACATTGTGGTCACGAAACCAAAGACCGCGGCCTATCGCGCACCAGGTTCGACCCACGTGGCTTATGGCGTGGAGTCTGTGGTTGATGAAATATGTGAAAAAATTGGTATGGACCCGTTTGAGTTTCGACTGTTGAACGCCTCCAAGCAGGGAGACAGACGGGCGGTTGGTCCCATCTTTGGCAAGATAGGAACTACCGAAGTTCTTGAGGCTGCAAGAGATTCTGATCACTACCGGACGCCGCTGGAGCAATCGTCCAGCCCGACGATCAAGCGCGGGCGTGGCATTGGTATTGGGTTCTGGCGGAACGCGGGCCGAAAGTCATCCGTAACGCTCAACGTCAACAGAGATGCAACGGTGACATTAATAGAAGGCTCAACGGACATCGGGGGCACGCGTGCGTCAATCGCAATGCAGGCCGCTGAAGTACTTGGTATCCCCTCCGAAATGATGAAACCCACAGTGGTCGATACCGACCTGGTCGGCTACACCGACGCCACTGGCGGAAGTCGAACCACCTACGCCACGGGCCACGCCGCGTACGATGCGGCAATGGCCGTGATCGCAGAAATGGGAATCCGAGCTGCCCGCCTGTGGGAAGTGGAGCCAGAGAGCGTGATTCACGATGAGAACGGATTCAGCTCTAAGTTTGACCCAGAGCTGAACATCTCATTTGAGGAGCTGGCTGGCCGACTGGAAGGCACCGGCGGTCCCGTGAGCATCACGGCGACGGTTGACCTCACTCTCGCAGAAGGCACATTTGGCGTGCATATTGCGGATATTGAGATTGATACTGAAACTGGAAAGACAGACATCACTCGGTACACGGTTGTTCAGGATGTGGGGAAGGCGATCCACCCGGCCTATGTCGAGGGCCAATTGCAGGGCGGGGCGGCGCAGGGAATTGGCTGGGCGCTCAATGAGGAGTACTTCATGGATTCCGAGGGTGCCATGGTCAACAGTAGTTTCCTGGACTACAGAATGCCCACTTCCCTGGACCTCCCCGACATCGAAACCATTCTGGTTGAAGTTGAAAACCCGCTTCACCCATTTGGGGTGAAAGG
>DBZV01000005.1:0-1124 GCA_002311865.1 Dehalococcoidia bacterium UBA1151
CCACGAACCTGAATCTCTCCGGGTTCGTCCTCCGCTTCAATCAACTCGCCCGCTTCACTCATTAATCTGACGGTGACGCCAGGCAGCGCCACGCCCACGGCACCTGGCCTGCGCTCCCCTTGCAGAGGGTTGGAGATCGCCATGCCGATTTCCGTCATGCCATAGCGCTCGAGAAGTTTCTGTCCCGTCAATTGCGTCCATTGTTCATGCACACTGGCCGGTAATGCGGCAGAACCCGACACCATCAATCGCATGTAGGCGAATCCATCCGTGAATCGCGCTCGATCTCGCTCATCGGCGGCCTCTAAGATCCGGATCAGCTTGACGTAGATGGTCGGCACTCCCATGAACAGCGAATATTCCTTATCTGCCACGCGCTCCAGAACCGCCCCTGCATCGAAGGACTCGAAACAGTCCGCCCTGGCCCCCGACCACAACGCGCAACCCAGCACGTTGACGATTCCGTGAACATGATGGAGCGGCAGAAACAGCGGAATCCAATCTTCCGATTGCCAACCCCAGGCTTCTGTCAGCGCCGTGATCTGCGCCTGAATGTTCGCGTGAGTGCTCACCACACCTTTGGGCTTGCTGGTCGTGCCGCTGGTGTAGAGAATCATGGCCCGCCTCTGGGCCTCCAGCTGCGGCAACGCCACGGACTGCGGCGATGAGATCCCCTCAACACTGAGCAGGGGCGTCGAAAGCCGATCACAAAGTGGCCTGAGCTTCCCCAGTGAATCCTCGGGTACGATTATGCGATCCACCTGGGCATCGGTGATCACATGTTCGAGTTCCGGGTCTGCTGAGAACAGGCTCAGTGGCACGGCAATTCCACCGGCTCTCCAGATGCCCCACTGGACCGCTGCGTACTCAAAGCTCGCCGGGATAAGAAAAGCGACTCGCTGTTCACCCAGGTCGGCAGACCCGTCGAGCAGACTGGCGGCTATGCCCTCCGATACGGAGAGCAGCGAGTTGTAGGAGTGATCTCGACCCTCTGATGTCACCGCAACCCGTGTCCCGAAATTCTGTGCCCGACGAACCAATTCAAGTTCAGGCATGCCTCGGTCTCTCCTCGATCCAGCGCCGTCGTTTCCGACAGAAACGGTTAGCCCATGATCGCCCTGATG
>DBZV01000005.1:1314-1619 GCA_002311865.1 Dehalococcoidia bacterium UBA1151
GCCGAACGCGGATTATTCAATCCGATCAGTGGTGCGACGAACGGTGTTCCAGCCATCACCAGCATGGATTTGATCAGCCCGGCGGCGATGCTGAGTGCGATCACATCCGAACTAGCCCCGAGGGCTGCACCGGTGACGGGCCCCACGATGTACGTGGCCGCACCGCCGCCGATCGTGGTCATACTCACGGGATCGGTATAGCCGAAAGCATAGGCCACCGCTGCGCCGATCGTAAACGACACGAACACGCCGGCAAACAGAGAGATGACCCCACTCGCTCCGGCACGCGCCAACTCCCGCGTATT
>DBZV01000005.1:1910-2125 GCA_002311865.1 Dehalococcoidia bacterium UBA1151
CCCCACGACGGCGAAGGCAGTAATCAAGCCATATCGGCTCATTACCTGTGCCATAAGATCGATGACCGTAGTCATACGCCCGGCTCGACGTCTGCGTCCTTCGGCAGCGGCGGCGGCGGTTCACCGCCGATGCGACTGAGCAACGGTACCAGGGCACAGCTGACGACAACGGCAAGGACTCCGGCCAGCACTGCAGCTGTCCCGCCCCTTACCGC
>DBZV01000005.1:2344-2706 GCA_002311865.1 Dehalococcoidia bacterium UBA1151
AACGCGCCGGCCAGCATGCACCCCGCAAGCAATGCTACGCCGTATATCACCACTGGCGGTAAGGGGCCACTATGACCAAACGTTCCGGCCAGGACTGCGCGCGATCGACGAGGGGAGATGTCACGATCAAAGCAGGGTACAGTTGGCGCCTGTAGACAGCAAGGATGGAGGGTACGTTCTGGTCGCCTCCGAAGGCGCTTAGACCGTTGGCCCCTCGAAGAAGGGATTCTCACCCGACGCGTGGTCGGTCACGTCGTGGATGACGGTCACCTCCGGCACCGCTTGGCGGACCATGCGCTCGACTCCCTGGCGGAGCGTCATGCGTGACATGGCACATCCCTGGCATCCACCGCTCATCTCGA
>DBZV01000113.1 GCA_002311865.1 Dehalococcoidia bacterium UBA1151
CTCCCGCAACCTGCTGATGATCTGCCCAGGCGTGTACTTCCTGCGTGCCATATCTCCCCTTTCTCCGTATCCAGAACTCTAACTCTAGAGTTGGATCGGTTTATGGGGGGCAGGTCATTGAGGTTCGCCGACTGGTCACGAGGACACGACTTTCAAGTAGTAATCAACGAGAGATTAGAGTCACTGAGTCTAACAATGGGTGAACTGCTGCTGGCCGATTCGATGCGGTCACCGCGTATGAAGCGCCAAACGTGCGACGATACCGCGACCAAATAGCACAAGGAAATGGCACAGCCGTGATTTCTCCTGTTCCGAACCGGGCCGGCAACATAGTCGAAAAAGAGGCTCTGACCGTAGATTTTTACTTCGATCCCGGCTGTCCGTGGGCGTGGATTACGTCGCGGTGGATGCATGAGGTCATGGCGGTGCGCCCTGTGAAGGTACAGTGGCGCTCGTACAGTCTGGGGATGCTGAACGAGGGACACGACAACCCCGATTTTGCCGCCAAGCGCGCAATGGCGAAGAAGGTGTTGCGCATGATTGAGGCGTTGCTGGGGGAAGGCCGCAACGATCAGATTGGCCAGTTCTACACAGAGATGGGCAATCGATTTCACGTGATGGGAACTCCGGCGTCTGACCAATTAATGATCGATGCGGCCGTCGCAGCGGGTGTTGATGACAAATTGGACTTTGCAGAAGATGAGTCCTGGGACGCGTCTGTTCGCGCTTCGCTCGATGAAGCAAAGTCGCTCGTTGGCCCAGATACGGGAACGCCGGTGATGGCATGGGGCAACAAGCAGCATGCTATCTTTGGTCCGGTACTTTCGCCCGCGCCAACCGGCGAGGCCGCGGGTCGCGCGTTTGATGCGATGGTGGAGCTTGTTCAGAATCCGGCATTCTGGGAGTTGAAGCGCAGTCGGAGTACTGGTCCTGAGTTTGGCGATGCGGACCCTGCCCACGTTATCGCCAAGTAGCGCACTAACGCGGGATATGACAAAGTAATGCGTGAATTAGCCCGAGGCTGGTACGCCCCTCCCGTGGATCGAGATTACCTGACAAATGGGGAAATAACTGACGCTATCAACACGCTCCATCAGCCGTAGTAGCGCGGAACGGCCCAAGATCATGATTGTGTTGTGGATCGCCACCCTGGCTCTCGCTATTTTCCTTGGGCAGACTCTCCTTGAATCCGCGTTGACGACTGAGTTCGTCTTTACGAACACGCCGGAATCTCAGCGTGGCGTTGATCTGATCGAAGAACTTCGTGGTGAAGCAATCAGCACGAATGAAGTGGTGATCGTTCGGTCGGACACATTTACAGTTGATGATGCCGAATTCCAGGCAGAGGTGGAAGCCCTCTACGGTGATATCGCCGCGCTTGGGTCAGATGTCATCCGGCCCGGTTCATTCACAAACTTCTATCGAACTGACATTCCAGACACAAGCTTCCTGGTATCGGCAGACCGCCGCACAACAATCATGCCGTTCGTCACAGCTGGTGAGTTTGTGGATGCGACGGACAACGTTCCCCTCGTTCTTGAGATCGTTGAAAGCCGGAACACCGCCAGTTCGTTTACGATCTTACTGACTGGGCAAGCGACGATTGGCAATGCGTTTGAAGATGTTGGGCGGGAAGACTTCCTGAGAGGGGAGTCAATTGGTGTGCCCGTTGCGCTGATCATCCTGTTGATCGTGTTTGGGACAGTTGTGGCCGCGTTTGTTCCGATTGTGGTGGCGATCATTTCGATCATCATCGCCATGGGAATTGCGGCACTTGTGGGTCAGGTGTTTGCGCTCTCGTTCTTTGTACAGAACGTTATCTTCATGGTGGGTCTTGCGGTGGGCGTGGACTACTCGCTATTCATCGTGGACAGATATCGCGAGGAGCGCCGAAAAGGGTTCGAAAAACTTGACGCGATTGAGCGGGCGGGGAATACGGCCTCAAGGGCGGTGCTCTTCAGCGGCATAACCGTGGTGCTCGCACTCTTTGGGATGCTTCTCATCCCATTCAACGTGTTTATTGGTCTTGGAATTGGCGCTATTGTGGTCGTAGTCACCTCGGTGGTTGCAGCTCTGACGCTACTGCCCGCCGTGATGAGCCTGTTGGGCGATAAGTTGGAGCGATTGAAGGTACCGGGGATCTCCCGTGCCCAGAACAATGGTGACGAGCTGAGCGGTAGCGGCTTCTGGGATTCGGCGTCACACATGGTGATGCGAAAACCATTGGTGAGTCTGATCGTGGGCGGAGGGTTGCTGGTTGCCGCCGCATATCCACTTCTCGATTTGAGCCTGGGATTCGCAGGGATCACCACGCTTTCTCAGGATATTCAGGCGCGGCAGGGATTCGACATCCTGGACGGCGAGTTCTCGGACGGCGCGACAAGTCCTGCGCAGATTGTCATTGCGGGCGAGTTCGATTCGGCTGCAGTCCAGAGCGGAATTGTTGCCATCACTGCGGCCATGGCGTCAGATGTAGAAGGTGCATTCGGGACGCCTGGAGAGGCAGAGGTGAACGCATCGAGAACGATTGCGGTGATCGCGGTGCCAATCTCGGGGGACTCAGCTGAAGAGTTCGCTCAGGATGCTATCGACCGATTGCGGGATATCTATGTTCCCGCGGCGTTCGGTGGCAGTGGCGCGGAGATCGTAATTACAGGTGAGACCGCGTTCAACATGGACTTCTTCCAGGCCGCTAAAGACGGCATCCTGGTGGTGTTCCCATTTGTGCTTGGCATGAGTTTCATCCTTCTCATGCTCGTGTTCAGGTCGATCATTGTGCCCATCAAAGCCATTATCTTGAACTTGCTTTCGGTGGCCGCAACGTACGGCTTGCTGGTTCTCTTTTTTCAGAAAGGCGTTGGGGCCGATCTGGGATTGTTTGCCGAGTTCGACATCATTGAGGCGTGGCTCCCATTATTCCTGTTCACCATCCTATTTGGTCTCTCGATGGACTANNNCACGTGTTCCTGCTCAGCAGGATTCGTGAACGATTCGACCAGACCGGGGACAACACGGAGTCCGTGGCATTTGGAGTGCGCGCGACCGGACGATTGATCACCGGTGCGGCTCTGATAATGGTCTCCGTGTTCTGGGGATTCGCCGCGGGCGATCTAATTGGTCTTCAGCAGATGGGATTCGGCCTGGGGACCGCGATCTTGATCGACGCGACGATCGTTCGGATGGTGCTGGTGCCCGCAAGCATGAAGATGCTGGGCAAGTGGAACTGGTACCTGCCAGGATTCCTGACGTGGCTACCGGACCTGCGAGTTGAATCTGGCGATGACATGCCAGCGCCGGATCCGGCAGCTGCTGGCGATTAGAGCGCCGATATGAGCAAGCTGAGTGACCTGGCTGAGGAAATCGCAACAATCCTGAAGGAGCGAGGTGAGACGGTCGCCGTCGTCGAAACGTCGGGCGGCGGACTGATCTCAGCGGCGCTGCTCGCGGTGCCGGGCGCATCTGCGTATTACGTGGGCGGTGCGGTGACGTACACGGGAACGGCGCGCGACGCTTTCCTGGGAATTGATCTCAACGACCACCCCGGTATTCGGTCTGCATCGGAGCCTTACGCCAGCCTGATCGCCGCCACAGTGCGAGAGAAACTCGACACCACGTGGGGTATCAGCGAAACCGGCGCGTCTGGTCCCACCGGCAACGGGTACGGAGACGCAGCAGGCCACACCTGCGTCGCAGTTTCCGGCCAGACCGATCGGGTGATGACGTTGGAGACGGGGTTGAGCGACCGGGAAACCAACATGACGCTGTTCGCAGAACGCTGTTTGGAGCAGTTCGTTGAGGCGCTAAACCCGTAGCGGCAATTCACGGGTTGCCTTCCCCGGCAGCGCGGTTGAGACAACCTTGTGGCGTCTAAACATGGCAAACGCCCTCACGGTCGGTTAAGGATCCTCCCTCAGGGTGACACATTCGCGGTGTGCTGCTCGGATGCCGCCTTACAGCAGATTCGATTTCGGTACCCGCAGTGCCATTGAGCCCGCCACCGTGACCACATCGTAGATGCCGACCATGCCGATGAGCATGTGCGCGGCCCACTCTTCCATGTTGTAGTCGGCCACGAGCCATCTCACCATATCGCTGGTGGCCATCTGGAGTCCGCGGTTGAGGGCGCTTGAGAACTCCGGTTGGCTGCCGACGCTGATGATGTAGTCCGCGGACTCGACACGCGGCCCGGTGAGTGCGCGGCCTTTGTGCAGCGTTACCGAGAACTCAACGTCCATCGACGTCTCGATGCCAGTTCCCAGCGGCTCGCCGTCGGCCTGGAGCGCGTGGCCGTCTCCCACATAGAGCAACGCGCCGGGCTGATACACCGGCAGGTGGATCGTGGCGCCTTCCCGGATGTGGTTGTAGTCGATGTTGCCGCCGTACGGTCCGGAGGGGCCAGACGTGGGTGTGAAATCGCCCTCCGGCGCCACGCCAATGCAACCCAGCATCGGATCGGCGGCGAACTCGAGTCCTGACGTGTCGCTCTCGGGCTTGCGAGCACGCACGGTCTTTTTTTCGATATCGATATCCCAGGGCAGCATATTGGCGCGACCGTCCCGTACGAGGTTCATGTTGTACTGATCGGAGTAGGTCTTCTCGATGTGATCCGGGCTCAGCGAAACCAGCCCAAGCCGGTACGACGTATAACCCCAGTCTCTGTTCAGCCGCACTTTGTCCAGGCTTACGGAGATGGAGTCCCCCGGCTCGGCTCCCTCTATATAGAAGGGTCCGGTGAGCGGGTTGCCAGACTCGTGAAGATGTTCGCCGTGGAGGTCTTGCCCGCCTGAGTCCAGCGTCTTTGTGATCACCGTGTCGCCGGGACCAATGCGCGCTAGAACCGGGTACGACTTTGAGAACGTCCGGTAGTACGTCTCAGCAACAATCTCATGGACCTGACTCATCACTCGCTCCTTCGGTTCGCTCCAGCCGCACACACCACGGCGCGAAAGCCTAGCATGCCAGGTGTAGCCAGGATGATGAAGATGACCCGCTGAATTGTGCTTAATTCGAAGCCGATTCGGGGTGTCCCCTTGCCATGTTTGGCTTCAAGAACAGAAAAGATAAGGACACCAAAAAAGAAACATCCACGGCCATCGGGCTGGGGATCATGTTAGGATCGATCAGCGGAGTTCTTACCGACAACATCGGCCTCTGGCTCCCACTAGGGATTGCGTTTGGCGCCGGAATCGGTGTCACCAGGGCGCGCAGACAGAAGTAGCAGCCCGATGGCTGATTCATCGGCCCGTCAACTCCCTCAAGACCGTCGACTGCCGCTAACATAGCGGCTCGCACATCCATCCGCGTCAGCGCAGAAGAGTGAATCCGAGGGAAATGCCGTGAAGAAGCCGAACATCGTACTGATCAACTGCGACGATCTTGGATACGGAGATCTGGGCAGCTACGGTTCGACGATCAACAAGACGCCGGCGTTGGACCGAATGGCCGAGGAAGGTCTGCGGTTCACCGACTTTTACGTGGCCTCTCCCGTCTGCTCGCCATCTCGCGGAGCTCTGATGACTGGCTGCTATCCGCCGCGGATTGGATTTGGTTCGTTTGACGGCTATCGGGTGCTCTTCCCGGGTCAGGGCATTGGCCTGAACACGGATGAGAGAACTATCGCTTCCGCGATGAAGGATGTGGGATACGCCACCAAGATCATTGGAAAGTGGCACTGTGGCGACCAGAAGGAGTTCCTGCCGACGCGGCACGGGTTCGACGGCTACTTTGGTATACCGTTCAGCAACGACATGGGGCGGCAGGTCGACAATAATCCCAGCGATGATTCAGCGCAGGCACATGCCCGCCGGAATCGACCACCCTTGCCACTAGTTCGAGACGACGAGGTGATCCAGGAGCAGCCGGATCTCCGTGCGCTGACCGAGCGGTACGTTGAAGATGCTGTCAGCTTTATTCGTGACAATAGCGACGGGCCATTTTTTCTCTACTTCGCGCACATGTATGTGCATTTGCCGCTCTACGCCCCTGATGGGCTGGTAAATGCGTCGCAAAACGGTGATTACGGTGCCTGCGTGGCGGGAATCGACTGGGCAACGGACGTGATCTTGAGCGAGCTCAAGCGACTGGGTCTGGACGACGACACGCTGGTCATTTTCACGAGCGACAATGGCTCCCGGCTGGACAACCAGGGCGGGAGCAACGGCGCCCTGCGCGGCAAGAAGGGAACCACCTGGGAGGGCGGCCAACGGGTGCCGTGCCTTATGCGATGGCCCGGCAAGATACCCGCCGGACAGGTTCGCAATCAACTGACCACGACGATGGACCTGTATCCCACGCTGGCGGCTCTGGTTGGTGCTGAGATTTCAACCGACCGAACGATCGACGGCGTGAACATCTCGTCGTTAATGTTCGACGATGACTCTGGCGCGTCGCCGCGCGGAGACTTCGCGTACTACGATGAGAACACCCTTGAAGCTGTGCGGGACTCGAAGTGGAAGCTGCACGTCCGGAAGGGCGGCGAAGAGATCGCGGAACTCTACGACCTGGAATCTGATATCGGCGAGACGAACAATGTCTATGACAGCCATCCTGAGGTTGTTGCGGCGTTGAGCTCAAAGATGGATGGGTTCCGAGCGGAGTTGGGCGACGAAGCTACAGGCGTAGTCGGCAGCAACATCCGGCCCGCGGGCAGAATCGACAACCCTGATACTCTCACGCACTACGACCGGGAGCACCCCTACATCTACGCGGAGTACGACAAGGGCGACCGCGGCTAGCCTCTGCCAGGCGGGCACTTACAAGGCGAAAACCTATTCGTTGAGGAATACTAACTCGGTCGCGTGGTCTACTTCAGAAGTTAGGGTTGGGTCCAGCTTGAAGCCTTCGGGGTGCGAGAAGTCTGCCGCCAACTCCAGCGCTGACTGAGGTGAGCCTGCTTCGGTTATGTTCTCGACGAGATGACGGACCAGTGCGCCTTTGAGCAATTTGGACCAGTGCGTGACTGTCTTCACCTCGCCGTTGGCCGCGCGCTCCGCGAACTTCACCGTGAACCGGGTCTCGTGCGGAACATTCGCCGGGTCCCATGCCGCGCTGTGCTCGCCGGGCAGCAAGTCCCAGATAACACCGTAGTTGGCCTCGCTTGCGAACGATTTCGAGATCAGCGGCTTCCACACGGCGGCGCAGGTTTTGTTGCGAATCAGCTTAACACCCATTTTCAGCTTGTACGCCGGGATCATGTTGAACGGACGCACTGCGCCGAACAGGCCCGACATGATGATCACATTCTGCGCAAACGATTCCCGCGCCGCATCGTCTAATGATTGATACTCGATTGCGCTGTACATCACACCGGTATACCGGTCGATAGCCCGCATCGTCGCCGAGGACTCAAGGCTCGCGTTTTCGGTATTCGCCTGGTCCAGTGCCGGGCCCTTGACGCCGAGAAGTTTCCGCGACACCCGAGGCCGCCCACTCAGCTTCATAAGCGCCCCCGCCATTCGCTCGCGAGTCGGATTGAGCCACGGAAACGAGATGGAGCCAAGATCAAGCGCCGCGCCATTACCCCCGGAGGCTTTGCCTTCGGATGGAGGGAGCAGGATCAGCGGGGCGGTGGGCATTGGGGTGGGGATTCCATTTGGCTCAGGGAATTGGGTTAGGCCTTGGTTCGGGACGATCGAGCCGAAAGCCTAGTATGGCCGACCGTCCGCAGCGATCGCGTACATGCCATCGGTCACCCTGAG
>DBZV01000222.1:0-22527 GCA_002311865.1 Dehalococcoidia bacterium UBA1151
GATTCACGAATATACGTTCGAAAAGTGAGTAGCAACTTAACTCTTTTCGAAGCCTGTTGGGTACGCGCACGTGCGGGCGAGCGTGCACTTATCAGGAAGATTCTCTGCCGGAGCTTGAATGCTAAGTGGTACTGATTCTCACGATAAATAGCGTTTGTGATTATTGACACAATTGAACTGGAGGCGCGAGAATTTCGTCTTGTGCGCATCTTGTGTACCTGGTTTGAAGGTGGTTAACAGTGCATTACAACGCATCCGGCCTCCTGAAAGATCATGTAGGTTCCAGTCGTGAGTTCACGATCGAAAGCGAAATAATTTCGATTGCTGAAGATCGGTTCACTAACGTTTGCGGACATGTGGATTTACTAAAGACGGGCCGGGGGATTCTGGTCCAGGCGGAGGTCACAGCCTCAACAACTGAAGAGTGCAGTCGCTGTCTGAAGGAAACTGAATTTGAACTTGATATCGAGTTTGAAGAGGAGTTTCACCCGGTCAACAGGTTCACCGGGATGGTTGAAGCAGAAGGTGACGACGGCCAATCGCCACCAGATTCCAGCTACCGTGTAGATGAAGACAACACGATTGACTTCCGGGAATCTTTCCGACAGGCATTCGTAAGTGCGATCCCAATGGCACCCCTTTGCAAACCTGATTGCAAGGGACTTTGTATAGAATGCGCTACTGATTTGAACGTTGAAGATTGCGATTGTAATGAGACAACAGGGCCACCTGAATGGGCCGCAAGTCTCAAGTCGCTAGAGATAAATTGACATAACATGGCACCACTTCCAAAGAAAAAACATTCCAGGGCTCGCAAGGGCGGGCGCTCTGCACATCACTTCATTTCTGCACCGGGAACCTCTATATGTTCCACCTGCAGTTCTGTTAAGCTTCCGCATCGTGCCTGTCATGTGTGTGGCACTTACAATGGCCGCGAGGTCATTGAAACAGGTTCGGACTCACCAGACATCGCAGCACCAGTTGAGACTGACGCTTAGGTCAATACGGGAGAGCAATTCCAGCAATGGCAATTGACATAAGTACACCAATCCGTTCTCAGGCGTTTATATTTCCGGGCCAGGCCGCACAGGCCGTTGGAATGGGGAAAGATCTCTTCGATAATTCCCCTGCTGCGCGAGAAATTTTCAACGAAGTTGATGACGCTCTAGTCCGCAACCTCACAACCCTGATGTTCGAGGGTCCAATTGAGGAGCTTACCGAGACAAGCAACGCACAGCCTGCGGTCTCAGCGGTCTCACTTGCGGCCCACGCGGCAATGACGGAGGCCCTTGGCGGCCAGCCGGTCCCTGCGCTCACAGCAGGCCACAGCCTTGGTGAATACTCCGCGCTAGCCGTATCCGGTGTACTTTCCATCAGCGACACCATCAGGCTGGTAGTCCAGCGCAGCCAGCTTATGCAGGAAGCCTGCGATGACAGACCAGGCGGTATGGTGGCCCTCATTGGTATCGATGAATTTGCGGTAGTAGATGTGTGTCGAGAGACTGGCGCTCAGCTCTCCAACATCAACACTGCCCAACAGATCATCATCAGCGGCGATCATCGCTCCCTTGCCCAGGCTATTGATCTTGCGGCAGCCCGTGGCGCCAAGAAATGCATCCCACTTCAAGTGGGCGGAGCGTTCCACTCAGGACTAATGGAGCCGGCCCAGTCCGGCCTTAACGAAGTAATCGAAGCAATCAAATTTAACGATCCCAGCGTTCCCATCGTTGGCAACTGCGGCGCAACTGCCCTTACTACGGGTGCAGAAGTGAAGGCAGAGTTGATGACCCAACTGACGTCCTGCGTGCGCTGGCAGCAGTCGGTGGAATACATGATCGAGAGCGGTATTGAGACATTCGTAGAAGTGGGACCTGGAAAGGTCCTCGCCGGAATGATCAAGCGCATTGACGGGTCCCGAGAAATCATCTCGGTGAGCGACATGGAATCCGTGCGTTCTTACGCAGCCTAGTTCCGGTTCTCGATTTCCAAATTTCTAACGAACTTATAAGGCTCCCCTGTGTGGCGTGACGATGATGGCGAGATCACAGGTGTGATTCCGTCAGATGAGAATGGCTGCAGGCGTCTGGCCAGAGCAGTTGCAGTGCAGGCTCTGTACGAGGCAGACCTGACCGGACATGCCGGCTACCCCATCGCCAAAAGGCTGGCTGAAGAGGCTGGCATTGGATCTGGACCGGCGGAGTTCGCGGTTTGGCTGGCTGAGACCGTTGAAACCAACCGTATTACGCTGGATGAGCGGCTCAAAGAGCTTGCCCCGGCCTGGCCTATCGATCAGCTATCACCAATCGACCGAAATGTATTGCGTCTTGCTCTTGCAGAACTGGAGCACAGGAATGATGAGACTCCGCGAAAAGTGATAGTAAGCGAGGCACTTGAACTCGCAACTCTATTTGGCTCAGAGGGTTCTAAATCATTCGTAAACGGCGTTCTGGGCGCAGTGCTAGCATAGTCGCTGGTAGACAGAAATCCTGACTAGAAAAAATGAAAATTTTTACACCATCCCTTGATGGATCAAATACTTCGGAGGTTATGAATGGCGACTGTGTTTGAGCGGGTCCGAGATATCGCCGCAGACAAGCTTACAAAAGAGGCAGACGATATTAAGCCAGAATCGTCATTTACGAACGATCTCGATGCCGACTCGCTTGATGTTGTGGAACTGATCATGGCTCTTGAAGAAGAGTTCAGTGAAGGCGACACAACGATGGAAATTTCTGATGAGGAAGCAGAAGCAATGAATACCGTTAATGACGTCCTCTCATTCCTGAAATCCAAGGGAATATCCGACTAGGTTTTGAACTGATGCCCTCGGCATTGGACGGCATGAGTTCCCTCGCTATCGTAACAAGTGGAGTTGGGCCTAAGGCTGGCGTCGTTATGCAGTCAGATAAGCCTGGAATCGACCCGCAGTGGTCGTCCCTCTCGTCCCTCTCAAAGGACGTTATCAACTGCACGCGCTGCGCCCTCTCGGAAACCCGCACAAATGCCGTCCCCGGGGAAGGCTCTGACTTTCCGGGAATCCTGTTCATTGGAGAGGGCCCCGGCCACAATGAAGATCAGCAAGGCAAGCCGTTCGTTGGGCGCTCAGGAGCACTGTTAGATGAGCTTCTGGCGCTTGTGCCGCTCAGGCGCGAGGATGTTTACATCACTAACGTAGTGAAGTGCCGACCTCCGGATAACCGAGATCCATTGCCCGATGAGGTTCGCGCTTGCTGGCCGTATCTTGAAGCGCAAATCCAACTCCTGAAGCCACGGGTAATCGCCACACTTGGCCGCCACTCCCTAATGAGGTTTTTTCCAAACGCTCGCATCTCCAGTTCTCACGGCCAGGTAATGAATTGGAGAGACGGCATAGTTGTATTCCCGCTGTACCACCCTGCTGCCGGATTACGCTCTACCAAGCTCAAAGAGGCCCTGAAGGAAGACATTTTGAAATTGCCCCAGGCGATGATCGCGGCGCTGGATTCCGAGCGAGCATCACAGGCCCGGCCAACCTCACAACCCGAACCCGACCCGAGTCCTGAAGACGACTCCACCGATCACAGAAAAGGCCAGATGGGTCTTCTGTGATCATAAATATCACTTTGCTAAACAACCCTTATTGAAAATTGGCTCTAAATAAAAAATGACGAATAATTCAACTCAAATCGAATCCCCCCTCCGCGTTATCCCGCTGGGTGGCCTGGGCGAGATTGGAAAAAACATGATGGTCCTGGAAACGTCCGAGGACATCGTGATCATCGACTCCGGCGTGCTATTCCCGGCTGCGGAGATGATGGGCGTAGACGTGGTGATTCCAAACATTAGTTACCTGCTGGAGAACAAATCACGCGTTCGCGCCCTGCTGATCACACACGGTCACGAAGATCACATTGGCGCCATTCCATACGTCTTGAAGGAATTGCGGATTCCGGTCTACGCCCCCCGCATGGCCGCAGCGCTAATCCGAGAGCGCCTGAAAGAACACAAGCTGGGCTACAAGCCGGATATCAAGGAGATCACGTCGCATAAGCCGGTTGATATCGGACAGCTCACGGTAACGTGGTTCGACGTGTGCCATAGCATTCCGGACGCCATGGGCATCGCAATTGACACGCCGTTTGGCAAAGTTGTTCACACCGGCGATTTCAAGATCGATACCGACCCCGTCGTCGGTGAGCCGTTTGATTTCGCTGGACTATCAAAAATCGCTGGCGATGGCGTCTTCTTGCTCTTCTCTGATTCAACCTACGCAGAAGATGAAGGTCACTCTGATTCAGATCGGGTCATCATTGACCCCCTCAACCAGATGATTGGCGAATCATCCGGGCGGATATTCCTTTCCTGTTTCGCTTCGCAAGTTGCGCGCATACAGATCGCGGTTGACGCTGCCGAACACTATCACCGGAAGATCGCTGTTCTGGGTCGGAGCATGCAGAATTACATCCGCATCAGCCGGGAGCTTGGCCATCTGGAAGTTCCAGACAACCTGCTCATCTCCCCATCAACCGCCAACTCACTCCCCGATCGAGAGGTCCTTTTCCTCACCACGGGGAGCCAGGGTGAGTCTCGAGCAGCGCTGGCCCGAATCGCACGAGCAGATCACAGAGAAGTGCGCCTCAAACCCAGCGATACCGTGATCATCTCCGCCACGCCGATACCGGGCAATGAGACCGCCGTATCTGCAACGCAGGATGACCTTGTGAAGTTGGGGGCGCGGCTTTTCTCCCACAAGAATCAGAAGGTTCACGTGCACGGCCACGCGCAACGCGAAGAGCTTCGCACCATGATCAACATCACAAAGCCTCGCTACTTCGTACCAATTCACGGGGAGTACCGAATGCTGGCTACACACGTCGATCTGGCGATCGCGCAGGGCGTCCACGAGGACGATGCTTTCGTGCTGGTCGATGGCGATGTTCTGGAGCTGGATGATGAGGCCGGTTACGTCACAGAGAAGATAGACGCAGGACACGTATTTGTTGATGGGCTGGGCCTGTGGGATGAGCGCGTTGGGGTAATCGATCAGCGTCGACTATTATCGCGAGACGGAATTGTCAACGTGATCATTCCGCGCAACGCTTCAACCGGACGAATCATGGGTGCTCCACGAATAACCTCAGTTGGGTTCGTTGCAGAAGAAGACGCCACCGGTCTGTTCGAAGACACCATAGATGAGATTCAAAATTACCTTGACCATTCTCGCACAGGAAAAATAGAGTGGAGTGAGTTTGAGGCCACAATCAAAGGCACCGTGGAGAAGTTCCTGCACCGCAGGACTCGCCGACGCCCACTTGTGGTCCCCATTGCCATAGACGTGTAAGTAGGACAGGTGTAATCGTGGCGACAATGCCTCTGAGATTCTTCAAGGTTCTCGCCGGGTACGTTACTCCGGTGATCGCCAGCCCCGAAGGCCGATTTGGCATCATCGCCATAGTGGCGGGGGTTGCAATTACCCTGCTTGCCCGCGACCAGGCCATCGAGACGTTTGGCTGGGGACTGATCCCAGCATCGCTCTGGGTTGGTGCCGTCCTCGTTGTTGGATTGTCTCGTCCCGGTCTGCTTCAGAAATTCTGGCAACCAACGGTGGCCGCTGGACTCATTGCCGTAGCCGCCATCGGCGTCCTGGGAATCCTGGACGGCGCGGAAGATTCACTCCTTGAAGAGAGCACTTACGCCGGACTCGCGGGCGAGACTATCGTCAGATTGCCAGCTCAATGGGAAGTTGGCGAAGCCACGTTTGCTCAAACCGCGGGCGCAGTCGGGAGAATCGCGGTACTTGTCGTCATCAGCTTGAACGTCCTCTGGCCTGGCCGATCTCGAATCATCTACGTGCTGATGGGCCGCATGATGCTGCTGGTCAGCAAACTCACCGGCAAGCGTATCCGCCGGGCGGAGATGAGCCTCATCGCGCTGATCGAGCGGAAATATGAGGCCCGCGAGGAGGCCCAGAAAGCCGCGGCAGAGGCCGCAGCAGAATTGGCAGCGGCCGCCTCGGTTGAAACTGAAGCCTCACTTCAGGAAAATCCTTCCTACGTTGTGAATCACTCTGAACCAGAAGTGACGGGCATGGTTGCCCCGGACGATGCCGCACCCGAGGACGAACCCGCGGGCGCCCTGCCGCCATCTTCCATCATTCCCAACTTACTCCCGCAGCCAACTCGAGACGAGTTGTGGACCGGTGCCGAGGCATCGGCCGTGTCAGCACTTGTAGACGCCGTGCGCCGTGCGTCCGGAACGTTGGATGAAGAGAACGAACCTGACGCCGATGTTGAGCCTGAAGAAGAAGCGGTAACCACCATGCCGCGCTTCGAATGGAAATTGCCTGCTCTCAACATTCTTGCTGTTGGTAAGTCTGGCGGCATCACAAAAACTGAGATCCAGGAAACTAGTGATCTGATTGTGGAAACGCTCACGGACCATGGCGTTGATGTCAGCGTTGACCAGGTGAGAACTGGGCCAACCGTCACAATGTACGGAATCGCACCCGGCTATAACGCTGGCAAACTCACCGGATCAGATCAAGGCCGCACCACCAAGCGGGTTCGCGTTGACACTATACTTAACCGAGAAAAAGATCTCGCGCTGGCCCTTGCATCGCCGAGCCTGCGATTTGAAGCCCCAATCCCGGGTGCTTCACTCGTTGGCATTGAAGTGCCTAATGCCAGCCCCACCATGGTTGCGCTACGCTCCGTCATGGAGACGGATGCATTCATCGAGTTTGAGAAGAGTTCCGCCCTCCCCGTGGCGCTTGGCATCGGCAGCGGCGGAGATGCCGTGTTTGCCGATCTGACCAAGATGCCACACACCCTCGTCGCAGGCGCAACCGGATCCGGCAAGAGCGTATGCATGAACAGCATCATCACTGGTCTGCTGCTTTTCAGAACACCGGCGGAGGTCCGACTGGTCCTGATCGACCCAAAGCGAGTTGAACTTACCCCTTACACCGGGGTTCCTCATCTGATGATCCCGCCAATTGTTGAAGCCGACGTTGCCGTAAATGCGCTAAAGGGCCTCATCACAGAGATGATGGAACGATTCCAGCTTCTGGAGAAGGCGGGCGCAAAAAACATTGCCACATACAACGAGAAGTCAGAAGTGAAACTCCCTTACATTGTTGTGGCAGTAGATGAACTTGCCGATCTGATGCTCACATCCGCAAATGAGGTTGAGCGCCTTTTGGTCAGACTGGCACAACTGGGGCGGGCAACGGGTATCCATCTTGTTATCGCCACGCAGCGCCCATCAGTCGACGTTGTAACAGGCTTGATCAAGGCAAACTTCCCAAGTCGCATCAGCTTTAGTCTCACGTCACAGATCGACTCACGAACGATCCTCGACTCTCCGGGGGCAGAGAAGCTCCTCGGCAAGGGTGACATGCTCTTCTTGCCGATCGACCGCGCGAAGCCGTTGCGGGTGCAGGGAGCATTTCTTGCAGACAAAGAAGTTGAAGGAGTTGTCAGCCACTGGCAGAACGCTGGTGGGCCACCGCTGCCGCAACTTATCGTCCCAGAAGAGATCGGCAGCAGCTATGAAGACGGTGATCGACCGTCTGGCAGCGGTGATGAGCTATTTGACCGCGCGCTGGAGCTTGCGCACACCCAGACTAAGCTCTCAACATCGCTTCTCCAGCGCAGGCTGAGAATTGGATATCCCCGCGCTGCAAGACTCATGGACGAATTGGAAGACGCCGGCGTTGTGGGGCCCGGCGAACTGGGCAAGCCGCGCGTCGTAATTGGCTAGGTAATCGCCAAGTAAAACCCCAGAGTAACTTCAGGGTAATGGCGTATCCAGTATCATCCAGGGTATCAGTCGTCGCTATCTTTCAGCCGCGATGACAGCAAGCGAGTTCGTGGCAGATATCACGCCCCTCTTCCCGGACGAGAATTCAACCGACGGGAATACCACTCATACTCATCAGGATCGCGAGTTGATCCTGGATGATGCTCGCGCTTCGTGTTTGATGTGCGGCGGGAAGCTCCGAGACGATGAAGTCTATCGGCAATTCCTGGTCTGCCCACACTGTAATTTTCACTACAACCTCTCCGCACGCCAGCGTGTCACGTCGCTGACAGATGCGGGCAGCTTTGAAGAGACCAACCGCTGGATCCAGTCCATTGATCCGCTGTCGTTTTCGCCCAGAGTCTCTTACCGGGTTCGCCTGCTGGCGGACCAGCAACGCACCGGACTCGCTGAGGCGGCCGTCACTGGCACCTGCACCATCGGCGGGACTGAATCTGTGCTGATCGTGCTGGACTTCGGGTTCCTTGGCGGAAGCATGGGCCTGGTGGTTGGGGAGAAAGTTGCCCTTGCACTGGAGTTAGCCGCCCGCAAGAAGATGCCGGCCGTGGCAGTTATCACGTCAGGCGGAGCGCGCATACAAGAGGGCGTGCTCTCACTCATGCAGATGGCCAAGACGACCATCGCTGTCAACACACTGCACGACAAGGGCATGCCACTAATCGCGATGCTTGGAAATCCTGCTACCGGACAGGTCTACGCCAGTTTTGGGTCGTTGGCAGACGTGATATTCGCCGAACCCGGTGCACACATCGGCTTCGCTCCATTTCGCGCGTTGCAGAGTAACGAGGAGCGAAAAGCTGCCTCAAATCTGTACACAGCAGAGAATTTCCAGCGGTTCGGGCTGATCGATGGTGTTGTTGATCGTCGAGAGGCGAAGAACAAACTGTCCATGATTCTTGATCTTTTAAACCCGGATTTTCAGTTGAGCGGAGCAAGAAAATCGCGATCGGCTCCCATAAGACTGGCGCGACTTGAGCCGTGGGAGATGGTTCAGCTGTCTCGGAGACCGGACCGACCGCGGGCTACCGATTACATCAAACGCATGTTCGTCCAGTTTGTGGAGCTTCATGGCGACCGTGTCACTGGCGACGATGACAACGTAATCATTGGAATTGGGCGGCTGGCAGGCACATCGTGCATGGTCATCGCCCAGCAAAATGACCGCACTGGTGAAGCCAAAGAGGTCTCCGGTATCGGCCCGGAAGGGTTCCGAAAAGCCCGACGGGCGGTTATGCTAGCGGGACGATTCAAGTTGCCGATCATCTCAATGATCGACACTCCTGGAGCAGAGCAGGATCTCAACGCCGAGCAACGCGGCCTTGGGGGTGCGATCGCGGAAATGATTGCTGAGATGGCTCGCGTACCGGTTGGATCGATATCCGTACTCATCGGCGAAGGCGGCAGTGAAGCAGCACTTGCCTTCAGCGTGTCGGACCGCGTACTGATGATGCAAAATGCCATCTACTCCCCAATCCCACCTGAAGTGGGCGCTGAAGCTGAGTTCCGTGACTCTCAGCGCGCCGATGAGATGGCGCGGGCATTACGGCTGACCTCAATCGACTGTCATGAGATGGGAATCATCGACGCCATAGTCCCGGAGCCGCAGGGTGGAGCGCACACCTCACACGCCGAAGCCGCACGGCTTCTAAGGCGTGCGCTGATGCAGGAATTGCTCAACGTGCAAGGGGTCTATCCGCGTACGCTGGTGCGACGCCGTCAGCGGAAGTATCGGAGAGTGGGAGAGTACGGCAGCCGCTTTCGCAACACAGTGCGCCGTGAACTGCGATCGGTGGGAGCGGGCATCTCCGCCACCTTCCGCGCTATGGGCCGTCGCACCGATCAGCCGGAGGGCAACGATAAGCCCGATAGCGACGATTCAGTGAGCAAGGTCGACTAGCCTCGGTCTCTAGACCAGCGGGTCGATCTGCTGAGTGGGCGTATCACCGCGCATCACCCGCCGGGCATTGTCATACGAAGAGAGTAGCGCTCGCTGGACGCGCTCCTCAGTGCTTCCCGCCATGTGAGGCGTCACAACGCAGTTGTCCATGTGGAGTAACGGGTTACTAACGTTGGTCGGCTCCTCTTCGACGACGTCAACGCCCGCCGCCGAAATTTCACCGGACTCGAGAGCTGCGATCAGATCGGCTTCATCGTGCACCGGTCCCCGACAGGTGTTGATGAAGATAGCCGTCTGTTTCATCGCCTCGAACGCCTCCGCATTGAACATACCGCGCGTCCCGGAATATAGCGGCACGTGAACGGTTACAACATCTGAGATTGCGAGCAACTCTTCAAACGCCACCTTCCGGATATTCAACTCTCGTTCCACAACTTCCGGAATAGCCCGAGGATCTGCGTAGACCAGTTCACAGTCGAATCCGATCAGTCTTCGGGCAATCAGACTGCCGATGTTCCCGAGTCCCACGATGCCAACTGTCCGCCCCATTAGTTCAAACAAAGGCTTCGAGCGGGCTGTGTCTGCCCATGAACCGTCCCTCGCGCCGTCCACGCCGGGCACTATTCTATTGAGCACCATGAGCATGAGAGCGATGGCATGCTGCGAGACCGCAGGCGCAACCTGCGGTGATGAATTGGAAACGAATACGCCCAACTCTTTGACGGCAGGAACATCCACCCGGTCATAGCCCGCGCTCATGAGTTGCAGCAATTTCAAATTGGGTAGCGCCGCAATCTCCTGGGTGCTGAGTGCCAGGCCACCCAATATCAATATCTGAGTGTCAGCAAGGAGCGCCTTGCGTTCTTCCCACGGAAGGTCCGGGTCCACAACACCAAAGTCGATGTCATCGGGCGCCAGATCAGCCGCCATAATGGTTCGCGGATTATCCGGCGGTCCGTAGTAGACGACTCGGTTTGTCATGGTGCTATGAACTCCCGGGGGTTGTTCGCTGATTGCTCGGCGGCAGAATATACCATTACAATTTTTCGGGCGCAGTTGATCAGTGGTATGCGATTGACTGTCTCTCTGCTGCACGATACGCTGCGTTGGTAATGTAATGCCGCCTATGGCAATCTGCCGGGGAGCTCCACTGAGGGCTGAGAGGGCGAAAGCGCCGACCCGTAAACCTGAACTGGGTAATTCCAGCGGAGGGATGCGTCCTCTCGCTCAAAGTCGATCCCAGAACAGCAATACCTGTGGCTAAAAAAATATTAAGAGCGAGTTATTCATGAGCGATATGCTGACAATTGGTGGTAAGAACTTCACGTCCCGTCTCATGACCGGGACGGGAAAACACCGGAACACAGAGGATCTGCTTGCTGCGCTGGAGGGATCTCAGTGCGAGATCATCACCGTGGCAATTGGCCGACTCAACCTTGAAGATCCGAACGAAAAGACGCTTCTGGATGAGATTGATTGGGATAAGTACACCATTCTGCCAAACACAGCCGGCAGCGCGACCGCTGAGCAGGCGGTGATGATTGCCAGACTCGCCAGGCAGGTCACAGGCTCCAATTGGGTAAAGGTTGAGGTGATTCCCGATCCCAAGTACCTGCTCCCAGACCCAATTGGGACGTTGGAAGCAAGCAAGATCCTCGTCGAAGATGGCTTCACCGTGCTTCCGTACATAACTGCGGATGTAATTCTTGCCGAGCATCTCCAGGAGGCCGGGTGTGCGACCGTGATGCCGCTAGGCTCTCCTATTGGCTCCGGACAAGGTGTGAAAACCCGCGAAGAGATCGAGATAATCATTGAACGTGCCGAAGTGCCCGTAGTAGTGGACGCGGGCCTTGGCGTGCCATCTGACGCCAGCATGGTGATGGAACTGGGGGCAGACGCGGTCCTGGTGAACACAGCAATTGCTCAGGCTGAAGATCCCGGACTTATGGGGCAGGCGTTCAGGCTGGGCGTGGAAGCCGGCCGCAAGGCTCATCTGGCGGGCCGCATACCGGAGAAGGTCTATGCCACAACGTCAAGCCCCGGCGCAGGCATTGCACCGGCGACCGTAAGCTAAGCAGGGGTTGTTGTGAGCGACCACCTGCTGCCGGAGAAGATTCTGTGCCTGGTCACAGATCGTTCAATATTTGAAGCAGGTCAACACCCACCGGAGGCGCGCCTCGTCGAGGCAGCCAAAAAGGCCGTTTCCGGCGGTGTGAACATGGTGCAACTCAGGGAAAAAGGCATGCCAGGGCGTGACCTTCTTGCACTGGCCCGAGAAGTGCGCAAAGTGACTCGAAATGGTGCCGTCTTCATCGTCAACGATCGAGTGGATATTGCAATTGCCTCCGGGGCCGATGGGGTACAGCTGGGTGAGCAGTCTATGCCGATATCCGCGGCGCGCCGAATTGCAGGCGATGAAATGCTTATTGGGCGATCTGTTCACGACCTTTACGGAGCAGAGGATGCAGAGCATGAGGGTGCCAATTTCATGGTGGTGGGGACGATATTCCAATCACGATCGCATCCCGGGTTGCAAGCTGCAGGAACCGAGTTGATCAGGGAGATCCGTGAGCGAGTCTCAATACCCATTTTGGGCATTGGCGGGATTACACCAGTGAACGCGGCACGGGTGCTTGAAGCAGGTGCAAATGGCGTCGCTGTCATAGGTGCCATATTGGATGCGGTGGATCATCGTGCAGCCGCGGGAAAGTTGTCTGACGCGTTAGGGTTGGCCCGACCGCCGTTCAGCCCGCCGCCCAGTATGCAGAATTCGAGTACACAAAACCAGGGAACGAATCAGTGACCTCTATCGTTGTTAATGGCAAGCCAATTCAACTGGAACGACCAATGTCGGTGACGGACTACCTGAGGCACATCGGGTTTGAGGGAAGGCGAGTTGCCGTTGCGGTGAACTCCGAAGTGCTCCAGAGCGAAGAGTACGATGGCACCATCATTGACGAGGGTGATCGAGTCGAAGTTGTGAGGGCTGTTGGCGGCGGATAGAGCGCCATATCATCGGCGGTGCTACTGCTGGTGAGCGATGTCGATTCTGGGGCTCACTCCCATGTTAGAATCCGCTACCAGATTCAAAAGAATGCCCGGTTATGGGCAAACGTTTCCAATGGTAAAGAGGAGCGTGGAATGCAACTTAGAGTTGCTGCACCGACCATTCTGATCAGTTCGTTAGTTGTTTCGATAGTGGCGGTGGCATGTCTGCAAACAGTTAACTCGGTTATACAGACCACCACCTTCGAACAGAAAGAAGATAACCGTAATGCAACTCGGGAGTCTCTCATCGCACAGGGTATAGACCCAGATACCGTCGCGGTCGTTGTAGGCAAGGGAAGCGTGGCGGAGCAGGTCCAACAGACCGCATCGGCTCGTTTCACGGCGACAGCGGAAGCCGGAGGCGGCACAGATGTCACAGATGATCTGGTAACACTGCCAAATGGTGAACTCGTCACAGCGCTACGGGCAACCGAAATCGCAGAAGAAACCGCGGCCGTTATGGTTCCGGACGGTCCAGCCATAAGTGGCGTGGCGAACGTTCAAATCTTTAGTTCCGGGCGAATGGATCCCGAGGTGATCAAGATCACCGCCGGTACCACTGTGATTTGGGAAAACACCGAACGTTCTAACCATTCAACAAGATCGGACGACGGCCAGGATGAGTATTGGGACTCTGGGGGTATGTCTAGGCGCTTTGAACCAGAAACCATCAAGTTCGAGCATACGTTCACCATTCCAGGACGTTATGTGTATGGCTCAAGAGTAGTCGGCGATGTCAGCGTAGCCTACGTCTTCGTGGTTGAGGAGTAGGGTTCTTCACTTCAATTGATCGATGGAGGGCGGCCCGGTGGGGCCGCCCTTTTTGCTTTCAGAAGGCATACTGAACTGAACAATCGTTTGTCATAAACGGCTAGTTCGAGTCGTACTTGCCAAATCGAAAATCGAGTTGCGACCTTCTCGGACGAAGTAGAGCACATTCGGCCTCAGCATGTGTTTACGTTGCTCCCAGGTGCGCCAGGTGGGCTTGGCTAACGCGCCCACCTTGCGGAAGGGCATGCGCTCAGGCAATCCGGGAACCGGGTAGCGCCTATTGAGGCGAAAGAAGATTGGTGCTTTAGGGCGCAGTCAAATCGCAGCGTGAAGGTCTCCGAGTCTCAAACGAAGGCAATCGATTCCTCACGGACGGATTCCCAGCCGAATATCTCATGATCTCAAGGGCATGCATAAAGTTGCTCTTCACAACTACCCCACAACATTCGGCGGAAATAAAACGGGGCTCGCAATTTGCAAGCCCCGTTTCGTAATCTCTTTTGGATTGCGATCTAGTCCACCTGCCGCAGTCTGGGATCGAGTCGATCTCGGAGCCAATCACCAAGGAAGTTCAGTGAGATCACCACCAGGAAGATTGCTCCCCCTGGCATCACGATCTGCCACCAGGCGTCCCCCAGGTAGTCCCTTCCAGATGACACCATAACGCCCCATGCAGGTGTCGGAGGTTGGATTCCGGCGCCAACAAAGCTCAGCGTAGCTTCCGCGAGAATCAGCCCTCCAACGTTCAACGTCGCAACAACAATCGCCGTATTGAGAAGCCCGGGGAAGATGTGTCGCCACATAATTCTGATTGGGCCTGCACCTGCAATTCGTGCAGCCGCCACGTAATCCATCTCACGGAGAATCAGCGCTTGCGATCTTAATATCCTGACAAACGCCGTCCAGGATATTAAAGCCAAGACGACCATCAGGACTGGCAACCCCCTTCCAAATATGAGGGTCATAATCAGTGCTACCAGTAAGAACGGTAAAGCAAACCATATATCAACAAATCGGGTGATTATCTCGTCCGTCCAGCCACCAAAGTAGCCGGAGATAACACCCAGGGTAGTACCGACTGTGAATCCGATTCCCAGTGAAACTCCCACCACCATCATGGAAATCCGAGCACCATGTAGAACACGCGTGAACGTATCGCGGCCTATGTGATCTGTACCCAGAAGATGGAATCCGGTGAGATAAAGTTGACCCTTCGCGTCCGCTGCCAGCTTCTCCTCATCCGATGTTGTAGTGAATGGCGGGAGATGTCTATCACCCAACCAGCCAGAATCTCGTGGATACGGAGCCACAATGGGACCGATAAACGCGGTAATCACCAGCGTAATTAAGATGATTACCGGAATAACCGGGTACCGTCGCAGGAACCACCAGGTAAACGCGAGCGTCCCGACTACACCACCGGTACGCCGTGTCGTACCTGGAACCGGGATCTCAGATGTTGCAATTGTCATTTATTATCCCGTTCCTACGCTGTGCCCTTGTATCCGCTCAGGCGGACTCTTGGATCAACAATTGTGTAAAGGACATCCGCTATGAATGCGAACGAAAGGAAGATCAAAATGAAGATAAACACTGTGCCCAGCAACAATGGGAAATCATTGTCATTGACCGCGGTGAACAGAGCCTCATATCCAATGCCGGGCCATGAGAACACCGTTTCGATGACCAGCGCACCGTTCAACCAACCGGAGAACAGAAGAAGCATTGATGTCAACGGTGCGATGAGAGCGTTTCTCAGGGCATGCTTGAAGATCACCATCCGCCACGGGACGCCTTTAGCCCGCGCCAGTTTTACAAACTCTGAATCAAGAACTTCAAGCATTGAAGACCGGGTCAATCGCATAAGCCCAGCGGCCGCTGGCCAACCCAGGGCGACACACGGAAGTATGTAATCCCTGACATCAAATTCCAAGCCTCTAGTGCCAGCCGGTAACCACTGTAATTTGACAGCGAAGATGATCACCATCAACAGACCGGTCACGAAGGCGGGGGACCCTATACCGATAATTGCGACTCCGCGCGCAAGATAATCCCAGAAGCTTCCTCTGTACACGGCGGCTATAACCCCCGTGGGTATACCCAATAAAACAGCAAAAATCCAACCTCCCACCGCAAGCTGAATTGTGGCTCCGATTTTGCCCTTAATGATGTCGGTGACAGGGCGTTGCTGTGCCAGGGAGATGCCGAAGTCACCAATCAGCGCTCTACCTATCCAGCGAAGATACTGAATTGGGAGCGGATCGTTGAACCCAAGTCTTTCACCCAGGTTCTCCCACTGTGCTTGTGTGATCCCATAGCCGGTGTCCGGTACAAATAGTTCACGGGGATCGTTGTGCATCTGGATCAGGGTAAATACCACTAATGTGGCGCCGAATACTGAGACCAAAGAGGCGAATAGACGCCTGATCAAGAACTCTGCCATACAGTTGCCTCCTGGTATCTTCCCCGGGGCCTGTTACGGCAGCCCTCGCCCCGTGCCCAATAATTCCAGATCTGCTGGCCTCAAAATTGAGACCCGGGAAAATAATCTTTACATCATCACAACAGCGGTTTCACCCGCTCCATTTGAAGTCGAGTGGGCCCCAGGACTGGTCCTGGGGCCCACTCAGTATCACTACTTCTTCACTATCAAGCTCAGACTAACGTCTGTGTTACTTGATTGTGAGGGTTTCAGGGTTGCCGTAGCCAGTTGCGCCACCGTAGTGGGTCTGTTCGACCTTGATGCCGGTAATCCTGTCTGTCGTGACGACTCCACGTGGAATCTGGAAGACTCCGTTGTACAGCTGCCAGTAGATCATGTAGTCAGCTGTTTCCATATGCTCAAACTCACGGAACGCTCTGTCCTGTGAACCGCGGATGGAGAAGTGCTGGCTTGAGAGGTAAGGAGTCTCAAATCCAACGCCCCAACCAGGTCGGCTGATTGAGCTGTCAACTGGCGGGTAAGGCCAGTCAAGCGGGAACACACTGGAGTTCACGTCACCGTTCTTGAGGACGGGCAGGAACTGCTCACGTCGTCGCATCCGGGGACTGATGACTCCACCGTAGTCCTCAACGAGCTGGCTCACGCTAATACCAAGCTGTGACCACGTTGAGTTAACCGTGTCTCCAACTTCCATTCCAACTTCGCCTGCTTCTGCAGGGTACTTCTGGAGTGTCAGCTGATCGCCGATACCAGGTCGCTCACCGGCCACTAGCGGGTAACCCGCTGCGTCCAGAAGCGCACCAGCTGCGGCGACGTCACCGTCAACCAAAACGTAAGGAATTGACTTCTGCGTACCAGTGTCGTCGATACGGTCGCCTTCAAAGGTCCACGCGCCACTCGAACGCTTTGGATCCCAACCCGGGTACTCGGGACCCATGTACTCGGAGTACAGGAGGATGCCGAGACCGCCTAGCAGGACGTCCTTAATCTGGTTACGGTCAATGGCCGTACCCAAAGCGAGGCGGACCAGGCGAGCCTGTTCCATGTCTGTCATGCCAGGTGGGTTGTCTGTGTCTGTGTAAACGACCTTGTCAGGATGTGACTCCTGCCACGGGTCGCCAATCCACGGGATGTCTCGTGCGTATGACGGTGCGTCCCACGGGTTCAGTGCCTCGCCCGTACGGGCGTGGTTCTCTTCCCAGAGGTTTCCGGGGTAGAGGATGGACTGGCCAACAAAGTTACCAGGCTGCGTGTCGAGGAACTGAAAGCCATCGGCAATCAGACCAGGAACCAGTTTGAAGTCCATCTCGGTCATGTCAATCTGGCCGTTCTTCAGCATCGCAATACGCGTTGCTGACTCAGGCACCTGGATCATGGTTATCGTGGCGATGCTCGAAACCTGTCGCCAGTGGCTGTCAAGCGCGTTGGCTGTACAGCGGTCACCAGGAATGCAAAGACCCTGGCGGAATGGGCCGGTACCAACTGCGTTGGACTGCGCCCAGTCAAGACCCATGATGTCCACACCACGTCGGAAGTAAGGACCTCGGGCTGCGCCAAGGATTCCAAATGCCGACAACGGCATGCCGTAGAACAACGGGCTTACAAGGCCAATCTCAAGCGTGCGGTCGTCAATTGACTTCGCCTCTAGGAACACCGCCGCGAAGTCACCAGCGTCCGGGTAAGTGGACTCTGGGTTCGTGGTGGAGTTACCGGAGTTAAGCCAGGCAACGATGTCTTCGGCGACCATTTCACCGAACCGTGCGTCAAGTCCTTCCTGGCCAACAGGACCGTGCCAGTCAATACCTGACTTCGTCGTAATGGTCACTTTCGTGCCAGCGGCGTCTACCTGCCAGTCGTCCGCAAGCTGCGGAGTCATCGCATTTCCGTCGTCGCCCATTACGAACAAGAACTCGTCAATACCACCGGTCTGCTGGTGTGCAGAACCACGGTATGGACCCGTGTATGCAACGCCATAGATCGCGTTCACTCGGCGAATTGCCATAACAACATCGCCTGATGGTCCATCACCCGATGACGGAGCCATTGTTGCGTCTGCAACTGGCGCCGGTGCGGATGTAGCCGTCGCGGCTGCGGCTGCGGTAGCAGCGGGAGCCGCTGTCGGCGCTGGTGCTGCTGTAGGTGCCGGTGCTGAGGTCGCTGCTACTGGAGCTGGCTCATCATCTGAGCCACAAGCAATTGCAACTGCAAGTGCAAGACTTCCCAACAACAGGCCTACCTTAGCCATGCGAAACCCACGCATGCGATAAGTCATACTCTGCCCTCCAAATGCCAAGGCTCCGTGAGGTCACTCAATGCTTGCCCACCGTGGGCCCGCACCTCTTGAATTCCCTCTCTTTGAAAGCCTCTGCTTTCTTCTAAAAGCGATCAACGCCATCCGGACGTCGACCATTTCTCGCGCAGGACGATTTATCTGGAAAATTTCCAGTGACGCATGGTTCGTCCCATCCCATACGCTGACGAAGGAAGGTATCACCCTTAATTGTGAGTGTCAACGAAGTTACGGCATTGAATAATCATCTTAAATCCCCGTCTTTTGCGATCAAGATGACCTGAAATATGAAATTTGTTTCTATAATGATGACTTGAGCGAACGGTGAACCCTCTTTCACGCGATAACACCGCATGTGAACGCGCCTGGAGGGAGTGAGAAGATCACGCAATATCCAGTAATTCCTACACGTTTGCAGGTGAACCAGAAGATCCATCTCCTCCATGAACGCGATCGGAATCACGGCTGAACCCAGCGGGTTGCCGGACACATGACGACACGCATGACAGGACCATGTGACCGTTTGGTTCACGACTCGATTTCGCGCTCCCCTTATTCGCCTCTTTTAAAGGGGGCAGAATCCTGCACTCAAGGCGCAGGACTCTTCTTCAATTATCTATGTCACCGAACCCGGTTCAATGGGGGGCAATAACTACTCTCACGGATCTCTTCACCCAGAGCGATTGGGTTTTCTCTAGAAACGCCTGGGTGCAATCACTCATGGTCATATAATTGATTCGCCAATTACCGGATCTCTAGGAACACTCCTCCAGGCTCTGTGGCGCATCAAATCCACACATGAATTCCACTTCTCCACAAGATTCCAACCCGAACGAACGCGAATCGCCGCGCGGCCGGCCCGGATTCCCCACGATTTTTACCGGCGCTTTGGCGCTGCTCTTGGCGACGCTCCTCACGTTTGCCATTAGAAGCAACGACCTTCTCCCCTTTGAAAAAGCCTTCTCGGACTGGATGGCAGCAAACTCCGGTCGGGTCGGTGAAGCTCTAGCCGAATCCCTTGACCTGATCTCGGACGATGATGTTGCCCCGTTCATATTCATCGGCGCGCTGTTGGTCACCTGGGCGCTGGTCGGCAGGTATCGGGCAGTGTTTATGGGCTTCGCCGGACTTCTCACCGCCGCCACCAAACTGACCGACCTCGCTGATCGCCCGCGGCCCGCCGCTGACGGCGGCTGGACGAGCGCGGTAACTGGAGATGGCGGATTCCCGTCTCAGCACGTGATCTACGCGGTCCTGATATTTGGATTCCTTGCCCTCTACTCCTGAAGGCATGTTTCGAATCCACTGCTGCGCTTCCCCCTGACAGGCTTCTTCACGCTAATCGTGGCAACGATGGGCGTCGCCCGTATCATCGATGGCGAACACTGGCCGGCTGATGCTGGCGGTGGATACCTTATCGGCGGCGCAGATTTCCTGGCATTGCACTGGCTCTATCCAAGGCTTCATGTCTGGCTGGAGAGGCTATCCCCCATCTTGTTTTGGCTGGCTACCGGGCGGCGAATAACAAAAAGAACCAATCGAGTCGGCCAGGCACAACAAAGACACCCGGTTGTTCCGACTCATTCTCCCTGATTTCGCCTTCTCTTCTCTTAGCCTGCTCCTGGCCTGACGCTGGCCGTGGCGACTCCGTCTTCCACGGGCTAAAATACTGCCCCGCGTTGAGCCGTATTGTTACGCCCAACCGAATTCCAACCCCGAATCCCGGGTGAACTGAGCAGGAGAGATTGTGGCCAGATATACAAGACTTCAGGTTTATAACGCCATCTACGAAATTGGCGTGATCCCAGTCTTCTACAACGCAGACTTAGATAATGTGAAGTCCATCGTGAAGGCCTGCTCATCCGGTGGGATTCGGGTCCTGGAGTTCACCAATCGCGGCGATCACGCGTGGGAGGTGTTCACAGAGCTTGAGAAGTGGGCTCGGGTAGATGTGCCAGACGCCATCCTTGGCGCGGGTTCCGTATTAGAGCCTGCCACAGCAGCCATGTACATCAACAGCGGCGCTAATTTCATCGTGGGACCTGTGACAAACGCGGAAGTCGCACGCACGTGCAATCGCCGCAAAATTGGCTATACGCCGGGATGCGGCACAGCGAGCGAGGTCTCCTACGCAGAAGAGCTTGGGTGTGAACTCATCAAGGTCTTCCCCGGCAGCGCGGCTGGCGGACCTGCGTTTGTGAGGGATCTGCTTGGTCCAATGCCCTGGTCATCCATCATGCCAACAGGCGGTGTCAGCACATCTCGGGAATCCCTGGAAGGCTGGTTCAATGCGGGAGTGGCTGCCGTTGGAATGGGATCAGGGCTCGTCTCATCAGATATCGTCTCGTCTAAAGACTGGGCCACGCTTGAGCAGCGCTCAAAAGACGTTGTGGCTCTTATTAAAGAGATAAGAGCTGGCAAATAGCCCGTCGGGATCTTCGACTAACTGAGCAAATAATCTGACGAATCAACGGCAGGGGCAGGTTTGAACCCCCCGGCCCGGGTGATGAATCCCAATACGGAGGAACGTGTGTCCAAGAAAGTAGTTACATTTGGCGAGGTGATGCTGCGGCTCGCCACTAACCGCCGGGAGCGTTTTACGCAGGCTCGTGAGTTTGAGGTGACCTACGGTGGCGGTGAGTGCAACGTGGCCATCTCACTGGCGCACTTCGGCATCGACGTTTCGTTCATGACAGCACTGCCGAACAACGATATTGGCCAGGCCTGCGTCAACTACATTCGCCAGTTTGGCGTGGACACAAGCGACATCCTTCGACAGGGTAATCGCCTGGGCATCTACTACCTTGAGTCCGGCGCTTCTATGCGAGCGTCCAAGGTGATCTACGATCGCGCAGGAAGTGCCATCGCTGAGCTGGGCCCGGACGATGTCAACTGGGATGATGTTTTCGATGGTAAGGACTGGTTCCACTGGACTGGAATCACCCCTGCAATCTCCAAAACGGCGGCTGAAACCGTGGGCGAGGCCACGCGTCAGGCAAAGGCAAAAGGCCTGACCGTCAGCTGCGATTTCAACTATCGCAAGAACCTCTGGAGCGGCGATGAAGCTCAAGCCGTAATGAAGCCGCTGATGAGATACGTGGACGTGGCGATTGGCAATGAAGAGGACGCCGACAAGTGCCTTGGAATAAAGGCTGAGGGCGTGGATGTCACTTCAGGAAAACTGGATCCGGAAGCCTACAAGCCAGTGGTCGAAAAATTGGTCAGCGAGTTCGGTTTTTCCCAGGTTGGAATAACGCTAAGAGAAAGCCAGTCGGCCGACGATAACGACTGGTCGGCCATCTATTGGGATGGCTCTGAGATCCTGATTGGCAACAAGTATCCCGTCCGAATCGTCGATCGCGTAGGCGGCGGGGATGCCTTCTCCGCGGGCATTATCTACGGAAACATCACAGGCCTTGAAAGTAGGGCGCTGATCGACTTCGCCGTTGCATCTTCAGCCATGGCCCACACATTCCACGGCGACTTCAACCTTGTCTCAGAGAGCGAAGTCCTCGCAGTAGCCGGCGGCGATACGTCAGGACGCGTGCAACGGTAGGGAGAGGCCCGATAACCTCGACCATGATCGTTGATGCCCACGTTCGCATTCAGCAGTTGCCGCATATCGAGCCGGTTGGACCGACCGCGCAGCGGGCATACGGTGTCACTGCCCATTCACTTCGGTGAAGGCCACCGAAACCTCGTTAATCGGAACCCCAACTGTGGTGAGGATGATTTTCGCCATTCGGTGCTGATCTGGCGCATTGAAAAAGCGGTTCCACCAGAGCTTTTGTGCGCCGACCTGAGCGGGATTTTCAAACGCTGTCCCGTTTTTTTAGCTGGGGAAGTGTTGACGACGATTCCCCCACCTGGGCCCGCTATTGGACATTTCTTGGGTGTTAGATGACCCCGGTCCGCGCTCCACTCGATCGAATGCCTTTGCAAGTCGACCCATGCCTTCACCGCTCATATGTCCCGTCAGGAAACCACATTTTTGCGGGCGGTACCTGTCCATGTTTTACCGTCAGACTCTCCAAGTTGATCCACCTGTCATGTGACGGTTTGGTCACGATGAAGGGTTGATCATCTGAGTTCGTCTGAGGGAAGGTCCTGTATGGGTTGAGCGGAATCGGTGGCAAAATTGCCCCGCCACAGCCAAATCGCCTTCATGGTCGTACGAGGGCTCTCGTCTGCCAAATCAGACGCTAACACCTTGTTTTTCTCCAAGTTGCCGAGTTTGTGTGGCTCGTAAACGACCCAATGCCTGCCATCCGTGACTGC
>DBZV01000222.1:22642-23864 GCA_002311865.1 Dehalococcoidia bacterium UBA1151
GCCTCAACCAAGATTCTCGGAACCTCGCCACCACTAAACAGCGCATAATCGGCCCGCTTATTACCGGTGTTTTCGTCCATGAACTCGGGGATAACGGAGGAGGGATCATGGATATTCCAACCGAGAGCGAGCAGCAGTGGATCAATGAGTGCATACCGAGTTCGTTCCTCACGCACGCTGAGCACCTCACGGTGCTCGTCGGAAACGATCGCCAATTCGCTGACGATTTTCGCTAGAGTATCCAATGACATGTGCGTGAATCGACCATTCTAAATGTGTCGGTCGAATCTACAATATCGCGCGCAATGCCAAACCGATTTGGGTCCAGATCAGCGCGGTTAAGCCGTTGCATCTGACACTATTTGAAGTGAAACGCGAGAAATATTGTCAGGTCGTCATTTGATCGTTGACAGTCACGTCCATATTCAGCAGCTGCCGCCGTTTGCGCCGGTTGGGCCTACCGCGCCCAGCTTCACGAATCGGCCCACCGAAGCGGCCACCGCGGAGATGCTGCTGGAGGAGATGGACGAGCACGGCATCGACATGACAGTGGTGGTGCAAGACAGCTCAGCCACATGGGACAACGGCTACGTGGCAGATGAGGCACGGAAGCATAGCGATCGGTTCGTTGGCGTGGGCCTGCTGGATCCCTTCGACCCGGAGAACGCGACTAACGCCCGCTACTGGATGATGGAGCGGGGCCTGCGGGGCTTCAGGTTCCACCCCGGTTACTACGATGAACCCAGCATCGTCCGACCCGAAAATCGGGCCATGTGGGATGTGTTGGCTGAGCTAAACGCGGTGGTTCAGATGCACATGCCAGTGTCGCAGGCCCCGCAGGTAGACGAGATCGCCCGGGAGTACCCAACCATTCCAATCATCCTTGATCACATGTCGTACCCGGACGTGATGGATGCGCCGGATTTTGAGTCGCATCTGCCCATCTTTTCGCTGGCCCAGTACGCCAACGTCCACGTGAAGATTTCAGATACCGCGCGGCAATCTCATGATGAGTTCCCGCACCCGGCCATCCAAGCCGTCATCAAGCGGCTGGTGAATGAGTTCGGCATCGGGCGCTGCATGTGGGGTACGGGCTATCCTGGGAAGCTGCGCGTCGATCACGGCTGGCCGTCAATGGCGGAAGAGCTGCGATTCGTGCGGGAAGGCCTCTCTTGGCTGACCGAATCTGAACGCGATCGATTGCTCGGCGGGACCGCTGCTG
>DBZV01000222.1:24013-25853 GCA_002311865.1 Dehalococcoidia bacterium UBA1151
GAAGACATCACGTTGAGCGATTACCGTGGCAAGACGAATGTCCTACTGGCATTCCACCCCGCCAGCTTCACCGGTGGCTGAACGAAACAAGTGTCCGCCTTGAGCGAGGCAAACGATGAGTTCGAAGCTGCTGGCGCGATTGTGCTTGAAGTGAGCGTTGACGATGTCCAGAAACAGGCCGACTGGTCTGAGAGCATGGGAGGAGTCAAGTTCCATATTCTCTCGGACGCAGATCCCAGGGGCCGCGTCGCTGACATGTACGGAATCTTGTCCGAGCGGAACACCTCGCGACGATCAACATTCATCATCGACAAGGCTGGAATAATCCAGGAGTCGAAGATTTACCCGCCCGGCAGTCTGCCGAGTGTCCGCAAGCTGATCCCTGTAATCGAGGGGCTGAAGTAACAGACATTACATGTAGATTCAGCGGGCCGCTTTTATGCGGCCCGCATTTCGTACTGGAAACTGCACAACATGGCAAAGCAAGCAGCTGATCCGGCACCGTCAGACGTATCGATACGACCGACGGCAGAATCGATTGAGCGACTATCGCTCGGTCAACGTCTGGCTGTGCTGAGCATTGTCGATTTCCGGTACGTCATCATTGCCAACGTCATGATGTTCTCTGGTTTTCAGATCCGGAACATGAGCCAGGCATGGCTAACGCTGGAGTTGACAGACTCAACCCTGTGGGTTGGCATCATCAATGCGATGCCCGGATTCTCAATCATCGGACTGTCGCTGTTGGGTGGCGCCATGGCCGACCGATCAGAGCGCTGGAAGATCCAACTTCGCACCAGATTTGTGATCGGCGTAATGGCGTTCGTGACGGCCTTCCTAGTTGCCAGCGGCACGATCGAAGTGTGGCACCTCATTCCCATCGGCCTGGTGACGGGCTCCATGTTCGCGTTCCAGAACCCGGCCGGCCAAACCTATGTGATGGACGTGGTGGGCAGGGACCGTCTATTGCCCGCAATGTCCCTGAATTCAATCCTTTCCAACCTCGCCTCTATCGTCGGACCGGCAATCGGTGGCGCCCTCCTTGCAATCGGAATCGAGGTCGCTTTCTTCGCTCTAGCAGGCATCTACTCCGCCGGGTTCGTGATCACCATCTTCATGAAGACCCGCAGCACCCCAAATCCTCACGATGGCAAGAGCGTTACGAGAGAGATCATTGAGGGACTCAAATACTCAGTAAGCAATCCGCTAATCCGCGCTCTCCTCTTCTTCGCCTTTGGCAGCGTTTTCGCCGGGATGTACATGGCTCTGTATCCGCAGTTCGCACGGGATGTGCTGGAGGTGGGAGAGGTTGGCTTTGGAGTAATTCTGGCCATGCAGGGGATAGGTGCACTGCTGGGCTCCACATTGCTAATCTTCTTCGGAGACATCAAGTACAAGGGCACGGTGCTCATATTTTCTGTTGTGGGAATGCATGTGGTCACCTCCGTGCTTGGCTTCACGGAGAGCTTTCCCGTCACAATGGTGGTAATGCTGCTGTCAGGTACCGCGTTTGGCACGTGGTTCGTACTGGTGCCAACGATGCTTCAGACCGTAGCGAAGGCTGAGATGAGGGGGCGCGTCATGAGCGTGTTCTTCATGATCATGCTCATCTTCCAGCCGGGCGGAATTTTGGGCGGCCTTATCGAAAAGTTCTGGGGCATCCACGAAGCGTTTCTGGTGGGAGCCGCAGGCGGAGTGGCGGTTAGCGTACTGGTGTACGTATTCTCGCCCGCCCTGCGCACCCGCGATATATAGACCTGCACGAAGAGGGCTGGTTTGAAACCTTCCCCTACCAATTTCGCACCATCAGCTATGCAGGTGACCTGCCCCCCAAAAACCG
>DBZV01000072.1:0-1722 GCA_002311865.1 Dehalococcoidia bacterium UBA1151
TATCAAACGTTGTATCAAACGTTGGCCGGCCCGGCGTGTATTCACGCCGGGCTAAGTAATTCGCACGGAAGAAAAGGGGGTATGCTCAATCCTGTTCGGCACTCAGTTTGCTCGTTTGGGGATTGTGTAGTTGAGAATGATTCTCAAGTTGCGCTCTCATATGTTGCGCGCCATAATAGTTGCTATGGGTATGCCGCGACGTCAGGCGATTACGGAGGATCAACTTCAGGGCTTCAAGTATTTCAAGAAGCTTCGAGTGCTGTTGGATCGTCTGCACGACCACGCGACGCAGCGCGACCGCGCGGGTAATCGCGTGCTGCATTACGACCAGTACATCGCTTTGCAATTGTTGTTTTTCTTTAATCCCATCGTCACCAGCATGCGCGGCCTGGCCCAGGCTTCTACTCTCAAAAAGGTGCAACAGAAGCTGGGCGTTTCGCCGACGAGTCTGGGAAGTTTTTCGGAGGCCGGCAGTGTTTTTGGTGCGCAACTGCTTAAGCCGATCATCCGTGAGTTGGGCGCGCAACTTAAACCGTTACCGCATGACGCGCGATTGGACGACCTGCCGGGTATGCTCACGGCAGTCGATGGTACGGAGTTGTCGGCACTGGCGGAGTTGGCCGGTGGAATGATCGAGGGGCGCGACATCAAGTTGCACGCGCACTTCGAACCGATCAAAGGCGTGCCGGTCGACATCGATCTTACCGCCGCGAAAGACAGTGAAATCGACAACCTGTTTAAGCGTTTGTTGCCCGGTCGGGTCTATGTCAAAGACCGCGGCTATGCGTGCTTTCGCTTGTTCCAGAAAATCGTGGACATCGATTCACACTTTGTTTGCCGCATCCGCGACAACAGTGTTTATGAAGTGATTGAGGATAGGCCCCTGTCGGGCGAAGCGAAGTTGGCAGAGATTTTATCGGATCAAATCGTGTGGCTGGGTTGTGACAGTAAACGCGACGAGTTGAAGCAGCCACTGCGCGTAATCAAAATCGCCGGCAAGCCGCATCGCAAACGCAGCGGGAAGACCGGTCGCGGCGGGCCGGAACAGGGCGAGTGTTTGTTGATCGCCACCGATCGCATGGACACGCCGGTGGAAGTCATCGGGCTGATCTTCCGTCAACGCTGGGCCGTGGAAATATTCTTTCGTTTTTTCAAGCATGTGCTCGGCTGCCGACATCTATTAAGCCATCGCCGCAACGGGATCGAGATTCAGGTTTACATGGCCATCATCATCTGCATGCTCATCGCGTTGTGGACGGGGCGCAAAGCGACGCTGCGAACCGTGGAGATGATTCGTTTTTACTTCATCGGCTGGGCCGACGCCAACGAACTGGAAACCCACATCGCCACGCTGAAAAAACTTTCCTGACTGACACGCCGGGTTCTTTGTCAACTCGACTCGTGGAGGTCGATGCTGCGCCCAAGTCGTTGAGCACGTGATTCGTCATTCACAAACCAGCCCACAAATCTCCCCGCGTCCCATGCGATAGCCATTGTCTAGCCGCAACACTCAGCCCGTACTACCCTCGCCAACCCCACCAACTGCGCAGGTGTGTCGTGAGAACTGATATAGCCTCAGCTCACTGCCACTCCTCCCCTTGCCCCCTAAGGCTATACTGCCCCAAGGGGTGCATTGACGGGAGGTATGCGGCGACATATTCAGATAACAGTGGAGGGATACTGGATGCTTGAAAGAAAGCCACGGCTGGAAAGTAAGGTCGC